>JAEYAU010000243.1 GCA_023404705.1 Pseudomonadota bacterium
CTATTAAGGCGCCCCGCCGTTCTCCGAACGAATCCGAAGCTTCGCGCATCCTTGTCGGCGATTGCGTCGCCGCCATGGCCGCGCTGCCAGCCGCCTCCGTGGACCTCGTGTTCGCGGATCCACCCTACAATCTGCAGCTCCAGGGCGATCTGAAGCGTCCGGACGCCAGGCGCGTCGACGCCGTCGACGACGACTGGGACAAGTTCGAGAGCTTCGCGGCCTATGACGATTTCACGCGCGCCTGGCTCATCGCCTGCCGCCGCTTGATGAAGCCGTCGGCGACGCTGTGGGTGATCGGCTCGTATCACAACATCTTCCGCGTCGGCACAATCCTGCAGGACCTCGGCTTCTGGATCCTGAACGACATCGTGTGGCGCAAGACCAATCCGATGCCGAACTTCCGCGGCCGGCGCTTCACCAATGCGCACGAGACCATGATCTGGGCCGCGCGCGAGCCGGGCGGCAAGGGCTACACGTTCAACTACGAGGCTCTCAAAGCCGGCAATGAGGACGTGCAGGCGCGCTCCGACTGGACGCTGCCGCTGTGCACCGGCGAGGAGCGCCTCAAGGGCGCGGACGGCAAGAAGCTGCATCCGACGCAGAAGCCCGAGTCGCTGCTGGCGCGCGTGATCCTTTCCTCCTCCCGGCCGGGCGATCTCGTGCTCGATCCTTTCAGCGGCACCGGCACGACGGGCGCCGCGGCGAAGCGTCTCGGCCGGCGGTTTATCGGCGTCGAACGCGACGCCGCCTATGCGGCAGCCGCCGAGGCGCGCATCGCCGCCATCGAGCCGCTCCCGGAAGCGACGCTGGCGCCGTTCATGACGGCGCGCGAGGCCCCCCGGGTCGCCTTCGCGTCGCTGATCGAGCGCGGGCTGATCGCGCCCGGTACGCGGCTGGTCGATGCGAAGCGGCGCTACAAGGCGCTGGTGCGCGCCGACGGCGCCGTGACGCTGGCGACCGGACCGGGTGCGACACCGGTGGTCGGCTCGATCCACCGGGTCGGCGCGGTCGCGCAAGGGCTCGAGGCCTGCAATGGCTGGACCTTCTGGCACGTGGAGAACGGCAAGAGCCTCGTGTCGATCGACGAGCTGCGCGCCAAGGTCCGCGGCGAGATGGCGGGTTGATTTCCTCGATCCGCCGGATGAGGAATTCGGCGGAATTTCCTCAATCGGATCAATGCTAGCTTGATGAATTTTGAGGAGTACCTCAGAATCCATCACAGTTATTTTCTGTGAATTGGCGGGCGCTGCCTTTCAGGCTTCGTCCACCATCGCGGCTGATCGGCCGGCGTTACGCCGGCGCCTCTGCTAGGCTTCGCGGATGGGCTTTCTTGCGCGCCTTCTCCGTCAGATCTTCGGCGGCTATCGCGGCGTCGCCCTGCTCTTCTTCGGCGGCGTCGCCCTGTGGCTCGCCACCGCGCCGTCGTCACCAAAGCCGCTCGACGCACAGGAGCCGGCCGAAGAGGTGATCGCCTCCGGGCGCTGCCACGTGCCGATCTGCACGACCTTCGACTTCGGCGACCACGTCCTCATCACCTACGCGCCAGAGCGACCGGCGCGGCTGCGCCATGTACCGAAGGGCGCCTGCAGCTGCGGCGCCATGCGCGCCGGCCGCGGCTTCAACGATCACCTGGTGCTCGCGGTCGAGACGGCGGACCGGACACTCATGGTCAATGTCTCGGTGCTGCGCGTGCGCCAGTCGGGCAATCCGCCGTGGCGCGCCGTCGAGGTCCCGACCGCCGAGCGTCTCGCGGATCCGAAAGCACGCGAAGGTTTCGAAGAGATCGCCTTCACGGTCGGCGACGATCGCTTCGAAGGCTATCGCGTGCTCGAGAAACGGCAGGCTTATGCGGACGGACGCATGAATGTGAGCCACATCTTCGAGCCGCGCGACGGCGTTTTCCGCTTCCGCGGCGCAACGCAGCCGATCGTATTCCACACGCCGCTCGGCGAAACCATGCCTGCGGCGCGCGTGCGCGAGATCTTCCCGACGGTCTCCGCGCAGGTCCGCCTCACGCCGACGATCCAATTCTTCCAGTTCTTCACGCCGCCACGCCCGCCGTCGCGCGCCTGGATCGACGCGATGGAGCGCACCGCCGAAGCGCTGGACACGCGCCTCGTCGCGAAGTGGCCGTGAGGCGCCGTCGCCCAGGCCAGGCAATCAACCTGCGGCCGCATAGACGCCACGCACCGCGAAGGCGCGCGCCATCAGGCGAATGGAGCCGTCGGGCTCAGTCGGCAGCGTTGCCTGCAGGCGCTCGCGCAGCGTCTCGCGCTGAGGCTCCGGCAGCGCGCACGCATATGTCGGTGCCGGACCTTGGCCACCCAGAAACGGCGACCAGTAGTCGCCGAAATTCTTGAACGTCGTCGGCACGTCGACGACGCGGCATTCGACCTGCGCGAAACCGCAGGACTCGAACAAGGCGATCAGCGGCTCGGGCTTGCAGATCGGAAAGCGCCTGCCTTCATCGAGCGCTTCGGCACGGGGATCGAGCGCGGCCGCGGCGCTCCAGAAGTAGCGCATCAACTGCATCCCGCCCGCGTAGTCCCACACATAGACCGCGGCGATGCCGCCGGGACGCAGGACGCGCCGAGCTTCGGCGAGCGCCTGTTCGGGGCGCGGAATGAAATTGAGCACCAGACCCGACACCGCGACATCGAATTCGCGGTCCGCGAACGGCAGCGCCTGGGCGTCGCTCACGCGAAACGCCGCGCGCGGATCACTGGTGTTGGCCCGCGCATGGGCGATGAAGCCCTCGGAAGTGTCCACCCCGACCACCGCGGCCGGCGCGGCGCGCGCCAGGATCTCCTGCGTCAGCGCGCCGGTGCCGCAGCCGATATCGAGCCAGCGCTTGTGCGCCGGCATGGCCAGCCAGTCGATGAGCTCGCGCGCGACGGGCCGGCTCCAACGCCCGACATAGGACTCGTAAGCCGCACCTGCCGCCCAAACATCGGGGCCGGAGTCTCGCGCCGACATGTGGACCTCCATCATCGCTGGCCGGGCCGGAAGCATGAGGTCAGCGCGTTGCGAGCGCCACCGGCTGCAGGTAGTTCGCGACGACGTGCTCGCCGATCTGGCGGCCCATGTCCTGGGCAACCCGCGCCGAGAAGCGATAGTGAAAGCCGGCCCAGGTGCGCGCCTGCGATACCTCCCTGACGAAGTCGCGCAGATCGCTCCAGCGGCGCGTGACGCCGGGCGCGGTTCGGCTGGTCATCGCGACTTCGCCGATCTCATGCGTGCCGAGCACGGCTTCCAGCACCGAGCACATGGCAGCGGCCTGGATGCAGTGCGCACATGGATATTCCGGATGCATCGGCGTGTCGGCAACCGGCTGCCAGGTCGCATCACGCTCGACCGCGGGATTATTGCCGCCGCCATGGCGAATGGCCGTGATCGGACGCCAGAAATTATAGTGATACTTGGCGTCGAAGACCGCGATCAAGCTGTCGGCCCGCGCGATCGCCACCAGTGCAAAGAGGCGGGCGCTGTCGAGCACGTCGAGCTTTCTTTGCATCGCAATCGCGCGCACCAGCGGATAGTAGACGTCGCCGCCGATCGACAGCCAGAAGCGCGCGACCTGCGTCTGCTCGGCGGAGCGTGACGTGCTGTCGATACGGCCGAAGGCCTTGATCTCGTTGTAATCGGCGGCCCACTCGGCGCTTGCGAGCGCGACCGGCGGCACGGGTCGAAATTGCGCCGGGCTGGTCATGGCAAACGGTTTCACGTTGGGCCATTGCGGCGCAAACACCGTCGCGGTCGGAACATAGACTCCGGCCGGCGTATCGGTGCGATACGAATTCGGCGCCGCCGCGCCATCATCTGCCCGCGCCGCCAGGACTCTCGCCGCAATGGCATGACCGAGTTCAATACCTTCGGCCTTGGCGGCGCCATCCGGAATGCTCGCGAGATAGACCGCCAGCATGGATTTCATATCGGCCTGCGTGGTCGCGTTGGCTGCCGCCAGCACGCTGCCGGCCGCGGTTGCCGCAGCGGCCTCCTTCGAAGCAATCGGCGTCGCCGGCAGTTGAACCAGGTAGGGCCTGTACCTGCGTTCGATCGAGTTGACGGCATCGAACATCGCGACATGCACCATCGCGATCACGCGTTCGGCGGGAGGCGGACCCAGTTTGCGCTCCAGCGTGAATGTCACGGCCTTCTCGTTCCAGTCGCTGACGACGTCTGCAGCCGCGGATTGGCTCAAGAGCAGGAGGATCGCCGCCGCGCCGCATGCCTTGTTTGACCAACAGATCATGACGCTCCTCCGTCCTTCGCCGCCCGCCCCGCGCGCTCTCGCGCGGCTCAAGATGCGCCGTCCACCGGCCATTTCCATCGCAGATCGGCTCTTCTCTTTTGCCGGGACGCTCAACCACACCCTCCGCCTCTGGATTCTTTGCTGGTACGCTCGCATGCTTGTTCGCGCGAGACGCGGATGCGGTGCTGGAGCCCAGGATGGACGTGCTCTCGGAGGTGTTGCGGGTGGTGCGCCTTTCGGGCGTGATCCATTTCAATGCCGAGTTCAGCGCGCCCTGGGCCTTCATCTCGTCGACGCCGGCGGCGCTGCGCACGCGCATCGGCGCCGAGTCCGTGACGCCGTTCCACGTGTTCGTCGGCGGACACTGCTTCGTCCGTGTGGGCGAGTTCGCTCCCATTCGCATCGAGACCGGCGACGTGATCATCCTGCCGCGCGGCGACCAGCACGTGATGGCGAGCGATCTTGCGGTGCCGCCGGTGCCCAGCCGGGACGTCTATCCGGCGCCCTCGCAGGAGCGGATCAGCCTGGCGCGCTATGGCGGCGGTGGCGCCGTCGCACGCTTCATCTGCGGCTTCCTGCATTCGGACCAGCGCTTCGATCCGTTGCTGAACTCGCTGCCGCCGGCGCTGTGCGTGCGCACGCGCCTCGAGGGACTGATGCTCGAGACGCTCGCGCCGGACGGCTGGAGCACGCAGCGGCTCTCCAACGCGCACGAGGCCGGCCTCTGGCAATCCTCGCTGCAATATCTCATTCGCGAGACCGCGGAGCCCGGGCCCGGCAACCGCGCGGTGCTGGCGCGCCTGAGCGAGTTCCTGTTCATGGAAGTGCTGCGCTGGCAATTGCGCTCGTCGGCGGAGCGTGGCTTCGGCTGGCTCGGCGGCCTGCACGATCCGCATGTCGGACGCGCACTGCAGCTGATGCACGCGGCGCCGGCGCGCGATTGGACCGTGGGGAGCCTCGCAAAGGACGCAGCGCTCTCGCGCGCCGCGCTGGCGAAGAAGTTCGTCGGTCTCGTCGGGCAATCGCCGATGCAATACCTGGCGGCCTGGCGCATGCACCTCGCGCGCAGCCTCTTGCGCGAGAGCAAGCTCTCGGTCGGCGAAATCGCAGAGCGCGTCGGCTACGACTCGGAAGCCGCGTTCAACCGCGCCTTCAACCGAGCCGTCGGCGCGCCGCCGGCGACGTGGCGCCGCGGCAACATCCCCGGAGAGACGAGCCGCGTCGAGGCACGGTGAACCTTACCGCGAACGCCGCGTGTAGGGGCGCCCGAACGGGCGGCCGCGACGATCTGCACGGGGCTCCGCGCGCGACTTATCCGTCGTCCTGCTCTGACTCGGAGTCGGGCTGTTGCTGCTGCTGTTGCTGCATCTCTTGCGGTACAGCTTCCGGGCGCGGCTGCCCCGCGTCCGCGAGCGCTTCGGCGCGTTCCAGATAGTTGGCGGCGAGCACTTGTAGTCGCTTCGCAACATCATCATCCGTGATGCTGCGCGCCAACCGCATGGCTTTCTCTGCCTTTTCGCGCCAATAGTTTGGATCGCCAGCGCGGGACATGTTGTGGGGCACCTGGCCGTCGCCTCGACAGCGACTCCACCCGTATCACGCGGCAATGCAAACCGGGACAGTTCAGTCAGAAAATTCGAATCACAGGGTCGGATTTCGGACACTATCGAGCAGCGCGAGCGATCAACCTCGGATCAGCTCAACCGTCACGCGCAGGAATGGTGGCATACCTGAAGCAGGCCGCTGTCCATGCTACAGGCGCCCTACCTCACCGCGAACGGCGCGTGATACGGCCGCCCGAAGGGCACGCCGGCCGCGACGCTCTGCACGGGCTTCAGGTACGCCTTGCCGTCGCGTTTGTTGTTGCGGGTGTCGACGAAGCTGACCGGGCCCTCGACCAGCTCCAGGATGGCGACGTCGCCGGGGGCGCCGACCTGCAATGTGCCGAGGCCCTTCACGCGGCCGATGGCCTTGGCGGGATTGACGGTCGCCATGGTGACGACCTGCTCGAGCGTGTAGCCGAGCCCCATGAACTTGCTCATCACCCAGGTCAGGTACGGCATGCCGGGCGAGTTGCCCGAGAAGACGTGGATGTCGGACGAGATCGTGTCGGGCCCGGCGCCCTGCTGGATCGCCGGCTCGGCCACCGTGTAGTCGAAGCTGCCGCCGCCATGACCGACGTCGAAGATCACGCCGCGCTGCTTGGCCGCGAGCGCGGCGGGCAGCAGCTTGCCATCCTGCACGATATTGGTGAAGGCGTTGGCGAGATTGGGCGCGCCCGAATAGGCATGCGTGAGGATGTCGCCGGCGCGCAACGTGTCGAGGATCTGCGACATCAGTTGCACGGTCTCGACACCGCCGATGTGGCACATGATGCGCCCGCCGCCCGCCTGCTCACAGGCCGCGATCGCCCGCTTGAGCGGCTCGAGCCCGTGCTTGGCGATCACGTTCTCCGACATGCGCACTTTCACGCCGAGCACCAGGTCGGCATTCTCGGCAAGCGCGCGTGCCGCGTCGTCGGTGCGCGCATAGTCGATATTGTAGAGCTCCGGCACCGGGAAGCCGGCGAGCCCCATATTGGCGATGTGCACGAAGGCGAAGAGGCGCGTGCGCGTCTGACCGACGATGAAGCGGCGGAAGGCCGCGAGATTGTTGGCGCCGGCATCGCCCGCCGACACGCAGGTGGTGGTGCCCTGCTGAGCAACCAGCTCGTCCGCCGGAATCCCGATGCCGGAGCCGTAGGGGAAGACGTGCGAATGCAGATCGATCAGGCCGGGCGTCACAAGCTTGCCGCTCGCATCGAGCACGCGCTCGGCGCGCGCGCCCGGGATGTCGCCTTCGACCGCCTCGATCAGGCCGCGGCGAATGCCGATGTCGCGCTTGCCGCGCAGCGACTGGCTCGGATCGAGCACGTCGCCGTTCTTGATCACCAGGTCGAACTTGTCGTTGGGCCCCATGGCGGCGCGCGCCGGGCCGGACGAGGCCGCTGCAAGAGCAAAAGCACCGGACGTGGCGAGCAAGTCGCGACGCGACAGCATGGCAGTCCTCCCCTGCAATCATTCTGGTTGATTGCCGGGGATCGTGCGCCCGCGATGACGCAGCGTCAACGGTGGGCAACGCTGAGAGAATGGCCCGGGGGGGGGGGG
>JAEYAU010000017.1 GCA_023404705.1 Pseudomonadota bacterium
GCTCGATGCGGGTCGCGTCGGACACCTTGCCGTTCTCCGTCGGCACGTTGAGGTCGACGCGCAGCAGGACGCGCTTGTTCTTGACGTCGATCTGATCGAGCGTGCGAAACGCAGCCATGAATTTGCCGCGACTTAAATCAGCTTCGCCATTGCGACGGCGGTATCCGCCATGCGGTTCGAGAAGCCCCACTCGTTGTCGTACCAGGACATCACGCGCACCAGCGTCCCGTCCATGACCTTGGTCTGATCCATGTGGAAGACCGAGGAGTGCGGATCGTGGTTGAAGTCGATCGAGACGTTCGGGTGGTTGGTGTAGCCGAGCACGCCCTTGAGCTGCTGGTCGGCGGCGCGCTGGATCGCGGCGTTCACCTCATCCTTGGTGGTCGCCTTCTTGGCCACGAACTTGAAATCGATCACCGACACGTTCGGCGTCGGCACGCGGACCGAGACGCCGTCGAGTTTGCCGGCGAGCTCCGGGAGCACGAGGCCCACCGCCTTGGCGGCGCCGGTCGAGGTCGGGATCATGGAGAGCGCCGCGGCGCGGGCGCGATAAAGGTCCTTGTGCACCTGGTCCAGGCTGGGCTGGTCATTGGTGTAGGCATGGATCGTGGTCATGAAGCCCTTCTCGATCCCGATCGCGTCGTTGAGCACCTTGGCGACGGGGGCGAGGCAGTTGGTCGTGCAGGACGCGTTGGAGACGACCTTGTGATCCTTGGTCAGTTTGTCGTGGTTGACGCCGTAGACCACCGTGAGGTCGGCGCCGTCAGCCGGGGCCGAGACCAGGACGCGCTTGGCGCCGGCGTCGAGATGGGCCTTGGCCTTCTCCTTCGCGGTGAAGATGCCGGTGCACTCCATCGCGACGTCGATGCCGAGCTCCTTCCAGGGCAGCGTGGTGGGATCCTTGATCGCCGTGACCTTGATCTTGCCGTTGCCGAGGCTGATCGTGTCGCCGTCGACCGTCACCTCGCCCGGGAAGCGGCCGTGCACCGAGTCATAGCGCAGCAGGTGAGCGTTGGTCTCGACCGGCGCGAGGTCGTTGACGGCGACGACCTCGATGTCCTTGCGTCCGTTCTCCGCGATGGCGCGCAGGATGTTGCGGCCGATGCGGCCGAAGCCGTTGATGGCGACACGAACCGTCATTTCTCTCTCCTCGTCCTGAAATTTCCGCAGCTTTTAGCGCGCTTTCCCGCAGAGGGGAATCGGCGAAGCTGACGCGGGGAGGCGGAGGGGAGCGCGGTGGGACGTTCGTTCAACTTCTGCGCAATCCCGCCTTACGTTGCCAACGCCTTCGCGGCCACTTTGTTCATGGCGGCCGCGACAATGGCCTCCGCCGTGATCCCGAAATACTTGTAAAGATCCTTGTAGGGCGCGCTGGCGCCGAAGCCCGTCATGCCGACGAAGGTGCCCTCGGTGCCGATCACGGCGTCCCAGCCCTGGCGCACGCCGGCCTCGATAGCGATGCGCACCGGCGCCTCACTGCGGACCGACTGTTGGTAGTCGGCAGGCTGCGCGAGGAAGAGGTCGAGCGAGGGCACCGAGACAACGCGGGCCGCAATGTCGCGGTCGCCGAGCAGCTTACGCGCCTCCATGGCGATCGCGACCTCGGAGCCGGAGGCGAACAGCGAGACCGCCGGACGGTCACCCTCGGCAGGCGCGATCTCGTAGGCGCCGCGTGCGCACTTGTTCTTCTCTTCGGTCGCCTTGCGCAGCTGCGGCAGCGCCTGGCGCGTGAGCGCGAGCACGCTCGGGCTCTTCTCGTGCTCGATCGCGAGCTGCCAGCACTCCACGGTCTCGACCGCGTCACAGGGGCGATAGACCGTGAGGTTCGGGATCGCGCGCAGCGCCGCGAGATGCTCGACCGGCTGGTGGGTCGGGCCGTCCTCGCCGAGGCCGATCGAGTCGTGGGTCATCACATGGATGACGCGCTCGCCCATCAGGGCGGCGAGGCGGATCGCGGGCCGGCAGTAGTCGGAGAAGACCAGAAACGTGCCCGAGTAGGGGATCACGCCGCAGTGGAGCGCCATGCCGTTCATGGCCGAGGCCATGGCGTGCTCGCGGATGCCGTAATGCACGAAGCGGCCCGCATAGTCGGACGCCGAGAAAGCCTTCATGCCCTTCGGCCGCGTATTGTTGGAGCCCGTGAGGTCGGCGGAGCCGCCCATCAGCTCCGGCAGCGCCGCCGCGAGGAATTCGAGCGCGAACTCCGACGCGTTGCGGGTCGCGATGTTTTTCGGCTCGGCCGCGAGCTTCTGCTTCACGGCGCGCACCGCGCCGACGAGCTGCTCCTTGGCGATCTGGCCGCAGCAGCGCCGGTCGAACTCGGCGCGCTTGTCGGCCGCGAGCTTCTTGACACGCTCGTTCCAGCTCTTGTGCGCCGCCTTGGAGCGAAGCCCGGCGATGCGCCACTGGTCGCGGATCTCGGCCGGGACCTCGAAGGCCGGATAGGACCAGCCGAGCTTCGCCCTAGCGCCGGCGATCTCCTCGGCGCCGAGCGGCGAGCCATGCGACTTCTCGCTGCCCGCCTTGGTGGGCGCGCCGAAGCCGATGGTGGTCTTGCAGGCGATCATGGTCGGACGGTCGGAGGCCTTGGCCTTCTCGATCGCGGCCGCAATCGCCTCCGGATCGTGGCCGTCGATGCGGCTCGCATTCCAGCCGGCGGCTTCGAAGCGCTTCACCTGGTCGACCGAGTCGGCGAGGGAGAGCGGGCCGTCGATCGAGATGCCGTTGTCGTCGAACAGCACGATCAGCTTGGCGAGCCGCAGGTGGCCCGCGAGCGCGATCGCCTCCTGGCTGATGCCTTCCATGAGGTCGCCGTCGGAGGCGAGCACATAGGTGAAGTGATCGACCAGATCGTTGCCGAACGTCGCGTTGAGATGGCGCTCCGCCATCGCCATGCCGACCGCGTTGGCGAGGCCCTGGCCGAGCGGACCCGTGGTGGTCTCGACCCCCGGTGTGATGAAGTTCTCGGGGTGACCCGGCGTCTTCGAGCCGAGCTGGCGGAAGCGCTTGATCTCGTCCAGCGTCACGGCCTCGTAGCCGAGCAGATGCAGCACCGCATAGATCAGCATCGAGCCGTGGCCGGCCGAGAGCACGAAGCGGTCACGGTCCGGCCAGCGCGGATCGGTCGGGTCGAACTTGAGGTATCGCGTGAACAGGACGGTCGCGATGTCGGCCGCGCCCATGGGCAGTCCGGGATGGCCCGACTTCGCCTGCTCGACCGCGTCCATGGCGAGGGCCCGAATGGCGTTCGCCATGCGGTCGTGATCGGCGCGCGAAACCATGAAGCGTCCTGCATATAGGTCGCGGAAGACGCGACCGTGGGTCATCGCCGCGGAGCGACGAGGTCCGTGCGCGGCGCGAGAATTGGGCCGTAGACCGGGTTCCAGACCCGGTTCCGCGACGGCGGACTGATTAGCATGTGCGACCCCCGAGTCAATGCGCGGGAGCCCCAGGGGAGGGGCAGGAATCCCCAGGGAAATGCGTGAAAGTGGCAGGCGGTCATCCCGGGCAAGCGAGCGGGTGCGAAGCACGCGCGAGCGCGACCCGGGATCCATAATCCCTGTGGTCGTGATCCGGATAGACAGGGGTTATGGATCCCGGCTCTCGCGCTTCGCGCTCGGCCGGGATGACGACGGAGTTGGCTGCCGGCTACTGCACTTTCGCACCCGAGACCTTCACGACATTGGCCCACTTGTCGATGTCGGCCTTCAGGTAGGTCTCGAACTCGGCCGGGCTCATGACCATGGGCGTCGCGCCCTGCTTCGCCCAGTTCTCCTTCAGGTCCGGCCGCGCCAGGATCTTGTTCACCTCGGCATTGAGCTTGTCGACGATCTCCTTCGGCGTGCCGGCGGGCGCCATCAGGCCGAGCCAGATGGTGGCTTCGTAGCCGGGCACGCCGGCCTCGGCCACGGTCGGCACGTTCGGCAGCACGGTGGAGCGCACCTTGCCGGTGGTGGCGAGCGCCTTCACCTGCCCGGCTTGCACGTTGGGCGCCATGGTCGTGATGGCGTCGAACATCATCTGCACCTGGCCGCCGATGATGTCGTTGCGCGCGCCCGACGAGCCCTTGTAAGGCACGTGCAGGATGTCGGTGCCGCTCATGGCTTTGAACAGCTCGCCCGCCATGTGATAGGGCGTGCCCGGTCCCGACGAGGCGTAGTTGAGGTTGCCGGGCTTGGACTTGGCGAGCGCGATGAATTCCTTCAGGTCCTTCGCGGGCACCGAGGGATGCACGACCATGACGAGATCGGAGTAGTTCACGGGCGCGATCGGCACGAAGTCCTTCATCAGCGTGAAGGGCTTGTTCGGGATCAGCGACTCGTTGGTCGTATGCGTGTTGGACATCATCAGCAGCGTGTAGCCGTCGGGCGCCGACTTCGCGACCGCGTCGGTGCCGATGATCGAGCCTGCGCCGGGACGATCCTCGACGATGAAGGACTGCTTCAGGCTCTCCTGCAGATGCTGCGCGATCACGCGCGCAAAGACGTCGGCCGGACCGCCGGCCGCGAAGGGCACGATGATCTTCACGGAGCGGTTCGGATAATCCTGCGCGGCCGCCGGGGATGCGGCGAGCGCCGTGAGCGCGATCGCAAGGACGAGCTTGAGGCGAGACGTCATTCCGTGTCCTCCCGGATGGTGTTTGTTGAGCGCGCCGACGCGTGCTGCGCGGATGTTAGAGCACGGAAGCGGGCGCGCGCCAGCAACAGTGCGCCCACTGCGGCGCTTCGGCGCGCGCTCACCGGACCGTGAAGAGGTTTTGTTTCGCCCCTTGCAAATTCGCGCTTGAGCCGGTCGGGGCGCGGTCCCACATGCGCAGCACGCAAGGACAACGGAGATGCAATTCATGAAGGTGCCCGGTCCCGATCATCCCATCACGATCGCGCCGCATCCCAAGCGCGTGCGCGTGCGCTTCAATGGCCGCGTCGTCGCGGACACGACGCGCGCGCTCGCGTTGCGCGAGGCGAGCTATCCAGCCGTGTTCTACATTCCGCGCGAGGATGCCGACATGTCGGTCTACGAGCCGACCGCGCACACCACGCACTGTCCCTATAAGGGTGATGCGACCTACCACTCGCTGCGCGTCGCCGACCGCGTCACCGAGAACGCGGTGTGGAGCTACGAGCAGCCCTATCCGGCGGTCGGCGAGATCGCGGGGCATCTCGCGTTTTATCGGAACCGGGTGGATGAGATTGTGGAGGGGTGACTTGAGGCTCTGACTGAGCGTGGGTCCTCTCCCCCGCTGGCGGGGGAGAGAGCCGACCGGGTCAGACTTCGTGCTGAGTTCTCACATCACCTGCGCCGCAATCCGTCCCACGGCCGCATGCACCGCATTGCGCTGCTCCGGCGAAATCCCCGGCATCTCGCAGTAGCACGTTACGAGCACGGCGCCGCGGTCGGGCGACCAGGCGACCGCGACGTCGTGGGCGTAGCCGGTCTTGTTGCTGCCGGTGCCGGTCTTGTCGCCGATGAGCCAGTCGGCCGGGAAGCCGGCGCGCAGGCGCGTGTCTCCGGTCTTGTTGGCGACGAGCCAGGCCGCGAGCTGTGCGCGTGAAGAGCGCGACAGCACATCGGCGAACAGGAGCTTGCGCAGCGTGTCGAGCATCGCGGCGGGCGTGCTGGTGTCGCGCGGATCGCCCGGGGCATCGTACTCGTTGAGCGTAGGCTCAGTGCGGTCGAGCCGCGAGATGCTGTCGCCGGTGGAACGCAGCCAGGCCGTGAGACCGGCCGGGCCGCCGGAGTTCGCGAGCAGGATATTGGCGGCCGCATTGTCGCTCAGGGTGACGGTCGCCTCGCAGAGCTCCGCCACCGACAAGCCGTCGCCACCGACATGCTTCTCAGTGATGGGCGCGTAAGGAACAAGATCGGCCTTGGTGTAGACGATGCGGCGGTCGAGCTTCTCCTCCTTGCGGTCGACGCGCGCGAGAATGTGCGCGGCGAGCAGCGCCTTGAAGGTGCTGCACATCAGGAAGCGCTCTTCGGCGCGATGACCGATCCGCTTGCCGCTCGCGAGATTGAGGATCGCGACGCCGAGGCGGCCGCCGCTCTTGCGCTCGAGCTCGGCGAGTTGCGCGGCCGGGTCGCTCTGCGTCTGCGCACGCGCCGTGAGAGAGGTGAGAGCCGGCGCAAGAGCGAGCGTGCCGGCGAACATGCGCCGGGAAATCAGGCTTGGCATTTTCGGTTTCCGTCTTGATGGCCCCCGCCGCGCGCAGAGATGCGTGATGCGCTTGCCCTAGACAAACGATCAATTCTTCGCGCAGATATGAGAAAATCTTGGGCTCGCGCTTATGGATATTCCTCACCTGCCGCTCAATGCGCTGCGCGCCTTCGAAGCCTCGGCGCGGCACTGCAGCTTCACGCGCGCGGGGCTCGAGCTGCGAGTGACGCAGACCGCGGTGAGCCACCAGGTGAAGGCGCTGGAGGACACCCTCGGCGTCATGCTGTTCAAGCGGTTGCCGCGCGGTCTCGCGCTCACGGACGAAGGGCATGCGCTGCTGCCCGTGCTCACCGATGCGTTCCGCCGCATGAGCGCGACGCTGAGCCAGTTCGAGGAAGGGAATTTCCGCGAGATCCTGACGGTCGGCGTGGTCGGAACCTTCGCGATCGGCTGGCTGCTGCCGCGCCTCGCCGGCTTCAAGGCAAAGCATCCACAGATCGATCTGCGCATCAAGACCAACAACAACCGCTCGGACATCGTGCTCGACGGCCTGGACTTCTTCATTCGCTTCGGCGATGGCGCCTGGCACGGCACCGAGGCGATGAGGCTCATGGACGCGCCGCTCTCGCCGGTCTGCGCGCCGTCGCTTGCCAAGCGGCTGCGCAAGCCTGCGGACCTCGTACACGAGGAGCTGCTGCGCTCCTATCGCGTGGACGAATGGGCGCTCTGGTTCAGGGCGGCGGGCGTGCAGCCGCCGAGCCTGCGCGGGTGGATGTTCGATTCATCGCTGACGCTGGTCGATGCGGCCGCTCAGGGCGTCGGCGTCGCCCTGGTGCCGGTCGCAATGTTCGCGCGCGATCTCAAGGAGCGGCGGATCGTGCAGCCGTTCAAGACGACGGTGCCGACCGGCAGCTACTGGCTCACGCGGCTGAAGTCGCGCAGCGAGACGCCGTCGATGCGTGCGTTCCGGGAGTGGTTACAAGCGAGCCTCGGTCAGAAAGCCCGCGCCTCCATGCCGTCGACATAGCGCTTGAGATACTGGCCGACGAAATCGAAGCCGACGAAGCGCTGATAGGCATCGGCGAGCCGCTTCGTGACCGGGCCCCAGACCTGGCCTTCGGGGCCGATATGCACGCCGTTGAGGCGTGTCACCGGGCAGATGCAGAGCGAGGTCGAGGTGAGGAACACCTCGTCTCCGTTATAGGCGTCGTAGAGATCGAGGTCGGTCTCGGTCACCGTCAGACCGTCCTCGCGCGCGAGGTCGATCACGGTCTGGCGGCTCACGCCCGGCAGCACGAATTTCTCGCGCGGCGTGAGCAGCTCCTCGCCACGCACCACGAAGATGTTCGAGCCGAGCCCTTCGGCGAGATTGCCGTTGACGTCGAGCAGCACGGCCCAGGCTTCGGGATCGATGCTCTGCACCTCCTGATCGGCGACGATCAGATTGAGATAGTTGTGGGTCTTGGCGCGCGGCGTGAGCGAATCCGGCGGCACGCGGCGCTGCGAAGGGACCACCACCTTGATGCCGTCCTTGAAGAGCTTCGCCCGTTGCGTGAAGGGGAGCGGCGCGCATTCGAGCACGATGTTGGGACCGTGATGGTCGAGATTGTCGCCCGGCACCTCCTTCACGCCGCGGCTGATGCGCTGTCCGACCCAGTAGTCGTCGTCGGCGCCGAGCAGATGGCGGTTGCGCTCGAACAGCTCCTCGGTGAGCGCGCACATGCGCTGCGGCCCGAAGCCCGGATCGATGCGCAGATATTTGAGCGAGCGGTAGAGCCGGTCCACGTGCTCCTTCACCTTGAACAGGCGATGGCCGAAGCTGCGGGTCATGTCGAAGCAGCCGTCGCCGTAGACCCAGCTCGTGTCGCGGAACGGGATGCGCACCTCGCGCTCGGGCATGAACTCGCCGTTGAACCAGGCCACGCGTTCGTTGGTGCGTGTGGACATTTCGACCTCCCGGAGCCGTAACGGGCCGCAGCGGAGCGCAGCTTGCCGCACGCACGCGGCGTCCACAATGGCGCGCCAAGGAATCGGTGCGATACCGCTGCGGATCGCGGCGCAGCGGTTGACCGGCTTGCATCCGGCACCGTAACCTTCCGCGGCAAATCATTGCGGCGGCGGACTTTTCGCCGAGCGCGTGCGGCGCTGCGGCCCGTGCGGCGGGCGGGGGAGGCGATGACCGATTCGAACGTGATCGACGCTGCGACCAGACGGCTTTCCGCGGCGCTCGATGCGCTGGAGGCCGCGGCGGAGCGACGGCGCGAGGCCGATCGCGGCGAGAGCGATCTCGCCGCGCAGGTGCATGCGCTCGGCACCGACCGCTCGCGGCTCGCCGCAGAGCTCGACAGCGTGACGGCGCGCTCGCGCCGGCTCGCCGACACCAATCGCGAGATCGCGCGCCGCCTCGACAGCGCGATGGAGGGCGTGCGCGCGGTCATCGACGCGCACGAGCGGTGAGGCCATGTCGCATGTCAGCGTCACCATCAATGGCCGCCAATACCGCATGGCCTGCGAGGACGGACAGGAGGGCCATCTGGTGCGGCTCGCAGCCGATGTCGACCGGCGCATCAACGAGCTGCGCGAGCGCTTCGGCGAGATCGGCGATACGCGCCTCGTCGTCATGGCGGCGATCACCATCGCGGACGAGCTGAGCGAGATCGGCAAGCGCGTGCGGCGCCTGGAGGACGAACTTGCGGGGCTACAGGATGCCCGCTCGGTTGCGGCCGACCGCGCACAGGCGACCCAGGCGGCGCTCGCCGCGGCCCTCAACAATGCGGCCGAGCGGATCGAGCAGGTCACCCGCAGCCTCAACGAGGGGGTCACCGGCAACGGCGTCGCCATCGGATAGGCCGTGCGCGCGTATTTCTGCTTCCACGGGTGGCGCTCGGGCCGTTGGCGCACTACATTACGCGGGCGGGGCTGCTGGGTGCGTCAGGAGACACGTATCCCCGGGGCCTTATCGATCCTAACGGGAGCTGTCCCTGGCCTCGTCCGTGGACTTGGTCACTACGGCGCCCACCTACTTCGTAGGTTTCCCGGGATCGATACTCCGACGGCTTTTGTGGCTCCGCACTCAACTTCCTTCCCGGCATGACCGATTTGGACGACATCGCTGCGCTGAAGAAGGAGCTGCGCGCCGAGATGGTGCGCAAGCGTGACGCACTGCCGGCCGCCGACCGCCAAGCGGCCGCACAAACGATCGCAGACCGGCCGTTTCCGGTGCCCTTCCGATCCGGCACCATCATCTCGGCCTTTTCGGCGCTCAAGAGTGAGATCAACCCGGTTCCGCTGATGCGCCGGCTGGCCGAAGCGGGCGCGCAGCTCGCGCTGCCGATCGTGGTCGGGCGCGGCCAATCGCTGATCTTCCGCGCCTGGAGCTTCGGTGACCCGTTCCGCGCCGGGGTCTGGGGCATCCGCGAGCCGCTGCCGGAAGCGCCCGAGGTCGATCCCGACATCCTCCTGGTTCCGATGCTGGCCTTCGACCGGACCGGCAACCGCATCGGCTACGGCGCCGGCTATTACGACATGTCGATTGCCCGCCTGCGCGCCGCCAAACCCGTGGTCGCGGCGGGCATCGCCTTTGCGGCCCAGGAAATTCCCCATGTCCCAACGACACCGCGCGACGCACGCCTCGATCTCGTGCTAACGGAACAAGAGGTAATCGACTTCAGGACCTGAGCATGCGTCTTCTGTTCGTGGGTGACGTGGTTGGCCGATCGGGCCGCGCCATCGTGACGGAGCGCCTGCCGGGCCTGGTGCGGGACTGGAAGCTCGACTGCGTCGTGCTCAATGGCGAGAACGCGGCCGGCGGCTTCGGCATCACGGAAGCGATCTACAACGAGATGATCGATGCGGGCGTCGATGCGGTGACGCTCGGCAACCACGCCTGGGACCAGCGCGAGGCGCTTGTCTTCATCGAGCGCGCGCCGCGCCTCGTGCGGCCGATCAACTATCCGCGCGGGACGCCGGGCCGCGGCTCGGCGCTGATCGAGGCGAAGAACGGGGCGCGTGTCTTGGTGATCAATGCGATGGGGCGGATCTTCATGGATCCGCTCGACGATCCGTTCGCCCTGGTCGATCACGAGCTCGAGGCGTGCGGCCTCAAGAGCGGCGCCGACGCGATCGTGCTCGATCTGCATGCCGAGGCGACGAGCGAGAAGCAGGCGATGGGCCATTTCTGCGATGGCCGCGCGAGTCTCGTGGTCGGCACGCACACGCATGCGCCGACCGCGGATCACCAGATCCTGCCCGGCGGCACGGCGTTCCAATCCGATGTCGGCATGACGGGCGACTACGCCTCCGTCATCGGCATGACCAAGCACGAGCCGCTGCAGCGCTTCCTGCGGCGGATCCCGGCCGCGAAGTTCGAGCCGGCGCTCGGGCCCGCGACGCTGTGCGGCCTCGCGGTGGAAATCGACGACAAGACCGGGCTTGCACAACGGGTCGGCGCGGTGCGCGTCGGCGGACGACTGGAGCAGGCGCGGCCCGACTTCTGGTGAGGAGGCGATGATGCGAAGATGGCTGTGGCTGCTGATGCTCTTCGCGGGTCTCGCGAGCGGGGCGCAGGCGCAGGTCTCGCCCGCCGACATGGACAAGCGGATCGAGAGCCAGGCGGCCGGGCTGAAGGACGGCGCGCGGGCGGCGCGCGCGGCCTTTGTCGATTTCGCCTGGCCGGCCGATGCGGCCGAGTACAAGGCGCTCGCCAAGCACATCATCGTGCTGGTCACGGCCGTAAGCCAGGACCCGCAGGAGCTTCCGATCAAGCGGGTCTATGTCGATGCGGGCGGCAAGCCGATCGAGCTGCGCCGGCTCGGCGGCGAGCGCGGCACCATCTCGGATCCCAACGTCGCGGCCGGGCTCGGCGCCCATCGCGAGGATTCGTTCTGGCTGGCGCCCGCCAGGGCCATGGCGCGCAAGGGCCATCTGCGCGTGGACTTCGCGACCAACCGGGAGGGCTTCGGCGTCTACGAGCTGCCCGGCACGCCGCCCAATTTTGTCGTCGGCGATCCCTTTCCGAATCCGCCACGCGGGGCGAAGCCGGACCTCAAGGTCGTGCGAAGCATGCTGGAGCGGGAATATCCGGGTTTCGCTGTGCCCTGGGAGCTGCACTGAGCCCAGCCGCGGTTCTGGATTTTACCCCGTCCTCGGCTTATAACGCGCGCCCACCTTCTAATTGTCGAGAGAACAAGAGGCCATCATGGCCGGTCATTCCCAATTCAAGAACATCATGCACCGCAAGGGCCGCCAGGACGCGGTCCGGTCGAAGCTGTTCTCCAAGCTCGCGCGGGAAATCACGGTCTCGGCCAAGATGGGCCTGCCCGACCCGGCCATGAACCCGCGCCTGCGCGCCGCGATTCTCGCGGCCCGCGCCGAGAACATGCCGAAGGACAATATCGAGCGCGCCATCAAGAAGGCGATCGGCGGCGATGCCGAGAACTACGACGAGATCCGCTACGAGGGCTACGGCCCCGGCGGCGTCGCGGTGATCGTCGAGGTGCTGACCGACAACCGCAACCGCACGGCCTCCGACGTGCGCTCCTACTTCACCAAGAGCGGCGGCAACCTCGCCGAGACCGGCGCGGTCTCGTTCATGTTCGACCATGTCGGCATCGTCGAGTTCGAGGCCAAGGTCGGCTCCGCGGACGACGTGCTCGAGGCCGCGATCGAGGCCGGCGCCGACGACGTCGTCTCGGGCGAGAACGGCCACGAGATCTACACCACGCAGGAGTCGCTGCGCGAGGTCGCCAAGGCGCTCGAGGCGAAATTCGGCGAGCCGCGCAAGGCCGCGCTGGTCTGGAAGCCGCAGAACACCGTGCCGGTCGACGACGAGGCGGGCGAGAAGGTGCTGCGCCTGATCGAGACGCTCAACGAGCACGACGACGTGCAGAACGTCTATGCGAATTTCGAGGTCTCGGACGCGCTCGTCGCCAAGATGAGTGCGTAGTCTTCAGCGCAGCTTGTCCCAGATCGGCATGCTCACCAGCGCGGCGACCATGATGATCGCATAGGCGGACCAGCGATAGGTGCGCTCCGACGCAACGTGGAACAGCCGGCCGCCGGCCCACATGGCGAGGATGTGCAAAGGGCCGATCAGCAACGCGAGCGCCAGCACCTCGGGCGTGAGCAGGCCGTGATAGACATAGATCACGACCGAGGCCGCCGCGAAGATCGCGAAATAGACGATGAAGTTGGCGCGCACGACCGCGACCTCGCTGGAGCTGCCGAGCCAGTAGAGGATGATCGGCGGCCCCGAGATCTGCACGGCGCCGCCCATGGTGCCGGCGAGCAGGCCGACCAGGATCGTGATCGGAAGCATCGGCCGCCCCTGGTAGCGCCAGCCCGAGGCGAGGACCGGCACCAGCGCGAGCACGCCGAGCGCGATCGCCCAGCGCAGATGATCCGGGTGGGCATATTGCAAAATCATCACACCGAACTGCGCCGCGATGATCGCCGCAATGGCGAGCGGCGTGATCTCGGCCCAGCTGGCGCGACGCCAGACACCGAACGCGAAGGCGAGGCCGGTCGCGAAATCGATCAGCAGGAAGGAGGCGGCCGAGGTCCGCGGATCGTAGACCGCGCTCATCAGCGGCACGTAGATCAGCGCCGAGCCGAAGCCCGAGAAGCCGCGCACCGCGCCGGAGAGAATCGAGATCGAGACCGCGAGCCAGAAGCGCGGATCGGCGATGACAGCGGAGAAGGTCGCGATGTCGGGAAGGGGCACGGGCGGACGCTGCGCTGAAGGGAGGCCAGTGATTAGCAGGTCAAGCCCGACGCGACGACCCGCACTGCCTCATGGCAGATGAGCGAGCGGCAGAGGCGCGTCGGACTTGATGCGGCGGATGGCGAAATTCGAGCGCAGGTCGGCGACCATGGGAAGCGTCAGCAGCTTCTCGGTCAGTAGCGTCTCGTAGCTCTTGAGATCCGGCACGACGATCTCGGCAATGAAGTCGGCGACGCCCGAGACCATATGGCAGGCGACGACCTCGGGCATGGCCAGGAACGTCTCCTGCAGGATCGCGGCATTCTCCTTGGAGTGCTTGGCCGAGCGGATCTCGACGAACACCGTCAGGCCGAGGCCGACGGCCTCGCGGTCGAGCACCGCGCGGTAGCCGCGAATCACGCCGTCCGCCTCGAGCCGCTTGATCCGGCGCAGGGAGGGCGAGGGCGAGAGGCCGGCCGCATCGGCGACGTCCACATTGGTGCGCCGGCCGTCCTCCTGCAGAGCGGCCAGGATGCGGTGGTCGATGGCGTCCAGATCAGGAGTTGGCATTCAAACTCCTCATCGAGCATACAATTGGCATGTTATGCCAATTTCGGCGGCTCTCAAGCATCATCTTTGCAAGGACATGCCCTTGCCTTTGGCGCTATCCGGGTCACAGCCACCCGGAGCCGTGCCATGGCCGATATCTCGCTGTCCCTCCCCCGGAGCCTCGACCGCCGGTCCGAATTCGCCTGGGGCGCCGCCGCCGCGCTCGCGGCCGTGACGATCTGGGCGCTGTGGATCGTCGGCACGCGCCATGCGGTCCAGCATGCGCTGGATCCGTCCGCGATTGCGCTGCTGCGCTATGCGGTGCCGGCGCTCGTATTCCTCGGCGTCGCTCTGCGAACCGGACTGAAGCCGCGCGGCGTCTCGTGGCGCCTGCTGGCGCTCATGCTCGGCTCGGGCGCGCCCTACTTCATCGTCGTCGCGACCGGCATGCGCTTCGCGCCGGCCGCGGATGCGGGCCCGCTGTTGCCTGGCACCATGCCGCTGTTCGTCGCCGTGATCTCGGCGATCTGGTTTCGCGAGCGTCTCGGCGGACTGCGGATCGCAGGCCTGCTGCTGATCGCGGCCGGCATCGCGGCGATCGGCGGGCTCGGCATTCTCGATGCCGCCTCGGGCGCATGGCGCGGACACCTGCTGTTCGTGCTCGGCGCGCTGCTCTGGGCGCTCTACACCATCGCGTTCAAGCGCAGCGGCCTGAGCGCGACCGAAGCCGTGGCGGTGGTCAGCCTCTGTTCGACGTTATTGGTGCTGCCCTGGGGCGGGCCGGCGCTGGTTCACGCCATGACGGAAGGATATTGGCGCGACCTCGCGCTGCAGACGCTGTTGCAGGGCGTGTTCTCGGGCGTCGTCGCGCATGTGCTCTACGGCCATGCGATCGTTCGCCTCGGCGCCTCGCGCGGCGCCGCCTTCGTGGCGCTGATGCCGGCGCTTGCGGCCGTGTTCGCGATCCCGCTCCTGGGCGAGATCCCGACAACCGCCGCGGTGCTGGGCGTGATCGCGAGCGGCCTCGGCGTCGCGCTGGCCGCAGGCGTATTCGGACGTACCCGCACCTAGCTGGTCGCAGCCGCGTCCCGGCGCTATTTGTGGCGCGTGAGCCTCCATCCGATTCGCATTCTCGGCATCGATCCCGGCCTCCGCCGCACCGGCTGGGGCGTGATCGAGGTGTTGGGCAACCGGCTGGTGTTCGTCGGCTGCGGCTCGGTCGACACCGACGACAAGGCCGGCGTGGCTGAGCGTCTCGTCACGATCCATGACGGACTCACGCGCATCGTCGCCGAGTTCCGCCCGCACGAGGCGGCCGTCGAAGCGACCTTCGTCAACAAGGATGCGTCCGCCACGTTGAAGCTCGGTCAGGCGCGCGGCGTCGCGCTGCTGGTGCCGGCGCAGTCGGGCCTCTCCGTCGCCGAATACGCGCCCAACCTGGTGAAGAAGACCATCGTCGGCGCCGGCCATGGCGAGAAGGCGCAGATCCGCATGATGATCGGCGTGCTGCTGCCCAAGGCCGATCCGCGCACCCACGACGCCGCCGATGCCCTTGCGATCGCGGTCACCCATGCGCACCATCGGCAGAGCGCGGTCCTGAGGGCCGTCGCGCAGTAACGGGCTCACGATGATCGGCAAGCTCAAAGGCGTGATCGATTCCTACGGCGAGGACTACGTCATCGTCGACGTGAACGGCGTCGGCTATGTGGTGCACTGCTCGGCGCGCACCTTGCAGGCGCTGCCGGCGCAGGGCGAAGCCGTGACGCTGTCGATCGAGACGCATGTGCGCGAGGACGCGATCCGCCTGTTCGGCTTCACGTCCGACATCGAGCGCGAATGGTTCCGTCTGCTGCAGACCGTGCAGGGCGTCGGCACACGCGTCGCGCTCTCGGTGCTCTCCACGCTCAAGCCCGCGGATCTCGCGAGCGCCATCGCGATGCGCGACAAGGGCATGGTGGCGCGCACGCCGGGCGTCGGACCGAAGGTCGCCGAGCGCATCGTCACCGAGCTCAAGGACAAGGCGCCCGCCTATGCGGACGTGGACCCGGCCGTGATCCGTCTCTCGGGCGCGGTCGACGAGCAGAAGGCCCCGCGGCCGATCGCCGACGCGGTTTCGGCCCTGGTCAATCTCGGCTATGGCCAGCCCCAGGCTGCGGCTGCTATCGCGGCGGCCTCGCGCGCGGCCGGCGAGGGCGCCGACACCGCGAGCCTGATCCGCCTGGGGCTCAAGGAACTCGCGAAGTAGGAGACGGGATGTCGAAGCTGAGTGGCGCGGACGTGGAGCTGGTCGAGGCCGCGCGGGAGGCGATCCGCAGCCGCTATCGCAAGGACTGGCACGAGGTCGGCGCGGCGCTGCGTACCCGCGACGGACGCGTCTTCACGGGCGTCAATCTCGACACCTATCTGGGGCGCATGAATGTCTGCGCCGAGGCGGTGGCGCTCGGCCGTGCGGTGAGCGAGCTCGGCCACAACGGCATCGAGACCATCGTGGCAGTGCGCCATCCCGGCCCGACCGAGCCGAACCAGACCATCGCGGTGGTCTCGCCCTGCGGCGTGTGCCGCGAGATGATCTCGGACTATGACGCCAATGCGCGCGTGATCGTCCCGAGCGGCGCCGGACCCGAGGTCGTGCAGGTCGTCGAGTTGCTGCCCAACAAGTATATTCGCGGCCACGCCGAGGATCGTTCAGGGGAATGAGCACGCGTGGCTGACACGATCGAATTCGACATCCGGCCGATGACGGACCGCAAGGCGCTGACCGAGCTGCTGCGCCTGCGCTGGAGCGACGGCACCGTGTCGGTGCGCGGCAAGCTGATCGGCATCGACGACGTCGAAGCTCTCGGCGTGTACGAGAACGGGCGCCTGCAGGGGATCGCGACCTGGCTCGTGGAGGGCGGGACGCTCTATCTCGCGACCATGAACAATGTCACGGATCGTCGCGGCGTCTCCACGGCGCTGCTCGACGCGATGATCGCGCTCGGCCGCGAAAAGAGGTTTCCGGTGCTGCGCGCGTTGATCAGCAACGACAACACCAAGGCGATCCGCTTCTATCAGCGGCGCGGCTTCCGCATCGTCGCGGCGCATATCGGCATCATCGACATGATGCGCCGGCTCAAGCCCTCGATCCCCGAGAAAGGCATCGACGGCATCCCGATGCGCGACGAGATCGAGTTGGAGATGGTGTTGTGAGCACGCCACCTCGCCGCCTGGTCACGGCCGAGCGTCGCGACGACGACCTGCTGGAAGCATCGCTGCGGCCGCAGAAGCTGGGCGAGTTCATCGGCCAGGAGCAGGCGCGCGCCAATCTCTCGATCTTCATCGAGGCCGCGCGGTCGCGCAACGAGGCGCTCGACCACGTGCTGTTCGTCGGGCCACCCGGGCTCGGCAAGACCACGCTGGCGCAGATCGTCGCGCGCGAGCTCGGCGTCAACTTCCGCGCCACCTCGGGGCCGGTGATCGCCAAGGCGGGCGACCTCGCGGCGCTGCTCACCAATCTGGAAGAGCGCGACGTCCTCTTCATCGACGAGATCCATCGGCTCAATCCGGCCGTCGAGGAGATCCTGTATCCCGCGATGGAAGATTTCCAGCTCGACCTGATCATCGGCGAAGGCCCCGCCGCGCGCTCGGTGAAGATCGACCTGTCGAAATTCACACTGGTCGGCGCCACGACGCGCGCGGGCCTGCTCACCACGCCGCTGCGCGACCGATTCGGCATTCCGATCCGGCTCGGCTTCTACACCAAGGAGGAGCTGGAGCTGATCGTGACGCGCGGCGCGCGCGTGCTCGGCATCGGCATCACGCCGGACGGCGCCGACGAGATCGCACGGCGCGCACGCGGCACACCGCGCATCGCGGGGCGGCTGCTGCGCCGTGTGCGCGACTTTGCGCATGTGGCGGGTTCCGAGAAGATCGACCGCGCGATCGCGGACACGTCGCTGCTGTCACTGGAAGTGGACGCGGCCGGCCTCGACGCCATGGACCGGCGCTATCTCACGATGATCGCGCGCAACTACGGCGGCGGGCCGGTCGGCATCGAGACGATCGCGGCCGGGCTCTCTGAGCCGCGCGATGCGATCGAGGACATCATCGAGCCTTATTTGATCCAGCAGGGTCTCGTGCAGCGCACGCCGCGCGGCCGCGTGCTCACGGGTCATGCCTTCCGCCATCTTGGTCTCGCCGAGCCGCAGCGCGACCCGGCCCAGTTCCATCTGTTCGGAGGCGCGCAGGAAGAAGAGTGAGTCGCTTTTGAACCTGTTGGCTGCGGGGCGAGACTAATCTGTTTTGCCCCAGAGGCTGCGGAGTTCTCGATGAGCTTTGTCGACGAAGCGATGAAACTGGCGACGATGCCGATTCCCGGGCCCGGCGCCTCCGAAGAGCAGTCCAAAACCTTCCATCAGATGCCGATCGTGGAGCTCGCGGGGCTCTGGTGCTCGTTGCAATATGTGGGATTGCGTGAGCAGACCGAGGAGAGCTGGGCGGCGCTCCTCTACTTCGATCAGCTGCCGCATGAGCAGCCCGAGCGCGCCTTCGCGCTGGTGCTCGCGGTGCTGCGCTCCGAAGCCCACAAGACGGTGCTGCTCGAGCTCAATGCCAAGCTGTTCACGGCGCTCATTCATCAGCATGCGACGCTGCTGATCGACGAGATAGAACGCGAGGCGCGCGACGACGCGCGGCTGCGCTGGCTGCTCGGCGGCGTCGTCTGGTGGGCGCCAAACGAGGAGGTGCGCGCGCGCATCATCGCGATCGCGGATCAGGAGGCCTGGCGCATCGATCGCGACGCGCGCGACGCCGCCGTGCCGATCGACTTCGCGCGCCTCTCGACCGCGGAGCTCGCGCGCATCTGGATCGACCAGAACACCAAGCCGCACAAGGATCACGACGACAACTGGATGGCATTGCAGGATTACGAGCGCGATCTCATCGCGGAGCGGCCGGACGCCGCGATCGATCTCATCGTCGAGGTCCTGCGCATCGAGACCGACGAGCGCGTGCTCGGCTTCCTTGCGGCCGGCCTGCTCGAGAACGTGATCAGCCTGCAGAGCATCGCGCGCATCGAACACGAGGCGGCCGCGAACGAGCGGTTTCGCTGGCTGCTCGGCGGCGTGTGGTACTGGAACGAGCCCGACGAGCTGAAGGCGCGCCTCGACGGGATTCTGCAGGGGCAGCACTGGGCGAACTGAGATGGATCGCGCGCAGGCCTTCGACGCCATGGCGGTGGAGGAGCTCGCCGCGCTGTGGTGCCGGCTGCAGCATGTCGGCATGAAGGACACGTCCGAGGAGAGCGACGCGGCGACGGAGTATTTCGACTGGCTGCCGCGCCGCGCCCCGGAGCGGGCACTCGACGTGATCCTCGCGGTGCTGCGCTCGGACGCCGGGACACCGGTGCTGATGGAACTCAACAGCCGGCTGTTCCCGGCGCTGCTGAACGAGCACGGCGCGGCGCTGCTCAGGCGCATCGAGGGCGAGGTCAGGGGGAACGAGCGCTTCCGCTGGCTCGTCGCGGGCTCCGGCTGGTGGCTCGACGGCCGCCACATCTCGCGGCTTCTCGCCGGCGAGGACGCGCGCAAGGCGTGGTACGCCGACTACGATGCGCAGAAGCACGCAACGCCGGCGATTGATTTCCACGCCCTTTCGGTGACCGAGCGCGCACGCACTTGGATCGCGCAGAAGACCAAACCGCATGCCGAGCAGGATGACAACTGGATGCGGCTCGTGGATTTCGAGGAGCATCTGCTCAACAACGATCCGGACGGCGCGCTCGACCTGATCCTCGAGGTGTTGCGCATCGAGACCGACGAGCGCGTGCTCGGGCTGCTCGCCGCCGGCCTGCTCGAATGCGTGATCAGCACGAAGACCATCGAGCGCATCGAGCGTGAGGCGGCAGCGAACGCGCGCTTCGTCTGGCTGCTCGGCGGCGTCTACTACTGGAGCGAGCCCGAGCCCCTGAAGGCGCGGCTCGACGCCATCGTGCAGGGCCGGCACTGGGAGAATTGACGCGGGCGCGCTGCTGTGGCGTGTCTGTCGCCGACCGACAGCGCCACCATCAGTCCCGTCATCCTGAGGTGCGAGGGCTCGTCGCGGAGCGACGAGCGCGAGCCTCGAAGGATGAACGGCCGGGGAGGTGCAACGAGCATGCTGCGATTCAGCGGCCGTCGCCCTTCGAGGCTCGGGGGGGGGGCGGGGCCCCCAGGGGGGGGGGGGGGGGGGGGG
>JAEYAU010000024.1 GCA_023404705.1 Pseudomonadota bacterium
CCCCCCCCCCCCCCCCCCCCCCCCCCCCCCCCCCCCCCCCCCCCCCCCCCGAGCCGGGATCCATATCCCCTGTCTTTCCGCATCACGACCACCGGGGTTATGGATCCCGGCTCTCGCTTCGCTCGGCCGGGATGACGACGGAGTATGCCGCCAGGGTCACAGATTACGAAGCGCGCGCCTTCTTCGCCAAGTCCACCAGCATCTGACGCAACTCGCCCGCCGTCGTGACGCGCGCTGGAAACGGCAGCCGCAGCGTGGCGTCGCCGAGCGCGAGGTCGGCGCCATCAGGATCAAGGCCGGTGAGAGTCCAGGCGCCCTCGCGCGCGCCCAGCAGCTTGGTCGCGTAGAGGCCGACCGCCTCGGCATGGTCCTCGTTCATGTGCGCGACGGCGCCCTCCTCGGCCGCGATCAGGTCGTCCGCGCCCGTGAGGTCGGCGAGCAGATCGGAAGGGCCGAGCCTGGCCGCGCGGGCGAAGCCGCCGTTGAGATGCACGCCCGCGATCTCCATGCGCCAGAACGTGAAGTCGGGCAGCTCGACATAGAGCTGCGACTTGGGATGGCGCGCGAGGAAACGGCGGCGCACGCGCGGGTCGTCGGTCTTGCGGCAGGTGCCGACCAGCGTGAGACGCGGATGCGCCAGCGGATCGCCCTTGCCGGTCTCGGCGAGCAGCAGTGCGGCCCGGCCGTCCGCCTCGAGATTACGCGTGTGCAGCGAGAGCCCGGAGACCAGGAGCAGCGGCGCACCATCCACGTCGGTCGCGACGTTCACCAGCGTCGACAGCGGAAAGCCTGACGGGTCGTTAGTCGCGAGCGCGCCCGAGCGCGTCGCGCGCAGGAGCCGCTTGGCGAGGCCTGCGGCGTCGAACTCGGGGGCCGCGCCTGCGGGCAGCTCGCGGCCGATATCAGTGATCGGTGTGTTGGTCATGGCGCTCTCGTATCGCGGCAAGTGTAGCAGGCCAATGCGCAAGCAGATCGTGAGGGTCGGCGCGCGACCTTGCCAAACGTTAATGATTACGCCGCCAGTAGGGGCTAAATCCCGAAAAGACCACCGATTTTCCCCCTTTTGTCACATTTCCGCCCGCTCCGGCCGATTGAAGGAACCCGCGTACGGGGCTCCCTTGCAATCAGCCGAACTGTGATAAAAGGCCGACATGCCGACCATTGCTCTCGTCGATGACGACCGGAATATCCTGACCTCGGTGTCCATTGCGCTGGAAGCCGAGGGCTACCGGATCATGACCTATACGGACGGGGCTTCGGCGCTCGAAGGCTTCAAGTCGAGCCCGCCCGACCTCGCGATCCTCGACATCAAGATGCCGCGGATGGACGGGATGGAGCTGCTCCGCCGCGTGCGCCAGAAGACCGACATGCCGGTGATCTTCCTCACCTCCAAGGACGAGGAGATCGACGAGCTGTTCGGGCTCAAGATGGGTGCCGACGACTTCATCCGCAAACCCTTCTCGCAGCGCCTGCTGGTGGAACGCGTGAAGGCGGTGCTGCGCCGCGCCATCCCGAAGGACGGCGCCCCCGTGAAGGAGACGGATTCAACCAAGGTGCTGGAGCGCGGCCAGCTGCGCATGGATCCCGAGCGCCACACCTGCACCTGGAAGGGCGAGCCGGTCACGCTCACGGTGACCGAGTTCCTGATCCTGCAGGCCCTGGCGAGCCGGCCCGGCGTGGTGAAGAGCCGCAACGCGCTGATGGACGCGGCCTATGACGACCAGGTCTATGTGGACGACCGCACCATCGACAGCCACATCAAGCGGCTGCGCAAGAAGTTCAAGGCGGCCGACGACTCGTTCGACATGATCGAGACGCTGTACGGGGTCGGATACCGCTTCAAGGAAGCCTAAGGGCGCAAAGCCGGAAGCGCCGATCGCCCGGGGCAGACCTCCCAAACATGCGCTAAGCTGGTGCCCCGCTTCCGAAGTTCGTGATACATGGCCGCATTCTCAGTCACGAACTTCGGAAGCATAAGGGGCACCAGCAACATTTTGGTTTGCTCGTGCCGCTTATCGATTTGAAGTTCCTGGACGAGCTTGCGGCACCCACTGCAGGAACTTCAAATCGGCGGCACTAGCACGCGAGACGCGCGACGATCGGATTTGAGCGAAACGTGCTCGATCGAACCGGCGAGATTTCGACACAGATGGCCGAGGCTGAGCCTGGCGGCGAGGCGCCTGCGCGCGCCGAGTCGAAGGGCGTACGCGGCTTTCTGCGGCGGATCTGGCAGGTCATCGCGGAGCAGAGCTTCTCGAGCCTGACGCGGCGCATCGTCTCGCTCAACCTCGCGGGCCTGCTCGCGCTCGTCATCGGCATTCTCTATCTCTCGCAGTTCCGCGCCAACCTGATCGACGCCCGCGTGCAGAGCCTGCTGGTGCAGGGCGAGATCATCGCGGGCGCGATCGCAGCCTCGGCCACGGTCGAGACCGATGCCATCACGATCGACCCCGAAAAGCTGCTCGATCTGCAGACCGGCGAGAGCTACGGGCCGGCCGACGAAGCCTTCTCGGCGCTGGAATTCCCGATCAACCCGGAGCGCGTCGCGCCGGTGCTGCGGCGCCTCGTCTCGCCGACGCGCACGCGCGCGCGCATCTACGACCACGACGGCGTGCTGCTGCTCGACAGCCGCAGCCTCTACGGCCGCGGCGACGTGCTGCGCTTCGACCTGCCGCCGCCGACGCTGGAGAAGCCGGGCATCGTCGAGCGTGCGTGGCGCGCCATGAAGCTCTGGATGGCGCGCGGAGACCTGCCGCTCTATCGCGAGCTCGGGCCGGACAACGGCAAGGGTTATCCGGAGGTCGCCTCCTCGCTCGCCGGGCAGAAGGAGAGCGTGGTGCGCATCAACGACCGCGGCGAGGTGATCGTCTCGGTCGCGGTGCCGGTCCAGCGCTTCCGCGCGGTGCGCGGCGCACTGCTGCTCTCGACGCAAGGCGGCGACATCGACGCGGCCGTGGAGGCGGAGCGGCTCGCGGTCGTCAAGGTGTTCCTCGTGTTCGCGAGCGTGATGGTGGTGCTCTCGGTGCTGCTCGCCGGCACGATTGCGGGCCCTGTCAGGCGGCTCGCCGACTCCGCCGAGCGCGTGCAGCGGCGCATCAAGTCGCGCGTCGAGATCCCGGATTTCACGCACCGGCGCGACGAGATCGGCGAATTGTCGGGCGCGCTGCGCAATATGACCAATGCGATGTACACGCGCATTGAGGCGATCGAGAGCTTCGCGGCCGACGTGGCGCACGAGTTGAAGAATCCGCTCACCTCGCTGCGGTCCGCCGTGGAAACGATCCCGTTGGCGAAGACCGCGGAGAGCCAGGCGCGGCTGCTCGCCGTGATCCAGCACGACGTGAAACGGCTCGACCGGCTGATCTCGGACGTCGCCGATGCGAGCCGGCTCGACGCGGAGCTGCAGCGCCAGGAAGCCGTGCCGGTGGACCTGCGCCAGCTTCTCACCACGGTGATCACCGTGGCGAACGAAGTGCGGCGCGACGACGGCGTGAAGATCACGCTCACCTTCGAGGGCGGCAACGAGAACGCCTTCATCGTGCAGGGCCACGATTCGCGGCTCGGCCAGGTGACCGACAATCTGATCGCCAATGCGCGCTCCTTCTCGCCGCAGGGCGGCACCGTGCGCGTGACCTGCCGGCGGCTGCGCAGCGCGATCGAGATCATTGTCGACGATGACGGGCCCGGCATCCGGCCCGATGCGCTGGAGAAGATCTTCGAGCGCTTCTACACGGACCGGCCGCATCAGGGCTTCGGCCAGAATTCCGGCCTCGGGCTCTCGATCTCCAAGCAGATCGTCGAGGCGCATGGCGGATGGATCCGCGCCGAGAACCGGCTCGGCGTCGCCGAAGAGCCGGACGGCGAACCCAAGGTGCTGGGCGCGCGCTTCACGGTGCGCCTGCCCGCGATGTGATGACCGACAGCGCCACCGTGCATGCCTCCGCGGTGCTGGTCGGCGCCCGCGCGGTGCTGATCCAGGGCGCGGCCGGGTCGGGCAAGTCGCGGCTCGCGCTCGACCTTATCGATGCGGCAGCCTGCGGGCTTCTCCCTTTCGCGCGCCTGATCGGCGATGACCGCGTGCATCTCTCGGCCGCCCACGGGCGGCTGCTGGTGCGGCCGGCGGCGCGGCTCGCCGGCCTGCTCGAGGTGCGCGGGCTCGGGATCCGGCGCGTTCCCTATGAGGAGCTCGCGGTGGTCGGGCTGGTGATGGAGCTGGGCGCGAGCGATGCGGAGCGTCTGCCGGCGGCCGCGGCGCGCATCACAGAGATTGCCGGGATTACCATTCCGCGGCTTTCGGCCGCCCCGGGCACGGTTCCGCTCGGGATGGTTATTGCTGCACTGCGCACGGGCGATGTCCCTGACGTATAAAGCAAATCCTGGTAGTATTCCTGCGGTGCAAAACTGATCCGCAGTGTTCCGGGGGGCCTTGCGTCCCGGTCGCCTTTGGTGAAGATGGGCGTCCTTTCGTGTGGCGCGCCGAGGGGAATGCGCCCGCGGGGAGTCGTAATGATCGGTCTGGTCCTCGTCACTCACGGGCGGCTTGCCGTCGAGTTCCGATCCGCGCTCGAGCACGTGGTCGGTCCGCAGGAGCAGATCGAGACCATCACGATCGGCCCCGACGACGACGTCGAGCAGCGCCGCCGCGACATCATCGAAGCCGTCAAGCGGGCCGATGCCGGCGACGGCGTCGTCATCCTCACCGACATGTTCGGCGGCACGCCCTCCAATCTCGCGATCTCGGTAATGAACCGGCCGAAGGTCGAGGTGCTGGCCGGTATCAACCTGCCGATGCTCGTGAAGCTCGCCAAGGTGCGGGACGACAAGACCTTGGTGGACGCCGTCGTGCAGGCGCAGGACGCCGGGCGCAAGTACATCACGGTCGCCAGCCGGGTGCTCGCCGGCAAATGAACGAGGCGGGCGAGCCGAAGCAGACGCCCGGCGCCATCACGCGCGTGATCGACATCATCAACGAGAAAGGCCTGCACGCGCGCGCGGCCGCGAAGTTCGTGCAGACGGTGGAGAAATTTGACGCCAAGGTGACGGTGACGCGCTCGGGCGAGACCGTCGGCGGCGACTCGATCATGGGCCTGCTGATGCTCTCGGCGGCGCCCGGCACGCAGATCACGGTCGAGGCGAGCGGCAAGGAGGCCGCCGAGGTGATGGCCGCGCTCATCGCGCTGGTCGCGAACCGCTTCGGCGAAGAGGCGTAGAGCGCGCCGCGGATGGACCAACGCATCCGCGTCGGCGACATCGACATCGCGTATCGCATCGAAGGCCAGGGACGACCGCTCGTCCTGCTGCACGGACTCGCCTGCGGCCAGCGCATGTGGCTGCACCAGCGCCGTGCGCTCGCGCGCGAGTTCCAGGTGATCACCTACGATCAGCGCGGCCATGGCGCGAGCGGCACGCCCGCCGAGGCCAAGGATTACTCGGCCGGACATCTCGCGCGCGATCTCACCGGTTTCCTCGATGCGCTGCGGCTCGACCGCGTCGCCGTGGTCGGCTTCTCGATGGGCGGCGGTCCCGCCTTGGCGCTCGCGATGGCGCAGCCACAGCGCGTCTCGCATCTGATCCTGTCCGATGTTGGCGCGGGCGCCGACGATGCGTGGCGCATGCAGTGGCTGACGCAGCGCTGGATCGGCTTTCTCGATCACGGCGGGTTCGAGGAGCTCTTGCCCGACATGCTGCGCAGCGAGTTGTTCAGGCCCTATGCGGGGCGCCGTGCGCTCACGCGGGCGCACATGGCGGGCCTGATCAGCCGCACGCCGCTCACGGGCCTGCGGCACACCCTGTCCGAGGTGCTCGCCAAGCGGAAGTCGCTGTTCCGCCTGCGCGGACCACTGCAAGGCATCAAGGTGCCGACGCTGATCACGCTCGGCCAGCACGACGGAATGTGCCGCAACGCGGCGCGGCTGATGGCCGAGACGATCCCGGGCGCAAAGCTGCATCGCATCGCGGACGCGGGGCATATGGCGCCGCTGGAGCAGCCGCAGGTATTCAATCGCGTCGTGCGTGAGTTTCTGGCGGCATCGTAGGGCCGTGGTCCTCTCCCCCGCTTGCGGGGGAGACCGAGAGGGGGCACTTGCCGCAAACAAGGAGCTTGGGGCTGCCCCCTCCCCGCCCTCCCCCGCAGGCGGGGGAGGGAGCCGCAGAGGCAGCGCCCTACACCACGGTCAGCTCGACGGTCTGCGTGAAGATCGCGCCGGTGTCGTCGCGCCAGCGGAACAGCACGGGGCCGGACTTCGTCGCGACGGTGGTGAACTGGATGAACGGGTTCGCAGCCACCGCGGTGAAGAGCTCGGCGCGGAACACCTCCTCGCCGTCATAGATGCAGACGAATTCGTGGATGATCTTGCGCGGCACGGCGCGGCCGAGATTGTCGCGCCGGAAGCCGGTCTCCATCTCGTGGTTGATGAGCGTGCGGATCGAGATGATCTCGCCGCGCTTCGCCTGCTTCGGCATGCCGATGCGGATCGTGTTCATGGCGTGTATTCCGGCTGCACGCAGGCCGTGAGCGTGACGACCACGTCGGCCTCGTCGCTCCACAGCGATCCGTCGCTCATGCGCGCGATGGCGACGAGCTTCTGGCTGTCGCCGAGGCGGATGCGGGTCGAGATCTGGGCGCGGCCTGCGCGCGGTCCGAGGTGAAAGCGCACGATGTTGGGCAGCGGGTTCTTCTCCGAGAACACGAAGATGCTGCGCACATGATCGGCTTCGGTCATCGGGCTCTCGACCGAGAGCTCGAGCGGCACGCTGTAGCCGGTCTCGGCGAGCGGCGAGATGCCGAGCTTGATGCGCCCGGGCGTGACATGCGCCTCGCCGATCACCTCGCGGATCGCGGCCTGCATGGTCTCGGGCGTCGCGCGCGCGGGGCGCAGCAGCCCTGGCGCGAAAGCGAGGCCGAGCGCGCCGGTGGTGAAGTTGCGTCGCGTCAGAACTGTCATGTTGGTCACTTGCATAAAGGGAGCAGCCGGCGCGCCGGCTGCTCCCCGCAGACCCACTACGCGGTGCGGATCTTGTGATGCGTAAGCGGCACCGAGCGGATGCGCTTGCCGGTCGCCGCGAAGATTGCGTTGAGCACGGCCGGCGCCGCGACGCAGATGGTCGGTTCGCCCACGCCGCCCCAGAAGCCGCCGGAAGGCATGATGATCGATTCCACCTTCGGCATCTCGGCGATGCGCATGGAGTTGTAGGTGTCGAAGTTCTCCTGCTCGATGCGGCCGGCCTTCACGGTGCACTCGCCGTAGAAGAGCGCCGACAGGCCGTAGACGAAGGAGCCTTCGATCTGCCGCTCGATCTGCGCCGGGTTGACCGCATAGCCGCAATCCGTCGCCGCCACGATGCGCTCGACCTTCAGCTTCTCGCCTTGCATGGAGATCTCGGCCGCGGCCGAGACGTAGCTGTCGAATGCCTTGAACAGGGCGAGGCCGCGGTGAATGCCTTGCGGCGCCGGCTTGCCCCATCCGACCCGCTCGGCCACCGCGTTGAGCACGGCGAGCCCCTTCGGATGGTTGCCGAGGAGCGCGCGCCGGAACTCGAGCGGGTCCTTGCCGGCCGCATGCGCGAGCTCGTCCAGGAAGCACTCGTGGAAGATGGCGTTCTGATTGATGTTCACGCCGCGCCAGAAGCCGGGCGGGACGTGGGTGTTGCGCATTGCGTGATCGATGAGCAGGTTCGGCACCGTGTAGGTGTAGCCGTGCTCGCCCTGCGGCAGCAGGCCCTGGAAGGTGGCGGGGTCGCGCCCGCTCACCAGGTTCTGCGGGAAGACGCTGGCGAGGATCGACTGGCCCGACAGCCGCATATGCAGGCCGATCAGGTTGCCGTCCTTGTCGAGTCCGCCCGTGAGCTTCGCCTGCATGACCGGGTGATAGCGGCCATGGGTCATGTCCTCCTCGCGCGTCCAGAGGAGCTTGACCGGCGTGCCCGGCATCTCCTTGGCGATCAGCACGGCCTGGCGCACATAGTCGTGGAAGGCGCCACGCCGGCCGAAGCCGCCGCCGAGATGGAGCTTGTAGACCTCGCATTTGGCGACCGGCAGGCCGGAGGCCTCGGCGGTCGCCCCGCGCGCGGCCGCGCCGTTCTGCGTGGGCACCCAGACCACGC
>JAEYAU010000167.1 GCA_023404705.1 Pseudomonadota bacterium
CCGCGGCGCCGCCCGCCTCCGGCGTGACGACCGCGACCCAGCCCGCCAACCCGCTGCCCGCGACCTTCGCGGCGACGCCGAAACCGTCCACGCCGAAGCGCGCGGCGAAGCCGAAGAAGCCGGCGACCGTCAAGCTGTCCGAGCCTCCGAAGGAGGATGCGAAAGCGAAGCCCCAGCCCGCGACAGCCGCAAAGCCCGCCGCGGCGAAGCCGAAGGCCGACGCGAAGCCGAAGCCAGCCGACGCCAAGCCGAGCGAAGCCAAGCCCAAGCCGAAGCCCACCGCCGCGGCCGCACCGTCCTCCACCAAGCAATGAGCGATGCGCCCGGCACGCCGCGTCGGCCGGGCGCGCCGCTGCCGCTGACGGTGCTCACCGGCTTCCTCGGCGCCGGCAAAACCACGCTGCTCAACCGGCTGCTGCAAGACCCCGCGCTCGCCGACACTGCCGTCATCATCAACGAGTTCGGCGAGATCGGCCTCGACCATCTGCTGGTCGAGCAGGTCTCCGACGGCGTGATGCTGCTGCAGAGCGGTTGTCTCTGCTGCACCATGCGCGGCGATCTCGTCGATGCACTCGAACGGTTGCTGCGCGATCTCGACAACAAGCGCGTCTCGTTCCGCCGTGTGATCATCGAGACGACGGGTCTCGCCGATCCCGCGCCCGTGCTGCACACCGTCATGGTGCATCCCTATCTGGTGATGCGGTTCCGGCTCGGCGGGGTGGTGACGCTGGTCGATGCCGTGAACGGCGCCGCGACACTCGACGCGCACCCCGAGTCCGTGAAGCAGGCCGCCATGGCGGACCGCCTCGTACTCACCAAAACCGATCTCATCGATACGCCAGAGCGTCGTGCCGCCAAGGATGCGCTGATCGCGCGCCTGAAGGCACTCAATCCGGCCGCGCCGATCCTCGATGCGGCCGCCGGCGAAGCGCGCGCCGAGCGTCTGCTCGATGCGGGCCTCTACGATCCGGAGACGAAGAGCGCCGACGTGAAGCGCTGGCTCGCCGAAGAAGCCTACGCGGCCGATCATGACCATGATCATCATCATCACGACGTGAACCGTCACGACGACCGCATCCGCGCCTTCGCGCTCGCGACCGACCGCGCGATCCCGGCCTCCGCCTTCGACATGTTCCTCGAGCTCTTGCGCTCCATGCACGGCCCGCGCCTGCTGCGCGTGAAGGGCGTGGTGAAGCTCGCCGAGATGCCCGAGACGCCGATGGTGATCCACGGCGTTCAGCACGTGTTCCATCCGCCCGCCCGTTTGCCGGCGTGGCCCGACGACGACCAGCGCACGCGCATCGTCTTCATCGTCGACGACATCGCCCCCGCGACCATCCGCGAGCTGTTCGATGCCTTTCTCGGGCTTGCGGCGGCCGATCGCCCGGATCAGGCTGCGCTCACCGACAATCCGCTGGTGCCCTTCGGCGGCCGGGATCGATAGGAGACGCCATGCCGGATATCGCCCCCGCCGACATCGTCCGCTTCTGGCACGATGCCGGATCCGAGAAGTGGTTCAAGAAGGACGACGCCTTCGACGCCGAGATCCGCCGGCGCTTCTTCGCCGCGCATGAGGCGGCGGCCGCGGGCCGTCTCTCGCAATGGGAGGAGACACCAGAGGGCGCGCTGGCCCTGCTGCTCCTGCTCGATCAGTTCCCGCGCAATCTCTTCCGCGACGATGCCCGCACCTATGCGACTGACCCGCTTGCACGCGATGTCGCAAGGCGCGCGATCGACCGCGGCTTCGACGCGCAAGTCGATCCCGACCTGCGCGGCTTCTTCTTCCTGCCGTACATGCATTCGGAGAATCTTGCCGATCAGGAGCGCTGCGTCGCTCTCTATCGCGCGGCTGGTGACACCAACGGTCTGAAATGGGCGGAGCACCATGCCGATATCGTCCGCCGATTCGGCCGCTTCCCGCATCGGAACAAGCTGCTGGGCCGGGCGACGACACCCGAGGAGCAGACGTTTCTCGACGAGGGCGGCTTTACGGGATGACTTGATCCACGCTTCCGTTTCGCGCGCTGGCGATCGCGTCAGCGAGCTCTCTCTTGTAGCGCACGCGTGGCGGCCGCAGGCCGTGGATCAGCAGATTGCGGCGCACTGCCGGGCTCGCGCCCGCGACCACGACCTTCGCGCCCCGGCGCTGCGCCTTGCGCACGAAGCCCTCGATGGTCGAAGCGCCGGTCGAGTCGAGAAACGGCACTGCCGAGACATCGAGCACATAGCCGTTTGGATGCTCACCGGCCCGATCCAGCGCCGCCGACACAGCGGCTGCCGCGCCGAAGAAGAAGGCCCCGGAGATCCGGCAGACCACGATGTCGCGATCGCTCGCGAGGCTCGAATCGTAGAGCGTGCGGCCACCCTGCCATTGGGTGTCGGCCTGGTCCGGAGCCGGGAGAAAGTTCTCGACCTCGACGGTCTGCGCCATGCGATGCAGAAACAAGAGCACGCCGATCGTGAAGCCCACCAGGATGCCTTCGGTGAGATCGCGGAACACGACCAGCAGGAAGGTCGCGAGCAGCACGAGCGCATCGCCCCAGGACGCGCGCAGCAAGGTGGCGAACTCCTGCTTCTCGACCATGTTCCAGGCGACGACCGCCAGCACGCCGGCGAGCGCCGCCAGCGGGATATAGGACGCCAGCGGTGCCGCGGTGAGAATGAATAGCAGCAGGAACACGGAATGCAGCATGCCCGAGATCGGGCTGCGCGCGCCCGAGCGCACATTGGTCGCGGTCCGCGCGATGTTTCCGGTCACGCAGAAGCCGCCGAACAGCGGCGCCACCACATTCGCTGCCCCTTGCGCGACCAGCTCGCAGTTCGACCGGTGCCGCCGGCCGGTCATCGAATCCGCGACCACCGCCGAGAGCAGGCTTTCGATGCAGCCGAGCAGCGCGAAGGACACGGCCGAAGGAAAGACCTCGATCAGCTTGCTCCAGGAGATCGCCGGCAACTGGGGCAGCGGCAGCGCATTGGGAATGCCGCCGAAGCGCGTGCCGATCGTATCCACCCGCAGATCGAGCACCGCGGTCGCCGCCGCCGCGACCGCGACCGCGATGATGAAGGCAGGCCAATGCGGCCGAAAGCGGCGCACCGCGACGATAATCGCAACCGTGAGCGCGGCCAGCGCGACAACGGTGCCGTTCGCGGTGGGGAGTGCCTCGCCGATGGCGAGGAGTTTAGGCACGATGGATCCAGGCTCCTTGTCGAGCGTAAGGCCGAACAATTCCTTGATCTGACTCGCGAAGATGATGACTGCGATGCCGGAGGTGAAGCCGACCGTCACGGGATACGGAATGTACTTGATGAAGGTGCCGAGCCGCAGGAAGCCGACCGTCAGCAGCATCAGCCCCGACATCATGGTCGCGAGCAGCAGTCCGTCCAGCCCGTGCTGCGCGACGGTCGCCGAGACCAGCACGATGAATGCGCCGGCTGGCCCTGCGATCTGAAACCGGCTTCCGCCGAGCGCTCCGACGATGAAGCCGCCGATGATCGAGGTATAGAGCCCGCGATCGGGCGTCACGCCCGACGCGATCGCAATCGCCATCGAGAGCGGCAGCGCGACGATCGCGACCGTCAGCCCCGCGATCGCGTCCGCTTTCAGATCCGCGAGGCCATAGGGCTCGCGCAACACCGTCGCGAGCTTCGGCGTGAACAGCTCGGCGAACGACGGCCGCGCCGGCGTCGCGCGCGGCGTGGCGCCGTTGGTCGATAGCTCGATATCAGGCTGAGTCATTTGGAGTGCGCGGCTGCTTGAGACGTACGCCGCGTCCGCCGCGATCGCTCACGGCATTGTCGCCGATGAGCTCGATCCCGGCGCGATCCAGGGCGTCGACGACTTTGGTGAGAGATTCGATCACGCCCCGAACGGTGCCTTCGCTCGCTTCCATGCGTTGAATCGTCGGAAGCGAGATCCCGGCCATCTCGGCGAGCTGACGCTGGTCGATTCCGAGCAGGGCCCGGGCGGCCCGCATCTGGGCAGACGTGATCATGCGGCTCCTTGAGAGGCGCAGTTACAGAACGTGTCTATTGATGTACAATACATCATTATTGATTTTAAAAGTGTGAATTTTGATGAATCATGAGCGCTCCTGCCTGTCCATGGCGGCGCCGCCCAGCCTGCGGTATGACGGCAGACCGCGACGGGTTGTCGCGGGCCGAAACGGGAGACGTCCAATGCCGAGCTTTCTGATGCGTCTGTCACTGTCCGCAGCCGCCGTGGCGCTGGGCCTGTCCCTCGTCGGCCCTGCTTCCGCGCAGATGGAGCTCAAGCTGATCGCGCCCGCGGCGCCCGGCGGCGGCTGGGACCAGACCGCGCGCTCGATGCAGCAGGCCATGGTGGCGGCCGGCGCCGCCAAGAGCGTGCAGGTGGTCAACATTCCGGGCGCCGGCGGCACCGTCGGGCTTGCGCAGTTCGTCAACGGCGCCAAGGGCGACGGCGGCCAGTTGATGGTCAACGGCTTCGTCATGGTCGGCGCCATCATTCGCAACAAGTCGCCGGTCACGCTCGATCAGACGACGCCGATCGCGCGTCTCACGGGCGAGTATCTGGTTGTCGTCGTGCCCGCGAACTCGCCGATCAAGACCGCGCAGGATCTCGCGGCGGCCGTGAAAGCCGATCCCGCCAAGGTGACCTGGGCGGGCGGCTCCGCAGGCGGCGTCGACCACATCCTGGTGGCGCTGTTAGCCAAGGCGGTGGGCGCCGATCCGACCAAGATCAACTACATCCCGTTCTCGGGCGGCGGCGAGTCGCTCGCCGCGCTGCTCGGCGGCAAGGTGACGGCCGGCGTTTCGGGCTATGGCGAGTACGAAGGGCAGATCAAAGCCGGCAAGCTGCGCGTGGTCGCGGTGAGCTCACCCAAGCGCCTCGAAGGCGTCGAAGCTCCGACCCTCAAGGAGCAGGGTATCGATCTCGAGCTCGCGAACTGGCGCTCCGTCGTCGCGCCGCCCGGCATCTCGGCGGAGCAGAAGAAGGCGCTGATCGACGCGGTCGAGAAGATGGCGAAGTCGCCCGCCTGGGCCGAGGTGCTCAAGCAGAAGGGCTGGGACGACGCCTTCCTGGCCGGCGACGCCTTCGCCAGGTTCCTGAAGGACGAGCAGGCGCGCGTGCTCGAGGTGATGAAGACGGTCGGCCTCGTCAAGTCGTGACGCCGCTATGATCCGCGCGCGGGATCCGGCCGGCATCGTGGTCGCGGCGCTGCTGCTCGCGGCCGCCGCCGTGATCGCGTGGGACACCAGCAATATCCCGATCTCGTCCGTCTACGGCCTCGGACCCGAAGCCATGCCGACCGTGGTGGCGGGCGGACTCGCGCTGCTCGCGGTCGGCAATCTCGTGATGGCGTTCCGCGGCGACATGCCGGAGCGCGAGCCGATCGACCTCAAGGCGATCTTCCTCATCCTCGGCGGCTTCGGCGTGCTGATGCTGGTGATCGGCTTTGACGGCGGCTTCATCCCGGCCACCGCCATCCTCTTCGCGGCCACCTCCGCGGCCTTCGGCCGACGCGCGTTTCTCACCGACCTCGTCATCGGTCTCGTGCTCGCGGTGCTGGTCTATCTGATGTTCGTGAAGGTGCTCAGCCTGTCGCTGCCGATGGGCCCGATCGAGCGGCTGCTCTGATGGAAACCCTCGCGCTTCTCGCTCACGGCCTCGGCATCGCGCTGCAGCCGACGAACCTGCTGTTCGCGCTCGTCGGTGTCTTGCTCGGCACCGCGGTCGGCGTGCTGCCCGGCATTGGCCCCGCGCTCACGGTCGCGCTGCTGCTGCCGATCACCTTCAAGCTCGATCCCGCGGGCTCGCTCATCATGTTCGCGGGCATCTACTACGGCGGCATGTATGGCGGCTCGACCACCGCGATCCTCATCAACACGCCGGGCGAGAGCGCCTCGCTCGCGACCGCGCTCGAAGGCAACAAGATGGCGAAGGCCGGCCGCGGCGGCCCCGCGCTCGCGACCGCCGCCATTGGGTCGTTCGTCGCCGGCACCATCGCGACCCTCGGCATCGTGTTTCTGGCGCCGACCCTGGTCGAGCTCGCGGTCCAGTTCGGGCCCGAGGATTACTTCGCGCTGATGGTGCTCGCCTTCATCACCGTGTCGGCGACCTTCGGCGCCTCGCCGGTGCGCGGCCTCACGAGCCTGTTCATCGGCCTCGCGCTCGGGCTCGTCGGGATCGACAAGCTCACGGGCCAGTCGCGGCTGCACTTCGGCGTACCGGAGCTGCTCGACGGCGTCGAGATCACCACGCTCGCGGTCGGCTTGTTCGCGGTCGGCGAGGCGCTCTATGTCGCATCGCGCCGCCACACGCATGCCGAGACGCTCGAGCCCGTGCGCGGCTCGCTCTGGATGACACGCGAGGACTGGCGGCGCTCGTGGAAGCCGTGGCTGCGCGGCACGCTGTTCGGCTTTCCGATCGGCGCGCTGCCCGCGGGCGGGGCCGAGATCCCGACCTTCCTCTCCTATTCGACCGAGCGGCGGCTCACGAAGTATCCCGAGGAATTCGGCAAGGGCGCCATCGAAGGCGTCGCCGGCCCCGAAGCCGCCAACAACGCGTCGGCGGCCGGCACGCTCGTGCCGCTGCTCACGCTCGGCCTGCCGACCTCGGCCACCGCCGCCATGATGCTCGCGGGCTTCCAGCAATACGGCCTCAATCCGGGCCCGCTGCTGTTCGCCGAGAAGCCCGAGCTGGTCTGGGGCCTGATCGCGAGCCTGTTCATCGCCAACGCGATGCTGCTGGTGCTCAACCTGCCGCTGGTCGGCCTCTGGGTGCGCATGCTCGCGATCCCGCAGCCCTGGCTCTATGCGGGCATCCTGGTGTTCGCCACCATGGGCACCATCGCGGCCAAGCCCTCGGTGGTCGAGCTGATGATGCTCGCGGCCTTCGGCGTCATGGGCTTTCTGATGCGCCGCTTCGACTATCCGATCGCGCCCGTGGTGATCGGCCTCATTCTCGGGCCCATGGCCGAGACGCAGCTGCGCCGCGCGCTCTCGATCAGCCTCGGCGATCCGATCGCGCTGGTGCAGAGTCCGATCGCCGCGACCCTGTTCGCCATCGCGCTCATCGCGCTGGTCGCCCCCTTCGCGATGAGCGGCCTGCGCCGCTTCAGCAAGACAGAGGACTGAGCGTGACCTTCCACGGCGTGTTTCCCTATCTGGTCTCGCCCATCGATGGCTCGGGCCGCGTCCTCGACGACGTGCTCGGCCGCCTCGCGTCCGACCTGATCGACGCCGGCGTGCACGGTCTCACGCCGCTCGGCTCCACGGGCGAGTTCGCGTATCTGGATCGCGCGCAGCGCAGCGCCGTGGTGCAGGCCACCATCGAGGCCGCGGCCGGCCGCGTTCCCGTCGTCGCGGGCGTCGCCTCCACGTCGACGGCCGATGCCGTCGATCAGGCGCGCAGCTATCAGCGCCTCGGCGCCTCCGGCATTCTCGCGATCCTGGAAGCCTACTTCCCCGTCAAGGACGCGCAGATCGAGAGCTACTTCCGCGCCATCGCGGACGCGGTCGACATTCCGGTGGTGCTCTATACGAACCCACAATTCCAGCGCTCGGATCTGTCTCTCGACGTGATCGCGAGTCTCGCCGAGCGGCCGCGCATCCGCTACATCAAGGATGCGTCCACCAATACGGGCCGGCTGCTCTCGATCATGAACCGCTGCGGCGATCGGCTCGCCGTGTTCTCGGCTTCCGCGCACATTCCGGCCGCCGTGATGCTGATCGGCGGCGTCGGCTGGATGGCGGGACCGGCCTGCATCATCCCGCGCGAAAGCGTGCGCCTCTACGACCTCTGCCGCGCCGGCGACTGGGACGAGGCCATGCGGCTGCAGCGCCGGCTCTGGCGGATCAACGAGGCCTTCGCCCGCTTCAATCTCGCGGCCTGCATCAAGGCCGGGCTCGCGCACCAAGGCTATCCGGTCGGGGACCCGGTGCCGCCGCAGGCCGCGCTCACCGCGGAGGAGCGCAAGATCGTGGCGCAGGCGCTGGCGGCGCTTTGATTTCCTCGTCTCCGCGGCGCGGGTCGAAATGAGGGATTTTGAGGGACCTCGGAGCAGCAAGTTATTGAAATAAAATGTCTTTACAAAATGAACATGCCTCATTTTGATGATTTTTGAGGCATCCCTCAATTTCCATCATCGGCCGGACGGAACCGGCATTCACCTTGTTACCGAAAGGAAATTTAAGGCGCGGCTGATATCTGCGAAGGCTCGGCAGCCAAAGCCCGAGCGGAGTTCCAGGTGTCGGTGGCGACGTCCGGCGAAATCTCTCCCGCGCGCATGATCGCGCGCGCGAAGGCGTGGCTCACCGACGAGCACGCGCTCACGCGCCGCATGGCGGGCGCGGCCTTTCTCATCCGCGTCGCCAGCGCCGCCATCGCCTATCTGTCCCAGGTGCTGCTCGCGCGCTGGATGGGCGAGTTCGAGTTCGGCGTCTATGTCTATGTCTGGACCTGGGTGCTGCTGATCGGCGGCCTCGGCGACGTCGGCCTCTCGCTCGCGGCGCAGCGCTTCGTCCCCGAATACATCGGCCGCAAGGCCTTCGATCTGCTGCGCGGCTTCATCGCCGGCAGCCGCGCCCTCGCCTTCGTCATCGCGACTGCCCTCGCGGCCGTGTCGGCGCTCCTCGTGCTGCTGCTCGCGCCCTGGCTCGATCACTACGTGGTCATCCCCCTCGTCATCGCGTGCGCCTCGCTGCCCTTTTATGCGCTGACCGGCGTGCAGGACGGCATCGCGCGCTCCTACAACTGGACGCGCCTCGCGCTGCTGCCGCTCTACATCGTGCGTCCGCTGCTGATGATCGCGCTGATGCTCGCCGGCGTCGCGGTCGGCTTGAAAGCCGACTCTGTCACCGCGGTGCTCGCCGCCGTCGCGGCCACCTGGCTCACCGCCATCGGCCAGCTCGTCGCGATCAACCGCCGCCTCTCACAAGAGGTGCAGCCCGGGCGCAAGCTCTACGCACCACGCACCTGGCTCGCGACCTCGTTCCCGATCTTCATGGTGGAAGGCTTCTACCTGCTGCTCACTCATACCGACGTGTTGGTGCTGCAGCAGTTCCGATCGCCCGAGGACGTCGCGATCTACTATGCGGCCGCGAAGACGCTCGCCCTCGTCGCCTTCGTCTCCTTCTCGGTCGCGGCGGCCACCGCGCACAAGTTCACGGAATACCATGTGGCCGGCGATCGCGCGCGGCTCGCCGCCATGGTGAGCCAGGCGGTGCGCTGGACCTTCTGGCCCTCGCTCGCCGCCACGCTGGTGATCCTCGCGCTCGGCCGGCCGTTCCTCTGGCTGTTCGGCGAGCGCTTCACCGAAGGCTATCCCGTGATGTTCGCGCTCGCGATCGGCCTGCTCGCGCGCGCCGCGCTCGGGCCGATCGAGCGCCTGCTCAACATGCTGGGCGAGCAGCGCATTTGCGCCATCATCTATGCGGGCGCCTTCGCGCTCAATCTCGTACTCTGCGTGTTGCTGATCCCCCGGCTCGGCGCGATCGGCGCCGCCGTCGCGACCTCCACGGCGCTCGTCGTCGAGTCGGTGCTGCTGTTCGTCGTCACCAAGCGGCGGCTCGGCCTGCACGTGCTGATCTGGGGGCCGCGATGACCCGTCCGTTCTCTCACGCACTCGAAGCGCGGCTGCCGCGCTCGCGTCGACAGGAGCCGGCCGTGCCCAATGTGCGTCGCGACCTCGCGCTCTCGGTGCGCACCGAATGGTTGCCGCTCTCGGAGCTGACCGCGCATACCGAAGCCTGGCGCGCCCTCGCGGCCCGCGCGCTCGAGCCGAACGTGTTCTACGGTCCCGCTTTCGCGCTTCCGGCCGCACAGGCCTTCGGTCCTCACGCCGGCGCACTGCTGGTCTGGACCCGCGCGGCGCCGCGCCGCCTCATCGCGCTGATGCCGGCGCGCATCGAGCGCCGCTACGGCATGCCGCTCTCGGTGCTCACCGGCTGGACCCACCCTTACGCGCCGCTCGGCACGCCGCTCATCGACCGCGATCAGGCCGAGGTCGCCGTCGAAGCGATCTTCGAGCATCTGCGCGGCGACCCGACGCTGCCGAACCT
>JAEYAU010000177.1 GCA_023404705.1 Pseudomonadota bacterium
GCGTCCGTCCTTCACGTGCAGCCCGTCGCCGATGGCGTGTGCGAAACGCGCATTCATGTGAACCACGCGGCCGCCGCGGCCGATGAGCGCCATCGCATGGCCGGCCGGCTCGAGCGCGTCCGAGAGCCGCCGCGTCGCCTCGAAGCCGAGGCGCATCGCGATTGCGCCGGCATTATGCAGGTGCCGCGACAGCCGGTTGATGAAGTCGATTTCCCGGCGGCCATACTGGCCCTGCTCGAGCCGGCGGATGATGGAGATCGAGAGCGTCAGCCCGGGCGACTGCGCCAGGATGATGCCCGCGAAGGAGCCGTAGCCGGAGCGCACGAAGAATTCCTGCTGAAACGCGTCGCGCGCGAGCTCATCCGCTGTGAAGCAGTCCTGCTCGGTGAGCGCGCCGCGCCAGCCGCGCTTGAGCAGCGCGATGCCGCGCGCCCGATGCGAGTTCAGTTCCGGCGCGCGCCAATGCTGCACGAAGTTGCCGTGCAGCTCGGCGAGCCCCTGCGATCCGACCGTCGCGAAAGTCGTGAGCCCGTCCGAGGCGTGCGCTGCAGCTCCCTCGGCGCCGCAGGCCTGCGCCAAGTCGTGCAACGCTTGCGGCCACATCTCCGGCAGCGCCGCTGCTTCGAAGAACCGCTGCACCACGTGCTCGGCTGCTTCGGCGCGAACTGCGTTCATTCGGGCTCCACCCGTTGTGAGCTGGCAAACGCTAACGTACGCCGGGAAGTGGCACCAGATCAGCGTCGTTACGACAGTTCGCGATTCTACGTAGCCGCGATGCCCCTTGGTCGGCTCACGCCGTGTTCGCATTTCGCCCAGCCTGGAACCCCGAGCCCCGATACCCGTTTCCCGCAGGCCCGTCGCCGCGCAGGGGGAACCGACATGGCCGTGCTGTCGCAAGATCAGGTCTCGTTCCGCGTGATGACCTACAACGTGCATCGCTGTCGCGGGCTCGATCGCGCATGGTCGCCCGAGCGCATCGCCGACGTCATCGCGTCCTGCCATCCCGACATCGTCGCCCTGCAGGAGCTGGACGTCGGTCGCGCGCGCAGCGGCCACGTGGACCAGGCCGAGACCATCGCGCGCGATCTCGGCATGGACGTGCAATTCTTTCCGGTCCTGCGCGTGATGGAGGAGCTCTACGGCGACGCTATTCTCAGCCGCTGGCCGGCGCGCACCGTGAAGACCGCCGCATTGCCGGGCCTGCGGCTCCCCGGGCTCGAGCCGCGCGGCGCGCTCTGGTCCGAGATCCGTATCGGCGCTGCGACCGTGCAGGTGATCAACACGCATTTGAGCGTGCTCGGCCGCGAGCGCGTGATGCAGGCCGATGCACTGCTGGGTCCCGAGTGGCTCGGCGATCCGGCCTGCCGCGATCCCGTGATCCTGATGGGCGACCTGAACGCCACCACCCGCTCACGCGCCTATCGCCGCCTCGCCAAGCGCCTGCGCGACGTGCAGCGCGCGATGCCGTCGCGGCGCGGCGGCCCGCGGCGCGCCACCTTTCCGTCGCGCTATCCCACACTGCGCCTCGACCACATCTTCATCAGCCGCTCGGTCACGGTTCTCGACGCCTGCACGGTGCGCACACCGCTCGCGAGCTTCGCCTCCGATCATCTCCCCGTCGTGGCCGAGCTGCGGGTCGGCTGCGCGTCCACGCAGCACGTATCGGCCGCGCGCGATCTTGCCGCCGTCAAGTGACTGAACCAGAAGGCCCCCTCGGCCGTTTGTAACGACAGGCCGCATCACGCGCGCCGCGAGGACCACGGGATAGACGCTTGGCGCACGTCGCGACGACTTCACCGCCGGTTTCGGATAACAAAAGGGCTTGGACCCGTTGGCTCGGGCCGGTGCTCGCGGTCGCGCTCGTCGCCCTCGCGGCGTTCCTGCTCTATCGCACGCTCAGCGGCTACAGCCGCGATGAGCTCGTCTCTTCGCTCACCGACATTCCGAACAGCCGCATCGCACTTGCCGGCCTGTTCGCGGCCGCCAGCTATCTGTGTCTCACGGGCTTCGATTTCCTGGCGCTGCGCTATGTCGGTTCGCGCCTGCCTTATCGCAAAGCCGCGCTCGCCTCGTTCTGCAGCCTCTCGCTCGGACACAATATCGGCTTCGCGGCACTGAGCAGCGGCGCGATCCGCTATCGCTTCTATACGCGCTGGGGCCTGCGCGGCGCCGACGTGGCGCGCATCATCGTGTTCTGCGGCGTCACGGTTGGCCTCGGTCTCATGATCCTCGGCGGCTGTGCGCTGGTGCTGCGCTCCGATCTCGCCGCGAAAATGACCGGCCTGTCAGAGCTGGCGGTGCTCGGGCTCGGCGTCGCGGCCCTCGCGGCCGCCGCCGGCTATCTCGCCTTCGCGGCCTTCGTTCGCAAGCCGATACGCATCTACAAATGGTCTCTCGACCCGCCGCCGCTGCGCATCGCGCTCGGCCAAGTGGTGATCGGCCCGGTCAACTTCGCTTGCGTGGCCGCATGCCTCTATCACGCGCTCGCCGGCATCGCCGACGTCACCTACATCCCGGTCGCCACCGCCTATGTGATCGCCAATCTTTCATCGCTCATCTCGCATGTGCCGGGCGGGCTCGGTGTGATCGAGACCGTCGTGCTCTATCTCCTGCCTGGCGCCAGTGTGATCGGCGGGCTGGTGGCGTTCCGCGCCATCTACTTCCTGGCGCCGCTCGCCATCGGGGCGCCGCTGTTCGGAATCTGCGAGCTGCTGCTCAAACGCGCTAGATAAGCGCGAACGGTCGCTTCGGGTCGAGAAAGCCCGTGCCTGTGATCGGCTCGGTCGGTCCATCGAAATCCGTCTCCGGAAACGGCCGCAGTCCGCGGGGACCGCGGTTGCAAGTGTCGATGGCGCGAATGAGCGAGCCGCGCTCGCAGATCGCGTTCGCAACCTCCTCGGGCGTGACGCCGAGATGCTCGGCCAAGAGCGTGTTGCGCACGCGCGCGATCGCATCGCGTTGCGCCTGCGTGGTTGCCTCGATCGCGAGGTCGCATTCCGTGTCGAGCCCCATCGAGCGGTTGTTCAGGTTCGACGAGCCGACGCGCAGGATCCTGTCATCGATCACCAGCACCTTGGCGTGCAGGAGCACTTCGCACGCCGCATCCTTGCCGGGCACGACCGGAAAATAGATGCGCAGGCGGTTGTGCCGGTCGGCGTGACGCAGGTGCCGGATGAGACGGTCGCGGTTGCGCCCCATCACGAGCCCTTCGAGCATCCCCATGGCCTCGCGCCGGACCACGATCACCACCTCGGGCCCCGTTCTGGCCGCGAGACTCTTGGTCAGAAAGCGCCGCACCTTGCTCGCCGCGAGATACTGCGTCTCGATGTAGATCGTGTGCCGCGCCGCGGCGAGGAGATCGTCCGTCATCGTGGCGATCTCGTGCACGGCCTGCGCGTCGCCATAGGCCGGCGAGGTGCGCGCGACTGCGACCGGCGTCTCGATGAAGTCGGGCGTGAGATCTTGCGGCCAGAGATTGGACGTGCCGGCCAGTGGCTGCAGCGTCTCTCCGGTCGCGACGCGCCATCGTTCGCGCGCCACGTCGCCAACCGCATGCGCGGCGTCGCCGTCGACCGCCATCTGCACGTCGTGCATGGGCCGATACGGCTTTCCGTCCGGCGTCAGGCGGAGCGGATCGACCTCGTCGTGTCCGCATGTGTCCCAGCGCTCGACCGTCAGGTCGATGCCGCCGCAGAATGCGAGCGTATCATCGATCACCACCAGCTTCTGATGATGCGAGCCATAAAGCGGGTGCGCCCGATCGAGCCGCACCGCGATGCGCGGATGCTTCTGCCAGTCCGCGCCGAAGAGCAGCGAGATCGGGTCATCGCTCGCATGCACGACGGCAGCGCTCCAGATCAGGACCCGGACCTCCAGGGCCGGGCGCGCTTCCACCAGCGACCGCAAGAAGGGCCCCAGGGCCTGGCAGTCCTCGTGTTGAGGGCACAGCTTGATCCGCCCGTCGAAATCCCAGCCGATGATCAGCACCGATCGCTCGGCGCGCTTCAGCGCCTCGGCAAGGCGGGAAAAATACGCCGATGTGTCGATCAAGACGGCGGCTCGGCGCGCCTGCGCGATGCGCCAGCAGTTGCGTCCCGGCGCGAGCACGCGCGCCTGATCCTGCGTGCTCTGGTCGGGAAGGTCCTGCAACGACGTCCTCTCGTTCCGGGCGCGCCATCCGCACGCGGCGGGGCAACTCACCGGGTTCCGCCTCGGTTCCATGGCGCCCGGCTTCGCCCTTGCGGCTCGGGCCCTCATGGGACTTAGATTCCGTTGGGGAAGCGGGCGCCGAGTCAGGGAGGACGCAATGCAACGTAGCACGGACCGCATTCTGACCACCCATGCGGGAAGCATTCCGCGCGGAGAAGCGCTCGGAATGCTCCTGATCGATCAGGAGCTCGGCAAGGCCGTCGACAAGAGCAAGCTCGGTGCGCTCGCCGACGAGCGCGTCGCGCATGTCCTCGAGAAGCAGGCGCAAGCCGGGATCGACAGCGCCAATGACGGCGAGCAGGCGCGCGTCGGTTTTCAAACCTACCTGTCGCAGCGCATGGACGGCTTCGGCGGTGTCTCCAAGCGGCCCTTCGGCAAGGAGTTCATCGAGTTTCCGCAGTTCACCCAGCGCATGCTCGCGCGCATCCCGAACCACAGCAAGGTGTTCGACGCGCCACAGGCGGTGAGCGAGCTGAAGTATCGCGACACGGCTGCGATCGATGCCGAGATCGCGCGCTACAAGAAGCTCTCAGCCTCGGTCGCGGCGCGCTTCAGCGAATTCTTCATGAACGCGCCGTCGCCCGGGATCGTCGCCACGACCATGCTCAACGCCCATTACGACTCCCATCAGGCCTATCTCGACGCGATCGCGCGTGAGCTACACGTCGAATATGCCCGCGTGGTCGACGCCGGTTTTGTGCTGCAGATCGATGCCCCGGATCTCGCGATGGAGCGCGTGCTGCTCTATCAGGATCTCAGCGACCGCGAGTTCGTCGGAATCGTCGAGCAGCACGTCAGCGCGCTTAATCGCGCGCTCGAAGGGATCGCGCCCGACCGCGTGCGGCTGCATGTCTGCTGGGGCAATTGGGAAGGCCCGCACAATCACGACATCGCCATGGGTGCGATCCTGCCGGCGCTGTATCAGGCGAAGGTCGGGGCGCTCGGCGTCGAGTTCGCCAATCCGCGGCGTCAGCACGAGGTCGCGGCCCTGCGGGCCCACAAGCTGCCCGATGCAATGCTGCTCATTCCGGGCGTCATCGATCCGAAGAGCAACTTCGTCGAGCACCCCGAGGTGGTCGCGCAGCGCATCGAGGCCGTGGTGGATGCCGTCGGCGATCGCGAACGGGTGGTCGCCGGTGTCGACTGCGGCTTCGGCACCTTCGTCGGCTGGGAGTGGGTCACCGAGGACGTGGTGTGGGCGAAGCTTCGCACTTTGCGCGAAGGTGCCGACCTCGCGTCGAAACGGCTTTGGGGCCGCTGAGCACAAAAATGACGCCGCCGGGCCGAGCCCGGCGGCGTGCCCTCGGATTACTCAGATCAAGTAGTCGTTCAGCGTCGTGGTGAGACTCTGGATGACGACATCGTCGCCCGGCGCGCCGTCGAGCACGTCGATGCCGGGGCCGCCGAGCAGCACGTCGTCGCCCGGCCCGCCGGTCAGCGTGTCGTCGCCGGCGCTGCCGATCAGGATGTCGTCGCCGTCGCCGCCATTGGCGAAGAGCCGGATCAGGCTTGCGTCGAGACCCGAGGCCTCGATCACGTCGTCGCCTCCGAGCCCGTTGATGACGATCCGGTCGCCGGCGTCGAAGTGAGTGATGTTCACTTGCGCGCCGAGGCCCAGGATCGTGATCCCGCCATTGTCGCCGATGATCTGGATCACGTCGTCGCCGTTCGTCGCATTGATGACGATCGTGTCCGCTGCGCCGTCGCCGGTGCCGCCGGCCCCCGCGAGATCGATATTGACCTCCGTCACGTCCGTGTCGGAGAGATCGTTGACCGTGATCGTGTCGGCGCCGCCGAGGGCACGGAAATCGATCCTCTCGGTGCCGTTCAGATCCATCACGACGCTGGCGACGTCGCGCGTGAACAGAGCGCGGCCGCCATTCGCCGAGATGTTGATCTGCTCGGCGATGTTCGCGCCGTTGAACGCCAGGGTGTCGAAGCCGTCCTGACCCTCGACCACGTCGTTGTCGTCGCCCGGATTCCAGACGAAGGTGTCGTCGCCCGCGCCCATCAGGGCGGTGTCGTTACCGTCGCCGCCATTGATGAGATCGTCGCCTTCACTGCCGAGGAAGATGTCGTTGCCGAGGCCGCCGTTCATCGTCAGCTGCACGGCACCGGCCTCGAGGCTGGTCGCATCGATCACGTCGTTGCCGCCCTGACCGTTGAGGACCAGGCGATCTTCCGAATCCGTGAAGAACATGTTGACGGTCGCCTGCAGCCCGAACACGGTGACGCCGCCGGTATCGCCGGCGACGCCGAACATGTCGTCGCCTTGCGTCGCGTTGACCGTGACGGTGTCGACCGCGCCGTCTCCACCGCCGTTCGGACCGCGCAGGTCGATGTCGACCCGCGTGACATCTGTTCCGCTCAGGTCGCCGATCGTCACATTGTCGTTGCCGCCGAGGGCACGAAGCTCGATCCGCTCGACGTCGTTCAGGTCCATGCTGACGCTGGCGATGTTGCGGAAGAGGCCGGCACGCCCGCCATTGGCGAAGATGTCGATGTTCTCGCTGATGTTCGCGCCGAAGAACAGCAGCAGGTCGGAGCCGTCACCGCCCTCGACGGTATCGTTGCCGTCGCCCGGATCCCACTGGAACACGTCGTCGCCCGCGCCCAGGAAGGCGACATCGTTGCCGTTGTCGCCGAACACGAAGTCGTCGCCGTCGCCGCCGATCAGGGTGTCGGCGCCCTGGCTGCCCAGAATGGTGTCGTCGCCGGCGCCGCCGTCGAGGGTGAGCTTCGCGATGCCCGCCGCCACCGTGGTCGCCGTGATGCCGTCGTCACCGCCGAAGCCGCTGATGACCAGCGAGTCGTTCGCGCCCTCCGAATTCATGATGTTGATCCGCGTCGACAGGCCGAGCACCGAAAGGCTGGTTCCCGAGCCGAACACATCGATGATGTCGTTGCCGTTCGTGGCATTGGCGATCACGACATCCGCCGCCCCATCGCCGGCGGAACTGCCGATCGCGCCCGCAAGGTTGATGTTGGTCTCGACCACATCGGTGCCCGTCATGTCGTTGATCGTGACGGTGTCGGTCCCGCCGAGCGCGTTCAGCGTGATCGTCTCGACGTCGTTCAGGTCCATGACGATATTGCCGAGATTGCGCGTGAACAGCGCACGGCCTCCATTCGCCGAGAGCGTGAAGATCTCGCTGCCGGCGCTGCCGTTGAACAGCAGCGTATCGGTGCCGTCCTGGCCTTCGACCGTGTCGCTGCCGTCGCCCGGATCCCACTGGAACGTGTCATTGCCGGCACCGAGCCGCGCGATGTCGTTGCCCTGTTGCCCGTCGATGAAGTCGTTGCCGTCGCCGCCGAGGAGGGTGTCGGCGCCGTTGCTGCCCAGGATGGTGTCGTCGCCGGTGCCGCCGTCGACCGTGATTCGGATCAGGGCCGCGAGGTTGCCGGTCGCGCTGAAGCTGTCATTGCCGCCGCCCATGTTCACGACGAGGTTCTCGGTGGTGCCGATGTCGAGGCTGAACGGCGCCGGATCGAGCCGGTCGAAACGCACGCGCGTGCCGTTGGCCGTGGCCGTGAAGACTTCGGCGCCGTTGCCGCCGTTCACCTCGGCCGTGTCGGTGCCGGCGCCGCCCTCGAACAGGTCGGTGTCGTCCCCGGGGTTCCAGATCATGCGGTCGTCACCGCCTTCGCCGAACACCTGATCGTCGCCGTCGCCGCCCGTCAGCGTGTCGTTGCCGGCGCCGCCGAACAGCAGATCGGCTCCGCCCTTGCCGAGCAGCGTGTCGTTGCCGGCCTGACCGAACAGCATGTCGTTGCCGGAGCCGCCCGTGATCACGTCGTTGCCGGCGCCGCCGAAGAGCTGCGCGGCCGGCAGCGCCCCGAAGGCTTCGTTGAGCGTGATGATGTCGTCACCGCCCTGGCCGAACACCTGGATCTGCTTGGTGTTGGCGACCGTCGGCGTGCCGCCCTTGATCTGCACGGCGCCGCCATTGACCAGAAGAGAGCCGGCCGCATTGCGGCTGACGATCAGCGAGTTGGAGGACGCGTCGCCGAACACCGACAGGAAGCCGGGGAACGGAAGGAAGGTTGCCGTGACAGCCATGAGGGTCGTCCTTTTGTTGTGCGGCAGCGCGTGCGCCGCCTCGGTTCTCGATCGGGGGGTGTGCCTGGGCACCCCTTGCGAACCGTTTCGTCCCCGGACGTTGGGCGAAGCGTGTGATGATGCGTGTGAATGACGTGTGAGGCCGCGATCACGCCGACTTGTGATCCCGCACGCGGCGCCGATCACGATGGATTGATGGGGGCCGTATGCGCGCGGCTCCCATCATGGGCGGCGCAACGCGCGTCGCGCGACCGTTCAGCCCTGGCGCAAGGCGCTCGGCAGCATCCTTACCAACGTCCGGTCGCGCAACACCCAATGATGCACCAGCGCGGCGGCCGCGTGCAGCCCGGCCAGGATCAGCATCAGGTTGGCGAGCACCTCGTGGACTTCCTTCATGTTGCGCGCGAACGCCCGGTCGGCCGTCCACGGCGAGGCGATCTCGAACAGGCCGAAGACCGGCACCGCGCGGCCGCGGCCGAACTGAACCAGCATGCCGACGATCGGCACCACGATCAGCAGGGCATAAAGCGCATAATGCATCAGCCGCCCTGCGCGATCGGCCCAGGGTCCGAACGAGCTCGCGATCGGCGCTGGCGGCCGATCACTCAGCCGCCACAGCAGGCGGATGACGACGAGCCCCACGATGGCGAACCCGGTGGTCATGTGGATGAACAGGACGACCGCTTTCGTGGCTTCGGGGAAGGCGTCCTCGAACTGCCCGGTTGGCCAGGACAGCAGGATCAGCACGACGACCGTCCAATGCAGCATCTGCGCGATCGCGCCATAGCTGTCAGTCGAATTGCGCAAGCTCATGGGGATGACTCCCAGGTAAAAGGCTAAGCGTGGTCGGCCGAGACTGCGTTGATGCGGATCAATCCGGCATCACGGGTCGGGACGCGTCGGGACGAGCCCGGAGCGCCCAGCCTCAATGGTCCGGCATGGCTCCGGCGATCCGGCCGGTGGCGGGGTCCAGCACCACTCTCACGAGACCACCGTTCTCGCGCTCGCGAATGCGCGCCTGGTAGGCTCCGTGCTTGAACTTGACGCGGCGCACCTCGTAGCCGAGGGCCTCGAGGCTCGTTTGGATCGCGTCGCGTGAGACGGCCGGCGTAATCTCGATCCTGTTCCGGTCGCTGTCCGCCAGGGCAGCGCCGGCGGCGGTGACCAGCAACACGATGGCGGTCGCGGTGAATGTCCTGAGCATGGTCTTCTCTCCTGTGCGGAGCGGCAATGCCGCTTTCCTCCCTCATAGCGGCTTGCGCGTGTCAGCGGCCTGACGCCGCATGTCAGCGAATTGTCAGCTTGGATGGTCTGCGGGAGCGCTCCCGCCCGCTGCGCGTCGGACGCCCCTCATTGCGTCTCGAGCAGGCGATTCCTGATCAGCCAGGCCGTGCCGCGATTCCAGGAATAGTTCGCGCCGATGCGCAGGTCGGTCTGGCGCGCGAGCACCGGCGCGCCCGTCTGCGCGTCACGGATCTGGAACGAGACGAGGTACTCGGTCCGGCTGATGCGCGTGACGACGCCGATCAGCGACTGGGCAGCGCCGAGCCTGCGCGCGATCGCGGCCTCGCAGCCGTTGCAGTGCCGTAGCGCGCGCTCCTTCGCGGCCGCCTCATCGACCGGCGCGACATCGACCACGTCATAGCGGCCCGATGCCGCGAGCAGCCGGCGCGCCTCGCCGGTCGCGAGATCCAGCTGCGCGAGGTCGTCCGCCGGATTGCCCGCGATTCCGGCGCCGCCGCTGAAATCGTGCAGCTCGAAGTCGAACACCGCGATCCTGATCGCCTCCGCGGCCCTCGCGTGTCCGCCGAGCGCGTTCGATAGGAGGACAGCGCCGACCGCGAGCCACAGATGGACGAAAGCACGTGCCATGCTGGCTTCCTTCTGTGTCAGGGATGCGAAAGCTCCGCGAGCTGGCGTGCGATGAAGGCCTCTGCCTTTTGCCATGCCTCGTCGGAGTCGCCTCGGAACGTATAGAGCTTGTCGAGCACGACGCGTTCGGCGCGGACGTCGATCGCCTCGACCTTGGCCCATTGCACCAGCGTGCTCATCTTCTGGATGCCGCCGACCAGCAGGATGTCGGCGCCCGCATCGCGCGCCGCCGCCACGAGATCCGGGATGCGGCCGTCCGACAGAGCGCAAGGCGCGGGGCGGCAAGTCGGAGCGACCACACGGAAACCGCGTTGCGCGAGATCGCTTCTGAGCGCGCTCATGAAGGCGGCGAGACGCGTCTCGTGCTCGCGACGCTGATCGCGCGGCTCGCCCGAGGTGTCGCTATAGTTGAAGTCGATCACCGCGATCGCACGTGGCGTTGTCTTGTCATCGGCCGCGCCTGCGAGCGAAGCCAGCACAGAGAGCAATGTTGTCAGCAACACAGTATGGATTTGCCGCATAGGTCCTCCGTCACGCGCTCATCCTGCGCAAGCGCAACCGACCGAGAAACCGAACGGCTCCCGCTGCGGGCCGGGCAATTTGCCCGATCTGCCCGCAGGCACTTCCGCCGGCACGAGGCTCCTCCTAGAGTGCGGCTTCCCGCTTCTGCGAGGACTTCGAGGTCCGTCATGTCCGCTCCGAGGCTCGATCTGAAGCTTCGGCTCGCCCTGCAGATCGCGGCTCTGGCCGCGCTCTGCTTCGTGGCGGCCGCCACCTACGTCCTCATCGAGACGAATCGTGCGGCCCGCGCGCGCACCGACTGGATCGCAGAGGTGGTCGCCCGGGATCTCGCCCTGCAGCATGGCCAGGCCTTGTGGATCAAGGGCGGCCTCAACGCCTTCCCGGACTTGCAGCGGATCGCGCCGGCCTTGATGGCGCCGGGTCTCTGCATCGCGTATCGCGATCCGGACGGCCGCGTGCAACAGCGCCTCTGCAGCGGCGCCGCGCCGGACGACGCCGCTGCGCCGCGGCTGTTTGCGATGCTGCACGGCCGCCTGTTTGCGGATCGCGAGTCGGCGCGGCTCGTCGCGATCGATGGTCAGACCAAGGGCGAGGCGATCGCCTCCATGGACTCGCGAAGCTTGATCGGCCAGAGCTGGCGCGAGACGAGCCGGCTGCTGCTCGTGCTCGCGGCCGCCCTGTCCGGCCTGTGCGTCCTGGTCTATGCGGCGCTCGCCAAGGCGCTGCGGCCGACGCGCACGATCAGCGCAGGGCTCGACCGGCTCGCCGCCGGAGACCTGTCGGCGCGGCTGCCGCCGTTCGATCTCGCCGAGCTCTCCCGCGTCGGCGCGGTGTTCAATCGTCTGGCCGCGAGTCTCGAGACCGCGCTGGCGGAGCGCAATGCGCTCACCCAGAGGCTCATCGCCGTGCAGGACGAGGAACGCCTCAATCTTGCGCGCGAGCTCCATGACGAGTTCGGCCAATGCCTGGCCGCCATCGCGGCGGTCGCGGCCTCCGCGGGCCAGACCGCACGGCGCGATTGTCCGGCGCTCCTCTCCGATTGCGAGAGCATCGCGCGAACCTGCGCCCATATGATGGAGGCGTTGCGCGGGGCGCTGCTGCGGCTGCGCCCCCCGGAGGTCGAGGAGCTCGGCCTCGCCGCGAGCCTCGAGAGCCTGGTGGCGGCCTGGAACCGGCGCGCCGAGACGCGCTTTGGCCTCGCGCTGCCGGGTGGTCTCGACTCACTGCCGCGCGCTTTCGCGGCGGAGCTCTATCGGATCGCGCAGGAAGCCATCACGAACGCAGCCAAGCATGCACGGGCCACACGCGTTGATCTCAGTCTGCGCTTCCTTGCGCCCGGCAGCGAGCCCGCCCAGATCGAGCTCGCGGTGATCGATGACGGCGCGGCGCTCGCGACGCCCGACCTCAAGAGCGGCATGGGCCTGCTCGGCATGCGCGAGCGCGTCGCGGCGCTCGGCGGTCGCCTGAGCATCGCGCCGCACCAGCCGCACGGCCTCGCGCTGCGAGCCGTGTTGCCGGTGCCCATCGCCTTGTCGGCGGCCGAAACGAGAGACGCCGCATGAGCGTGCGCATTCTGCTGGTGGACGACCACGCGATCGTGCGCGAGGGCTACCGCTCGCTGCTTGCCAAGCAGCCGCAGTGGAGCGTCGTCGCCGAGGCGGCTGACGGCGCCGAAGCCTACCGCGTGTTCAAGGAGGCGCGTCCCGATCTCGTGATCATGGATCTCACGATGCCGGGTCTCGGTGGCATCGAGGCGATCAAGCGCATGCGGCAATGGGACCGCGCGGCGCGCATCCTGGTCTTCACCATGCATCAGAACGCCGCCTATGCGGTGCAGGCCATCCGCGCCGGCGCGCGCGGCTATGTGACCAAGAGCAGCCCGCCCGAGGTATTGCTGCGCGCGGCCGCCGACGTGCTGCAGGGGCGCATCGCGCTCAGCCCGGACGTCGATCACGAGCTCGCGCTCTCCCATGTCGGCGATGCGCCGGCCGCGACCGATGTTCTCACGCCGCGTGAGTTCGAGATCTTGCGCCTGCTGCTCGCCGGGAAGAGCACGGAGGAGATCGCGACCGCGCTCGGTCTCAGCCCGAAGACGGTCGCCAACACGCATTACCTGATCAAGGGCAAGCTCGGCGTCACCTCGGACATCGCTCTCGTCCTCGCGGCGCTGCGCCAGGGGCTCGTGCGGGAGGAAGCCGACAGCTAGCGCAGTCCGAGTCCGCGCGCGATGATGCCGCGGAGGATCTCGCGCGTGCCGCCGCGGATCGAGAAGGCGGGCGCGAGCAGCATGAGCTGCGCGAGCACGGCTGAAAGATCGCCGCGTCCTTCGAGCGCCGGCGTCTCGTCGATCAGCAGCCGGATGACCTCGGGGATCTCCTGCTCGAAACCGGTGCCGAGGTCCTTCACGACCGCGGCCTGCAATGCCGGGTTCTCGCCCTTCTGCAGCATCCCGGCCACCGAGCGCGAGAGCCGGCGCAGCACCACGAGATGCGCCGTGAGCCGGCCGATCGCGACGCGCGCCCGCTCGTCTTCGCGTTGGCCGAGCGCGCGCAGGAACTCGACCAGCAGCCGGAAGGAGGCGAGGATGCGCTCCGGCCCGCTGCGCTCGAAGGCGAGCTCGCTCATGACTTGCTCCCAGCCGCCGCCTTCGCGCCCCAGCAGGGCGGAGCGCGGCAGCAGTACGTCGTCGAACACCACCTCGTTGAAATGCTCTTCGCCCGACAGGTCGATGATCGGCCGGATCGTCACGCCCGGCAGGCTGAGATCGACCAGCAGCTGGCTCGTGCCTTCATGCCGCTCGCCGGGCGAGGTGCGGCAGAACAGGATCATGTAGTGCGCCTTGTGGGCGAAGGTGGTCCACAGCTTGGTGCCGGTCACCCGATAGCCGTCGGCGGTCGGGACGGCGCGCGTGCGCGTCGCCGCGAGATCCGAGCCCGAGTCCGGCTCGCTCATGCCGATGCAGAAGAAGCACTCGCCGGCCGCGATGCGCGGCAGGAAGAACGCGCGCTGTTCGTCCGTGCCGACCTTGAGGATGAGCGGTCCGCTCTGCCGCTCCGCGATCCAGTGCGCCGCGACCGGCGCGCCAGCCGCCAGCATCTCCTCGAGCACCACATAGCGCTCGAGCGCGCTGCGCTCGTGGCCGCCATAGCGCTTCGGCCAGGTCATGCCGAGCCAGCCGCGCTCGCCTATGCGCCGGCTGAACGCCGGGTCATGCGCGGTCCAGGTCCGCGACCGGTCGCGCGGCGAACGCGTCGCGAGCGCCTCGCGCAGAAAGTCGCGCACTTCGCGGCGTAGAGCCTCGACGTCGGCTGCGGGCGGCGGCGGAAAGGAGAGGGGCGTCATCGTGGTCTCCTCACGTCGCGGTCACGAGCGGCCAGTAGCCGTCAGGACCCGCGACCTGTGCCATTGCTCCGACGCGCTTCGCCCAGAAGGCCTCGTTGCCGAATTCGTCGCGCCAGGACCAGAGCCGTCGCGTGAACAGATGCAGCGCATACTCCCGCGCGAAGCCGATGGCGCCATGAACCTGATGCGCGAGCGCCGCCACCGCGCCTGCGGCTTCGCCGGCACGGATCTTGGCGGAGCCGACGACCAGCATGTCGGGAGCGGACCAGGCTTCCGCCGCGAGATCGGCGGCCGCGCGCGCCGCCACCACGTGACCCGCCATCACGGCGAGGTTCTGCTGGATCGCCTGGAAGCGTCCGATGGGCTTGCCGAACTGCACGCGGTCCAGAGCGTAGCGCGTGCACATCGTCAGTACGCGCTCGAGCGCGCCCGCGATCAGCACGCTGCGGATGATGGCGCCGCGCGCGAGGAGCACGTCATAGGAGATCGCGTCGGGCAAAGGCGCGACTGCCGCCTCCGAAACCATCAGATCGAACGCGAGATCGTCGCGCGGCTCATCCGCCAGGTTGACGCCCTGCTGCGCGACGCGCGGTTCGCTTATCGAAACGACACGCAGACCATCGGGCGCCTGCGCGACCACCGCGATCGTCTGCGCGCCGCCGCCCCACGGAACCTGAAAAGCCTTCCCGGCGAGGTGCCAGCCCGTGCCGCGTTGCGTCAGCCCGGGCAGCAGCTCTCCAGGGCGCGCGAGCGCAAGCGTGCTCACGCCCGACGCAGGCTTAATGCCGCACGATGCGAGAACTGCATTCGCCAGCATCGTGTCAGCCAATGGCAGCGCCAGCGCGTGCTCTCCGGCGAGCCGCAGCAGGCCGAGCGCATGCACCGGCTCCATGCCGATGCCGCCGAGTTCCTCGGGCACCAGCGCGAGCGGAAAGCCGAGCTCCTCGATGCGCGCCCAGTCGGCGCTCGCAAGCGCACGGCTTTCGAGCGCACGCGCGGCGCCCGATTCCTCCAGCTGCGCGAACAGCCGCGACGCCATGTCGAGGGCGATGTCGTCGGTCTCGTCCATCCGCGCACCTTGACTTGAAACTGCACTTCACGCCAAGACCTCGTTGGAGGAAGAGCCGTGAGAATGCAAGACGGGCGTGCGCTCGAAGAGCCGCTGCTCGGAGAGCCGAGGTAGCATGGCGAAAACCAGCACCGGTCCGCTGGCCGGCACCCGCATCCTCGACCTGACCACCGTGATGATGGGGCCTTCCGCGACTCAGGCGCTGGCCGAGCTCGGCGCCGACGTGATCAAGATCGAGGCGCCCGCGGGCGATCCCATTCGCGGCATCGGTCCCGGCCGGCACGCCGAGATGGGCGCGCTGTTCCTGAACGCCAATGCGGGCAAGCGCAGCGTGGTGCTGGACCTCAAGCAGCCGGCTGGTCGTGACGCACTGCTGCGGCTCGCCGCCACCGCCGACGTGCTGGTCTACAATGTGCGCCCTAAGGCCATGGCGCGTCTCGGCCTCTCCTATGCGGATCTCGCCAAGGCAAAGCCCGACATCATCTATGCGGGCCTGATTGGTTTCGGTCAGGACGGGCCCTATGCGGCGCGCCCCGCTTACGACGATCTGATCCAGGGCGCTTCGCTGATCGCCTCGCTGCTGGCGGAAGCCGGCGACGGCACGCCGCGCTATGTGCCGTCCGCGATCGCGGACCGTGTCGTCGGGCTCGCGGCCGTCGGGGCGATCTGCGCAGCACTCTATCATCGTGCCCGCACTGGCGAGGGTCAGCAGATCGACATCCCGATGTTCGAGACCATGGTCGGCTTCATCTTCGGCGATCACCTCGGCGGCCTGACCTTCGATCCGCCGCTCGATTCCGGCGGCTATCCGCGCCTGCTCGCGCCGCACCGCCGCCCGTACAAGACGCGCGACGGATATGTCTGCGTGCTGATCTACAACGACAAGCAGTGGCGCGCCTTCTTCGAGGCGATCGGCGAGCCGCAGCGGGTGGAGCAGGATCCACGCTTGCGCAACATGGACTCGCGCAACCGTCACATCGGCGAGCTCTACGGCGAGGTCTCGCGCCTGTTCCTGGAGCGCACCACCGCGGAGTGGACGAAGCTGCTCGAGGATGCCGATATCCCGGTGCTGCCCTATCACGACCGCACCACCATTTTCGACGACCCGCATCTCGCGGCGATCGACTTCTTCCGCCACGACACGCATCCGACCGAAGGGCCGGTCCGCACCATGCGCGCGGCCAGCACGTGGTCGCGCACGCAGCCGGGCCACGTGCGGCACGCGCCGCGCAAGGGCGCCGACACGGTCGCGCTGCTGCGCGAGGCGGGTCTGACCGACGACGAGATCGAAGCTTGCACCGGCTCGCAGCGCGACTGAGCCAGGAAACAAAATCGGGAGGAACGACCAATGGGATTCAGCTTCATCGGCCGGCTGCTCGCTGTCGCGCTGGCTATGATCGGCCTGAGCGTCGCCGCATCCGCGCAGGACTATCCGAACCGGCCGATCCGCATGATCGTGCCGTTCCCGCCCGGCGGCCCGACCGACCTCGTCTCGCGCGTCATCGCCGAGGCCATGGCAGCCGACCTCGGCCAGCCGGTCGTGATCGAGAACAAGGCTGGCGCCAACGGCAATGTCGGCGTGGAGTTCGTTGCCAAGTCGCAAGGCGACGGCTACACGATCATCTACAACACCTCCGCGGTCGCGATCAGCCCGGCGCTCTATCCAAAGCTCGGCTACGACATCCGCAAGGACCTCATCCCGATCTGCCTCACCGCGACGGTGCCGCTCGCGCTCGTCATTCATCCGAGCATTCCGGCGAAGACCGCGCAGGAGTTCATCGCTTACGCCAAGCAGAATCCCGGGAAGCTGTCTTACGCCTCCACTGGCGTCGGCTCCGTGACGCATCTCGGCGCCGTGCAGTTCATGAAGCTTGCCGGCATCGAGGCGCTGCACGTGCCGTTCCGCGGTAGTGCGCCGGCGCTCACCGCGCTCGCCGGCAACCACGTGCACTTCATGACCGACACCGTGAACTCCTCGGTGCCTTTCGTGAACGGCGGCCAGCTGCGCGGACTCGCGGTGCTCGGCACCAAGCGCGTCAGCCTCGTCCCGGATCTGCCGACGCTTGCCGAGATCGGCATGAAGGACTTCGAGATCGGCGCCTGGCAGGGCATCATGGCGCCGTCCGGAACGCCGAAGCCGGTGATCGATCGCCTCAACGCCGCGATCATGAAGGCGCTCGCCAGCGACACCGTGAAGGAGAAGCTGGCGATCCAGGGTGCGACCATCCTGGGCTCTACGCCGGACGCTTATCGCGATTACATCGAGTCCGAGATCGTGCGTTGGGCCGCGGTCGTGAAGGAAAGCGGCGCGAAGGCCGAGTAACTCTTCGGTGCGGCAGCAAGGAGCTCGTCATGACTAGCGCAAAGGACATCCCGACCGTCGGCCTCGGCCTGCGCTTCGAGGACACGCCGGTCGGCTTTCGTTTCCGCACCATCGGCCGCACCGTCACGGAGGCCGACATCACGGCCTTCGTCGGCGTCACCGGCATGACCGAAGTGCTGTTCACCAATCTCGAATATCTCCGCGAGCAGTCGCTCTACGACAAGCGCCTGGTGCCGGGGGCGCTCGTCTACAGCTTCGCGGAAGGCCTCCTGATGCAGACCGTCATCCAGGGCGTCGGTCTCGCTTTCCTCGGCATGGAGCTCGAGATCAAGCGTCCGACCTTCGCGGGCGACACCATTCATGTGGACTGCGAGGTCATCGAGTGCCGCGCGACCAGCAAGCCTGGCCGCGGCATCGTCAAGACGCGCAACACCGTGCTGAACCAGGCCGGCGAGCCCGTGATGGTCTATACGCCGAGCCGCATGGTGAAGGGCCGCGACTACGTGCCCGAGAAGCGCAAGGGATAGAGCATTTTCCGCCGAAGTGGTCACCGGTTCGGCGCGTGAAAATGCGATCAAAACTACCGGCCGCCACGGCGCAGCAGCGTTCCCAGCGTCGTGATCGCGTCGTCGATCAGCGACTGCTGATAACGGTAGAACATCTCGTCGCCCATCGGCGTCACGAACGAGCTGGCGCGTTGCTGGCAGCGCGCGCGCAACGCGACGAAGCCCTGCAGGATCGACTTGGCGGCACTCTCGCGTTCGGCAGCGGCTATCGCCTCGAGCCGTGCTTCCCGCATCTGCGCATGGGTCAATTCCGGGTCGACGAGCTCCTTCAGGTTGGCTTCCAGCTTCTCGCGCGTCGCGTCGATGCGCCAGAGGTGGAAGCGGCTGTACGCCGTCATCCCGTTGAACAGCAGCGTCGCCGCCATCACGAGATAGACCCAGTAGGCCGGCGACAGCAGATTCACGAGCCACGGGAAATACTGGTCCGCGAATCCCGGCTCGCCCGCGATGAAGAACTGCCGCGCTTCGTCGGCGAGCGGCACCACGGTGGCGGCGCTGGTCGCGGTCGGAGGATTGCTGCGCACAAAGCCCGGCAGCTCCGCGGCGAGCAGCACCAGTAGCGCGACACGGTCGGCGCGCCGCGCGCACGGGCTCGCCACCACGAGCGTCGCGAGCCGCACGACTTGCCGCGGCGCGGCGGGAATCGGCCGCACCAGGTCGTAACGGCCTGCCGCGATGGTGCCGAGGCGCAGCCACGGATAGCGCTCCGCAAGACCCTGCAGATCGCTGGGCGCGACGATGTCGAGGTCGTGCCGGGTCATGACGTCGCGCAGAAAGGGCGCATCCTCCTGCATCACGAAGGCCGCGATATCGAGACGGCCCTGCGCGACCAGCGCGGCCTGCTCGGGCAGAGCGTGATGCGAGAGGCGCACGCCGAGCTGCCGCAGATCGGAATCTTCGAGCAGGTGGCGCATCAGATAGGCGGTTCCCGACCCCTCGGGGCCGATGCCGATCGACGCCCCGCGCAAGTCCGCAAGCCGGCCGAAGGCATTCCCGGGTCGCGCGAGCAGCAGGAGCGACTCGGGCTCCGGCAGCCGGCCGAGCAGCTCGATGCGCGCCTCCGCCGCGACGGGCGTGCCGTCCTGGATCAGCGCGAACATCTCGGCGCAGCCCGACTCGCCGCGCGCGAGACGCTCCACGTTCTCGATCGAGCCGGCGGTCGAGACGGCCGCGAGATGTCCGTGGCCGCGCCGCGCGCGCTCCGCCAGCCGGTTCGCCAGGGCGTGATACGAGCCGCCCGGCGAGCCGCTCAGGATCGAAGCGCGCAGATAGCCATGGTCGCGCGCGATCCCGAAGCTCGCGGCGACCGCCGCGATCAGCGCCGCGGCGGCGAGCAGAACCGCCGCGCGCGCGATCCCTTTTCCGTACCAGCTATTGCGCGGCGCGGATGACAGCCGGCTCCTCGGCTTCACGTCCTTCATTCTGGCGCACATCGTCCCAGGCTGTGCGGGACGCGCGTATCCGCATTTCACCCGAAGGGCGGTGCGGGTTCACCTGAACCGCGCGCCGAGCCGCCGCGGCTTTCCTGGAAAATTTCGGAAACTTTCGACGAGAGCCGCGGAAAGCGCGCGCCGGTACACCCGCATCCGATAGCAGCGGCGCTTCGATGCGCCGCACAGCAAGCCGGGAGAAGCCTCTCCCGGCATAGGCACCCCTTTGTCTGGAGACAACATCATGGCGCGCATCTTTGGAACTTCACGCGGCGACACCCTCAGCGGCTTCGGCGGAGATGATGAAATCTGGGGTTTGGGAGGTGACGACATCATCGACGGCGGTCGCGGCCGCGACGCCATCGACGCTGGTGACGGCAATGACCTCGTCTACTTCGAGATGAATGACCGCTCGGTCGCCGGCGGCGCCGGCATCGATATGGGCGTTGCCGACTTCAGGTCCGCCCGCCAGGACCTGAATTTCTCCGTCGCCGACAACCTCGCGGGTGTCGCCAACGTCGCGGGCACGCGCATCAGCGGCTTCGAGCAGATCCGGTTTCAGGCCGGACGCGGCGACGACCGGCTGACCGGCGGCAACCTCGATGACCTGCTCGACGGCGGCGCCGGCAGCGACACCCTCATCGGCGGCGGCGGACGCGACTACCTTTATGGCGGCGACGGCAACGACCGGCTCGAAGGCGGCTCCGGCGACGACACGATGTACGGCGGCGCCGGCATGGACACGCTCAAGGGCGGCGGCGGCAACGACTACCTCGACGGCGGCGCCGGCATCGACCGGGCGCATTTCTCCGGCGGCCTGCACGACTTCACGGCGGAGCGTCTGGCCAACGGCAGCATCCGCATCACCGATCTGCGCTCCGGCGCGCCGGAAGGGATCGACATCGTTCGCGACGTCGAGATGTTCACCTTCAACGACGCCATCGTCTCGGCCGAGCAGCTGCTGCGCGCGATCGGCAACCACGCGCCACAGGCGGTGGCGGACGCCGTGACGGTCAGCGAGAACAGCGCGTCCGTCCAGCTCAACCTCCTCGCCAATGACAGCGATCCCGACGCGGGCGACACCATCGGCGTGGTCGCGGTCGAGACCACGAACACGCGCGGCCAGGTCACGCTGAACCCGGACGGCACGGTGGTCTATTCGGCCAACGGCCAGTACGACTGGCTGCGCGCCGGTCAGACCGCCACCGATACGTTCTCCTACACGATCAATGATTCCGCGGGGCGCGCCTCCCGCGCCACCGTGACGGTGACGATCCAGGGCAGCAATGACGGCCCGGTCGCGGTCGCGGATGCGGCCACTGTCGCGGCCGACGGCAGCGTCACCATCAATGCGCTCGCCAACGACTACGACGTGGACCGGGGCGACGTGCTGACGCTGGTGTCCGTGCAAGGCTCCACCGGGACCGCGACGGTGGGACCCGAAAAAGCCATCGTCTACACGGCGGGCGATGCGTTCCGCTCGCTCGCGGCCGGCGAGGTCGCGACCGACACCTTCACTTACACGGTGCGCGACAGCGCCTTCGGCAGCACGCCGATCTCCAGCCAGGGCTCGGTGACCGTCACGGTCGTCGGCGTCAACGACGGTCCGACCGCGGTGAACGACGCGGTCACGGCGCGCCACACCGGCGTGACGCAGATCGGCAGCGTGCTCGCCAACGACTTCGACGTCGACCATGGCGACACCATCTCGGTCGTTGCGGCTCAAGGCACCACCGCGAGCGGTGCGAGCTACACGATCGATGCCCAGGGCCATGTGAGCTACGACGCGGGCGACATCTTCGGTGGCCTGGGTCAGGGCCAGACGGCCGCCGACAGCTTCACCTATACGATCGTGGACAGCCACGGCGCCACGTCGACCGCGACCGTCAACCTGACGATCGGCGGGCCCACCATCACGCTCGATCCGCGGCTCGCCGTCCATATCGAAGAGCACATGCAGGAAGGCGATGTCACCGACAACATCTTCCATCTGCTCTCCGAGCAGGCCGGCGTCTTCGGGCCGGGCGCGAGCATCGTCGCGATCGGCGACCCGACCAAGGGCGACGTGACCTACGATCTCGCGGCGCACAGCCTGAGCTTCTCGTCCGACACGCGCGATCTCGACTACCTGCTCTCCGGAGACACGATCGCGTCTCCGACTTTCACCTATACGGTGCGCGACGCTGCGGGCGGGCTGCATTACGGCGAGGTGAAGCTGCACGTGTTCGGTGTCGACGACGCTGCGGTCGCCCACGACGACAGTCTCACGGCGACGGAGGGCCAGATCCTCAATCTCTTCGAGCTGGTGCTCGGCAATGACGATCCCGACAGCCGGATGATCGACTTCATCGCCTTCGACACCACCGGAACGGCCGGAACCATCAGCTACAGCGCGCCCGGCGGCGGCGTCGTCGCCTATGTGGCCTCCGGGGCCAACATGCCGGACCTCGCGCCGGGCGAAGTCTTCGTCGACCACTTCACCTACACGATCCGCGATCGTGGGATGGCCGGCAACGAGAACCATGTCAGCTCCGCGACCGTCACGGTGACGATCACGGGCGCCGCCGACGGGAGCTTCGATGTCGAGACCGCGCTGGCGGACGACTTCCAGTTCGCGCCGGTGGAGGATGCGGGTCTGCCCTCGCCGGAGCTGACCCAGCATTGGTCCGGGACCATGGATCTTATGATCTAGCGCATGTTCCGGCGAAGTGGGCACCGGTTCGCCGACAAGAACATGCGCAAACCATAAAGTCTCGAGGCCATCACGTGGCGGGCGGCGCTGCGGGGGCGCCGCCCGCTGCCTTTTATCAAGCGGCCTCACCCGTCACGTGGGATATCGCCCGGATTTGAGATACCGCACTGCGCCGAGGTTGAGAGGCCGCGTGACGGAACCCGTCTCCGTGACGAATCGTTCTCGTCTCAGTGCGAGAGCCCCATGCGCCGGACTCGCATCTGTTTCCCAAAAGATGGAACGGACGGATCACGGAGTGGAACACCGCCATGGCATCCATTCGATATATCGTGAAAGACATCGACGCTTCGGTCGCGTTTTATCGCGATCGGCTCGCGTTCAAGGTCGACATGCATAACCCTGGCAAGTTCGCGGCGCTCACGCGCGACGATCTCACGCTCTATTTGAGCGCGCCGGGCGCAGGCAGTGGAGGAACCGCCGGCGGTACACCCGAGCCCGGCGGATGGAACCGGCTCATGATCGTCACGAAAGACATCGACGGCCTCATCGGCCGGTTGAGCGATGCCGGCGCCAGGTTCAGAGGGGAAATGAGCGAGGCCGGAGCCGGTCGCGCCAGGCTCCTGGAAGACCCATCGGGCAATCTGGTTGAGCTGTTCGAGTTCAAGAAGAAATGACCCTCCTTCGCTGAAGCTTCGGAGAGCTTGGCATGCGGGGAGCACTGCGGTCTGTGCTCCTGACTCGACCGCGCAGCGGCATTCGATAAATTCAGGCGCTCGCGTTCCGGGCATTATCGAGTCGCAAGGGCGTCACATGACCTCGTTCAAGACCATCCGCGCCCGCGCCGAGAAGCGCAAGGGCGGCGCCGCCGCGCTCGAGCGCCTGCTGCCCGCGAAGGCGGATCCGAAGGCGCTCGCCCGATTGAAGGACGATCGCGCGCTCGCCGAGATGACCAAACGCGTGTTCTGCGCGGGCTTCGCCTGGAGCGTGATCGAATCGAAGTGGCCCGGCTTCGAGGCGGCCTTTGACGCCTTCGATCCCGCGCGCCTCTGCTTCGAGCCGGACGAATTCTGGGATGGTCTGTTGAAGGACACGCGCATCGTACGCAACGGGGCCAAGATCATGTCGGTGCGCCACAACGCGGGCTTCGTGCGCGACATCGCGCGCGAGCATGGCAGCTTCGGCAAGTTCCTCGCGGCTTGGCCGCTGACCGACCAGGCCGGCCTGCTCGAATTGCTGGCAAAACGCGGCAGCCGCCTCGGCGGCAACACCGGCCAGATGCTGCTGCGCTTCCTCGGCCGCGACGGCTTCGTCACCTCGCGCGACGTCGTCCTATGCCTGCGCGACGCGGGCCTCGACATCGCCGAGACCGTCACGTCGAAGCGCGACCTCGCCAAGGTGCAAGCGCAGTTCAATGCCTGGGCGGCCGAGACCGGCCTGCCATACGCGCATCTCTCGCGCATCTGCGCGATGTCGATCGGCGAGAACTACGATCCGGCGCGCCTCGCCAGTTACGTGGACGATGACTGACCGCGGCTCTGGCGCCATCCCTCGTGCGACGTGCTAGGCATGCGAACACCCATCTCGAATCGAACCGAGAGTGACATGAGCTTCTCCGGCCTCTTTGCGCAATTCGTCGCGTTGGTTGGCGCCGCGGCGCTGCAGTGGCGCCGGCGCCAGGGCACCCAGCCTGCTGAGGCCTGGGGCAGCGCCCCGGCCGTGCCGGCCGCCAAGCCGCAGGGCGCGATCCCGACGCTCAAGATGCCGACCGCGCGCGGCTGGGCCGAAGGGCAGACGCCCGTGGCCGCGCCCGGGCTCGCCGTGAATGCCTTCGCGACGGGGCTCGACCATCCGCGCTGGATCTGCGTGCTGCCGAACCGCGATGTTCTGGTCGCCGAGGCGACGCAGATCGCGGGGCCGGTCCGCAACGTGTTCGGCTATGCGATGCAGGCGACCATGCGGCGCGCCGCGGCCCTCGGCGTGAGCGCCAACCGCATCACCCTGCTGCGCGACCAGGACCGCGACGGCGTCGCCGAGACGCGCAAGACCTTCATGGAGGGACTGAGCCAGCCCTTCGGCATGGCGCTGCTGGGCAACACTTTCTACGTCGGCAATACGGACGGCGTCGTCGCATTCCCCTATGTCGCCGGCGCCGACAGCATCACGGCGCAGGGGCGAAAGCTCGTGAGCTTCAAGCCGGGCGGGCACTGGACGCGCAGCCTGCTGCCGAGTCCCGATGGCGCCAAGCTTTATGCCGGCGTCGGCTCGCTCAGCAACATCGTGGAGCAGGGCATGGAGGTCGAGGAGGGTCGCGCCTGCATCTGCGAGCTCGATCTTGCGAGCGGCGCGAGCCGCATCTTCGCCGACGGCCTGCGCAACCCGGTGGGGCTCGCCTTCGAGCCGCAGACCGGCGTGCTCTGGACCGTGGTGAACGAGCGCGACGGGCTCGGCGACGAGACGCCGCCCGACTATCTCACCTCGGTCCGCGACGGCGGCTTCTACGGCTGGCCCTACTGCTACTGGGGGCAGATCGTCGACGATCGCGTGCCGCAGGATCCGGCCGCGGTCGCGCGCGCGATCACGCCGGACTACGCGCTCGGCGGCCACACCGCTTCGCTCGGGCTCTGCTGGCTGCCGGGCGGCACGCTCCCGGGCTTTCCGGACGGCATGGTCATCGGCCAGCACGGCTCCTGGAATCGCAGCACGCTGAGCGGCTACAAGGTGGTCTTCGTGCCCTTCGCCAACGGCCGCCCGTCCGGCCCGCCGCGCGATATCCTGAGTGGCTTCCTCTCGGCGGACGAGCGCGTGTCCTACGGACGCCCGGTCGGCGTGACGCTCGGTCCGGATGGCTCGCTGCTGGTCGCCGACGACGTGGGCGACGTGATCTGGCGCGTCACGGGCGCGCAGCAATAATCGCCAGGGCAGCGCTAAAGCTCCTTTTCGGCAAGCTCGCGAAACGCGTCGGGGATGGAACCCGAAGGGCCCAGCGCGACGGAGCCATATCCGACCGCCTCCCAGCCAAAGCGAGCGCGAATCGCGTCCATGGCGCGGTCGGCCGACCAGCGCGCCATCCCTCGCGCGGCGCCGGGCCGGCGCATTTCGTCCTGGAGCCCGAGCGGGAGCTCGAGCTGCATGTCCCAGCGAGTCTCGAGGTGCGACACGGAGATCGCCAGCAGCGAGATGGTCTTCTCGTCCGGGTGATCCGCCAGCACGCCGCGCACGAGCTCTTCGGCGATCTCGGCCAGGATCGCGGTCGCTGAGATCGGCGCATCGAGCGTGACCGAACGGGTCACCGATCGGAGATCCGCGAAGCGGACACGGACCGTGACGGTCCGTCCGGGTCGGAATTTCGCCCGCAGCCGAGCCGCGATCCGGTCGGCGAGATGACGCAGCGCGGGTCGGAACACCTGCTCCGTGGCAGGCTTCCTGCCGAGCGCCGACTGGGCGCCGGCCGACTGCGCCCGGTGACGCGTCCTGATCGCCCGTGGATCGCGATTCCATGCCAAGGCGGTGAGCTTGTCTCCGGCCGCGCGACCGAGCAGCCGCTCGAGCGACCATCCCGGCACGTTTGCGAGCTGCCCGATGGTATGCACCTCGATCTCGGCCAACCGCGCCAGGGTGGCGGGGCCGACGCCCCACATCAATCCGACCGGCAGATCATGCAGGAACGCGCGCTCGGTCTCGGGATCGACCACCACGAGTCCATCGGGCTTGGCGACCTGCGAGGCGATCTTGGCCAGATGCTTGGTGCGCGCGACGCCGATCGAGATCGGCAGGCCGAGCTCCGTCCGCACGCGGCGCCGCACCGCGCTGGCGATCTCGGCCGGCGAGCCGAACAGATGCGTGCAGCCCGCGACGTCCGCGAAGGCTTCGTCGATCGAAATCCGCTCGACCAGTGGTGTGAAATCATGGAGCACACTGATCGCGGCGTTGCCGAGCCGCTGGTACTCCTTGAAATGTCCGCCCGTGAAGATCAGGTGGGGACAAAGTTCGCGGGCTCGCCATCCCGACATGCCGCTGCTGACGCCGAAGGCCTTGGCTTCGTAAGAAGCCGCGAGCACGACCCCGCTGCCGACTGCGATCGGCTTGCCGCGCAGAGACGGGTCGAGCAGCTGCTCGACCGATGCATAGAAGGCGTCGAGATCGGCATGGAGGATGGTGGCTGTCGTGCCCATGCCGAACCGCTCACGGCTGCGTCTTCCAGCATTCCGACATGAGAACAAAATGAGAACAAAGAGTCAAGGCGCGCCGGCCCCGAGCCGCGGACGATGTCGGCGACGTGATCTTGCGCATCACGGCCGAGGGGCGGCGTTGACGAAGCGCGAGTCGCGCGGGCTTTCCGCGGACCGCGTACGGCAGAAGCGGCTGCGAACACGATCGTGAGATCGTGCTCGCAGCCAGACTGTCCGCCGGTCAGATCAACAGGAAATCCTGGTTGTCCAGAGTGCCGGTCAGCCCCGTCAGATTGATCTCCATGTCGTTGGCCCCGATGAAGCCGTCGCCATCGACATCGATCTGCAAGATTGCGCCGCCGGGGTAAGTCGACAGGCGCGCTTCCGCGGTGGGAGCGGGATTGCCCGGACCGTTGCCACTGAAGGCGACGTCCGTTCCGATGAAGTTGAGTGCGTTGCCCTGGAACGCGATGCCATCGAACACGAACTTGTCCGCGTCTGCATCGAATCCAATGACTTGGTCCACGCCTTCGCCCTGCCGCGACTCGAAGATCGAGCTGTAGCGCAGACGATCTTCGCTGACGCTGGCCCAGATGAAGTCCGAATCGACACCGCCCGTGACCGTGGTGATGCCGCTCGTGTTGGCGATCGTGATGTGATCGCTGTAGAACGACCCTTGCACGTTCTCGATGTTCCTGACCGTCACATCGTTCACGAGCGTGCCGTCGCTGGACAGTTGCAGGCTGTCGTTGAGGCCGGCCCCGAGATCGAAGGTCGAGCCGAGCTGTTCGTTGAGGAGGTTGATGTGCTCCTCGTCCGCGGCGGTCGCGCCGACGAAGGTCAATGCTCCGGAGACGAACAGGCTGTAGCTCCCGCTCGCGCCGGCGAGCGTGAACGTATCGATGCCGGTCCCGAGATTGATGCTCTGGTTGACGATGCTCGTATCGAGATAGCCCGTGACGGTGTCGTTGCCGCCGCCGAATGCGTTGATGAACTCGGCATTGTGGACCGTCGCGGTATTGTCACCGTTGCCCAGATTCAGCGTGTTGAAGACGCCGACCCCGCCGAATTCGATGTCGAGCCCGCTGGCGGCGTTCAGCAGATTGATCGTCTCGACGCCGCCCGTGGTGCCGAGGCTCGCCACGTCGGTGAGGCCGAGATTGGCGGTCGATCCGGGGCCGAAGAAATTCAGCACGACGCTGTTGGTCCCGCCGCCGAGATTGAACGTGGCATTGACCGTCGTGACGCTGAAGTCGGCTGCCACGGTCACCTGATCGTCGCCCGCACTGCCGTTGACGGTCTCGACGCTGTTGACCGTGACCGCGCTCGCGCTGCCCAAGTTCACCGTATCGAAGCCAGCGCCGCCATGAACCTCCTCGACGTTCCGAATCGTGACGTTGCTGCTCTGGATGAGATTGAGCGCGTCGGTCCCGCCACCGAGATCGACGTTCAGGCCGTTGGCGAGGTTCTGCAGTGCGACCGTATCCGCGCCGCCGCTCCCCACCAGATTCTCGACGTTTGCGAGATTGAAGACGTAGAGCCCCGAGACTGCGAGCGTCAGGGTATCCGCGCCTCCGCCACGCAGATCGATGAACCGCCCGCTGGCGTTGATGCCGACCGTCAGGTTGTCGCCCACGCTCGGATTGCTGGGATCGCTGAGGTTCGTGCCGAAGATCGGCTTTCCGGCGGTCAGCCCGATGTTGTTGATGTTGAGATTGCGCGCGTTCATCTGGAACGCGTCGGCGAACTCCAGAAGCTCGACCGTGGTGAGGTTGTCGACGCCGTCGCGCCCGGCGACGGTGTCGGTCACGGTCGACGTGCCGGGGAAACCGCCGGGGGTGATGCTGTATTGCGCGATGGCCCCGGTGAATTGGGCGATGTCGAATCCGCCGCCGCCATCGATCGTGTCATTGCCGCCGCCGCCGATGAGGCGATCATTGGCGCCGTTCCCGCTGATCGAGTCGTTGCCATCGCGGCCTTCGAGCGTCTCGGCGCCCGCGCCGCCGATGATCGTATCGTCGAAATTGGTGCCGCGGACCGCATTCACGCCACCGAGGATCGTGTCGGTTCCGACCGAGGCTCCCCCCGTGACGGTGCCCGTCGAGAGATCGACGGTCACGCCTTCTGTGGCACTCAGATAGGTAATTCGCGTGCTGCCGTTGCCCGTGATGGTGTCGTTGCCGCCCATCCCTTCGAATTCGTTGAAGGTGCCGCTGCTGCCGGCGTTCTGACTGCTGCCCGAGAACCCCGTGGCGTCATAGAGATCCTCGCCGCTGGTCCCACGAACCGACTCGATGCTGCGCAAGGTGTCGGTCCCGACGAGAGAGAGCGAGAGCGCGTCGCGGCCCGTGACCGTCCCGGCCGCCATGTTGACCGTGATGCCGAGCGTGCCGAAAGGCTGACCCGGGAAGATGGGGTCATAGCGTGCGACGTCGAAACCGCCGCGGCCGTCGATGAAGTCGTCGCCCTGCATGCCGTCGAAGAATTCGGCCGCGACCGTCGTCGAGTTGTTCGACCCCAGCAGCACGTCGTTGAAGGTCGAGCCGCGCACCTGCTGGATGCCGAACTTGAGCGTGTTGATCGTCGGGCCCGTGAACGTATCGACGCCGACGCCGGCAAGATCGCCCGCATCGGTGCCAAAGGCGGTCCCGAGATCCAGGTCGACGGTCACGCCTGCGGTCGCCGTGACATAGGAGATGCGGGTGGCGCCGTTCCCCGTGATCGTGTCGTCGCCGCCGGCGCCCTCGAACTCGTTGGTGGCGCCGCTGCTGCCTGCATTCGTGCTGGTGGCCGAGAACCCGGTGGCGTCGAGCACGTCCGCGAAATCGGTGCCGCGCACCGCCTCGATCGAGAGCAGGGTGTCGGTGCCGATCGTCGCGTCGCCGACGACGCTGCCCGCCGCGAGATTGACCGTGATGCCGCTCGTCGTCGCCGCATCGTAGGTGTAGATGGCGCGGTCGAATCCACCGCGGCCATCGATCAGGTCGTTGCCCCCGCGCCCTTCGAAGTTTTCGGACACACTGACGGAGTTGTTGTTGCCGAGCAGCGTATCGTTGAAATTAGAGCCGCGGATGCTCGAAACCCCGCTGAAGGTGTCGAGGCCGACCCCGGCGGCGTCGCCGGCCGCCGTTCCCTGCGCGGCGCCGATCAAGGCATCGACCGTCACGGCCGCCGCGGCATTGAGATAGCTGATGCGCGTATTGTCGTTGCCGACGATGGTGTCGTTGCCGCCCATGCCTTCGAATTCATTGAAGCTGGTGGCGGTGCCGGGGATCGGCTGGCTGGCGGCGTTGAAGCCGGTCGCATCATAGAAGTCGTCGAAATTCGTCCCGCGCACGGACTCGATCGCGATCAGCGTGTCGCTGCCCGCGCCCGCGGCCGATGCGGTCCCGGCCGCCATGTTCACCGTAAGGGGGCCGGTGGCGGACGTGTAGCTCACGCGGTCGACACCGGCGCCGCCGTCGAGAACGTCCGGTCCGTCGCCGCCGATCAAGAGGTCGTCGCCACCAAGTGCCTGGATCGTGTCGTTCTCGGTCGTGCCGACCAGCGTCTCGCCGGCTGCGGTGCCGACGATCGTGTTACCCTGCACGTCGGTCACCGTGATGATGAACGTCTCGGTGCGCGTGAGGCCTCCCGCGTCGGTCGCGGTGATGTCCAGGCTGACGCTCGCCTCTGCCTCGTAGTCGAGCGACTGTCCCGGCCTCAACTGCAGTGTGCTGCCGACCACCTCGAAGCGCGAATCGCTGACCGTGTAGGTGTGCGTGTCGCCCGCATTGGGATCGGTGGTCGACAGGGTGCCGATCACCGCGCCGGGCGCGTTCTCGGCAACCGTCGCGTTGCTCAGCGCAATGTCGGTCGGTGCGGCGTTTCCGCCGCCGTCCACCACGATCTCGAGCCGCTCGATCGACGAGACGACGAGATCGATCGAGTTGAAGGCGTACGAGGCGCTGCCGAGGGCGAGCAGGGCCTCCAGCTGCGCGATGTCCGCCTGGAAGGCCGCGGAGCCCGCAAGGCTCTGGTTGACGACCAGGCGCAACGTGTCCTGGCCGTTGCTCCCGTCATAGATGTCGACGGCGCTGACGTTCTCCGAGGCATTGTAAATCAGGAGATCGTTGCCATTGCCGCCGGTGACGACGTCGCTGTTCGAGCCGCCGTCGATCGTGTCGTTGCCGTTGCCGCCGTTGACGATGTCGGCGTCCGAGCCGCCGTTGAGGACGTCATTGCCGTTGCCGCCGTTGACGATGTCATTTCCGGCACCGGCGTCGACCGTGTCGTTGCCATTGCCTGCGTCGATGATGTCGGCACCGGTGCCGCCATAGACCGTGTCATTTCCATTTCCGGCATTGATGACGTCCGAATTGGTCGTGCCGGTGATGACGTCAGAACCGTTGGTCCCGTTGATGATCGACATAGGCTATTCCCCCCTTTGAATAAAAATCTCCCGTCCCTCCGTGCGTGAGCACGTCGGCTTTCATTTCCCGCGTTCGGTGGAGCCCCTTCCCCCGAAACGGCAGACGATCAGGACCGCCTGCAAGCGCCGGCAAGCCTTGCCGTACCTTCGCAATGGTATTGCGACATTACCCTGAGGGAAGCCCCCAAATGGGTGAAAAGTGGCGTCAAAAGGGTTCCGGGTTCCGGAACTGCGGGCCGACGTCGAGCGGGCCGAGAGCCTCGAGCCGATCCTGGACGCCGACCTCGAGCCGGAATGGCGCCTTGGTCGAGATCGCCGGTCACGGCACGGTGGTGCTCGTCTCGACGAGATCGCCGATGCAGAAATGGGCCATGTGCGCGACAGCTTCGGCGCTGTGGTAGTCACCGAATTCGGCAGTGGCTTCTTTGCCGGCGTACATTCGCGCGATGCCAGCGCCACCAGGATGATGGGGTGCCCACTCCGTGATGTCGTAGACTTTTCCCGAGATGATGACCCAGCAGTCGTCCCGCCTGTTGTGCAGCGCGACCTCTTCGCGGGTGACGGGGCGTCTCGCCTTCGGGCGAGCAGTCGGCGTCCAGAGCTTGCGCGTGATTGCCGCGTAGTCGGCCTTGGCGGCGCGGCGGAAGTCCCACGGTCCCAATCTCTTGGGAGGCAATGCCGTGCCGATCTTGCGGGCGTCGTACGCGTAGATCCAGGAATCGTCCTCGCCGCCGCGCTTGTCGTGGGCAAAGGCTGGGCTCACCCGTTCGTCGAGTGTCTCGAGGAGCGCCTTCTGCGCAGCCGTGTCCTTGGCCCGCAAGTGATCGAAGGCGAATTTGGAGCCGAGCTGGAAACGGGTGGCGCGGTAATGTCGGACGCGTTCGTAGTGCAACAGCGCGGTCGTCACATCGCGGCCGTGCAGCGCGAAGGCTTTCCCGAGCGCGGCGGCATCCTCGAAGGACTGGGCGGCGCCCTGGCCGAAGGTGGGAAGCATCGGGTGCGCCGCGTCCCCGACGAGACAGATCCGGCCCTGCACCCAGGTTTCGAGCGCGTCACGATCGTAGAGGCCCCACTTCGTGGGACGAACGATCGCGCCCGCCAGAGCGAGCAGGTCGTCTCTGCTGGCGCTCCCGGTGAATGCCTCGCCGACCTCGCGAAGGATCTCCTCCCGACTGACCGGAAACCAGTCGCCCTCCTCCTGCTCGAACGCGGCAGAGTCGGGCTCGTAGCGGGCGATCCACACGTTCAACAACTCGCCGCCGCGCACCCAGTACGTCGTCGCTCCGCTCTTGTCGTTGCGATGGCGGTCCATGCTAAAGGAGTCGATGGGGTTGTGGTCCAGCGGACTGCCATCGGCCTTGCGCAGCGCGGCGACCGTTGCCCGCGGGATCAGCCCGCGGAAGCAGGTGACCTCGGTCCAGCGCTTGGGACGCGGGTTCGGCCACGCCAGCCGCAATGTGGCGGAGTTGATCCCGTCGGCACCGACGAGGACCTCTCCGGTGGCGGTCCGGCCGTTCGAAAAACTCGCGGTCACATCGTCAGCGGTCTGACGCAACTGCGTCAGCCTGCAGTCCATGTGCACGGCGATCGGGCACGGCGCCCCGCTGTCGGGACCGAACTCGAACACCCGCTTGTACAGGCACATCAGCAGGTCCAGCCGGTGCATGTGATGAAAGCCGGCGCCGTCGCCCGCGGCGGTGACATGATCGAACGGTCGCTGTGTCATGCTCCCGTCCGCGTTGAACTGCCGCGTCGACTCCAGAATCGCCGCCCGGCCGCCGTCGATCGCCCCGTCAGGACCCTTCGGATCCCCGCCGTCGAGATCGACGCCCAGCCACCGACATATCCGCGCCCCGTTGGGCGGGATGTTCAATCCGGCGCCTGCGGTGCTGGGCATCTTGGTCTGCTCATAGACATCGATCGATGCGAAGACGCCGGACTGTCGCAGCGCCAATGCGGTCATCAACCCGCCCATTCCGGCACCGACGATCACTGCCCGCATACGATCCCCCTTTCGAAGGTCGCGAACGCACTCCCACCGCGCGGCGGGAGCCGTTGGATGTCGCCTGAACAGATAGGTCGAGATTAGCCGCGGTCGGCCCCGCAATGAAGCCGCTTCTGGTGTGGACAGGACCACTCCACGGTCACCCAACGAGGTCGCCGTGGCTATGGAGCCATGCAGGTCAAAGAGAGGCGAGCGAGGTTGAGGCAGTGACATTCGGCCGTAACGCGTCACGATGTGTAACGCGTTACGGACGTCAATGAGAACCGATCCTCACAATAGCGATGCACCCAGTGGTCGTCGCCATTACCGCAGCCGTTACTCACACCAGGTCATTTCCGACAAGCCCGTGGCCGCGATGACAGCACCAGGTCGAACCTCGCTCATCAAGACACGGCGCGAGGCGAGGCTGGCTCGTCCCATACAAGCTATCTCACGTGGATTTGAAACGTGTCCGAACCTGTGGATTCGCAACTCGACACCGTGCCTACGAAAATGCCGGGATCATCCTCCTCGTCCGGATCGGTTTCCTCCGCGTGGTAGCACTTCACGGTCACTGTGACCGTGAGCTTGAATTCCCCGCGCCCCACGACCAGGCACTCGTCCGCATCATCCTGGAAGAGCTCGAGCTTGTCGTTGTAATCCGTCTTGGTCAGACTCCACTTGTAGGACTCCACGCGCTCGCAGCCTTGCCCCTTGCACTTGGGTTTCTTGTTGGCTGCGAAGACCGGCCTGAATGTCACCGAGGCCGTATGCTTCGCGATCTTGCGTTTCTTTCCGGCCTTGATCGGGTTGTCCTGGTCCAATTCCACGATGCACTCGCAAGCTGCCATGGGTCGCTCCATCGTTCGGCGCTGATGCGCAAGTGACTGGCGAACAAGCCGTGACGGACAAAGTTGGATGAGACGTGCGGTAGGATGCCGGGCTGCATTTCTTCAGAAGAATTCATGACGCGCGCCAAGACTTGACGCGTCGCGCGGCGGCACCGCAACGCCACTGATCGTGGACGCTCATGCACCCCCCACGCCTGAGCGCCCAGCTGCCGCATTGTGTCAGCGAACCCGGTCGGGTCTGGTGAAGCAGCTCACATTTGGCCGGATCGTCATTTGCTATTTTTCCCACGTCCCCCTGGCTGCGGCCAAGACGGGTGAGCCGAAATGCACGCGGATCCTGTCGACCGAGAACTGGCGCACATTGCCCGTACATTGCCGCCCGGCCAGCTGCACACGTTCTTTCCTGAACTGACGGCGGCGCGCGCGCGTCATTGGGAGGACAAGCTGGACCGCCTTCGGTCCGCCTGCGGCTGCCGCGAAGGTGCCGTCGGCGCCTTGTCGCTCATGGCCATCATGCTTGGCGTCATGTTCAGCCTCAGTGCCGCCGCGGTCTCGCCGTGGTGGGCGAAGGGATTGGCGCTGGCGGCGGCGCTGCTCGTCGGCACAGCGACCGGGAAGCACGTCGCGCGAAGGCGCTCCGAGGCGCGTCTCTTCGAAGCGTTCACGGTCATTCGCGCGGAGGCGTCGGCCGGCCGCGCGAGCGCCGAATAGCAGGGGGCGATCATGGCGACGATCAAGGAATGCTGGAATGCGCGCATCGAGGTCTGTGCCCGCGAAGAGACGAAGCGCGAGGAGCGGTGCGTCGAGGAGCGGGATCTCGGCTACAACCGTTGCACGGCGGAGCGGGACGACGGTTATCGAAGATGCTGCGACTGGGCGCCCTGCTCGTGGTTCTGCAAGGCCTGGGTATGGGTTTCGAACATCGTCTGTGTCGTGTGGGAGTGGGTGCAGAACATCGTCTGCGTGGTGACGGACTGGTTCGAGACCATCCTCTGCGTCGCCTATACGACGGCGACTTTCGTCTTCTGCGCGTTCTTCCCGGCCGGCTCCATCCTCATCAAAGCGGCCGACGGCTTCTTCTTCAAGGCGACGGCCCTCGGGCGCAACCTGATCATCGCCCCGCTCAACGCCATCGCTCACCCGGCTCGCACCGTCGGCACGCTGCTGAGCTATTTTGGCGGCTGCCCTGACGAGCGATATATCCTGCCCACGCCGCTGCAGATCATCTCGCATCACGGCTACACCAAGTCTTACGCCGAGAACACGATCCAGGCATGCCGGTTTGCGCTCGAAGCCGGTGCGACCGCGCTGGAGATCGACGTCTGCTACACCAGTGACGGGCAGGTCGTGCTCTGGCACGACTGGGATCCCGATGATGCCGCAAATGTCGGACGCCGGTGGACCGGCAACGATGCGTACAAGGTCGAGCCGCCGGATCTCGGCTCCGCCTTTCGCCGTCCCGTGATCGAGCTCACGCTCGCGGAGCTGCGCGAGAATTATCGTTATGTCAGGGATGCCCGCGCCGACAGCGGCGAGGGGGTCGACACCACGATTCCGACCCTCGATACCTTCTTCGAAGAAGCCAAGAGCTGGCGCAAGCCGCCGCAGGTGGTCTACCTCGACATCAAGATGCCGGCCGATGCGGTCCAGCACGCGCCGCAACTCGCCGACAAGCTGTGCTGGCTGATGAAGACCTACGCGCCGCTGCCCTTCGTGACCGTCGCGATGGTGCCCGAACTGATCGTTCTGAAGGTGATCAAGGCGAGAGCCGCGGCCCTCGGTGTCGACCTGAAGTTCACCTGGGATGTGGAATTTCCGCCGGGCGCCATCCTCAATCCCTGGAAGTACAGCGCCATCGACCACGCGACCGGATCGCTCCACAATACGGTGGCGAGCGTCGGACGGCCGACGCCGGCGACGCTGCTCCCCTGGCGCACCTATCGCCGGACGATCGCCTATGACATCGGCCAATGGAACAAGGTCAACGGCGACCCGAGCACCTACAATGCGGGGCTGCCGGTGGACTGGTTGATCGCATGGACGATCAACGATGCGGACGAAATGAAATGCCTCTGTTCGATGGGCGTGTCCGGCATCATCACGGACGAGATCGAGCGGCTCGTTGGGGTTGTGCAAAGCACCAAGTGGCCCTGATCGAATGCCTGCCGTCGCGCTGGTCTGTGTGTGCCTGCGGCTCGTGCGAGGAGATGGCGCGCCCGGCTGGATTCGAACCAGCGACCTCTGCCTTCGGAGGGCAGGGGTGAGCTAGTCGCTTCTGCTTACCCGATTTTCCTTGAGTTTTATAACGCGCACAAGTACGCTCTAAATCGGGGTTTCTGAAGGGCAACGGTCACTCATCTTGTTTTCCCCAGTTTGACTGCCCCTGCTTACCTGATGCTTACCTCAAGATATGCCAAAACTCACCAAGAAGGCCTGCGACGCGGCCAAGGCCGCCGGAAGCGATCACTATCTCTGGGATGAAGAGCTGCCTGGGTTTGGTCTGCGCACCAAGCCAAGCGGGACGAAGTCCTTCATCGTCCAATACCGCAACGCCAACGGCCGGAGCCGCCGGCTGACCCTCGGCAAGTACGGCGTTCTCACGGTCGATGAAGCACGCAAGAGAGCCAGGATCGTCCTGGCCGACGTTGCCAAGGGCGCTGATCCTGCAGAAACGCGGATGCAGGAACGCGGGGCGATGACCGTTGAGGCGCTCTGTCGCGAGTATCTGACCAAGGCCGAGCGCGGGCTGATCCTGACCCGCCGGGGTGACGCCAAGAGCGCCACCACTCTCTCTACCGACAAAGGCCGCATCGAGCGACACATCATCCCGCTGCTGGGCAACCGGACCGTGAAGGACCTCACGCCGGCTGACGTGCGCCGCTTCATGCAGCACGTCATGGCCGGCAAGACGGCAACCGACGTTAAGACGAAGACAAGAGGAAGGGCGATCGTCAAAGGCGGCCGGGGTACGGCAGCACGCACGATGGGCCTCTTGGGCGGCATACTCACCTATGCGGTCAACGAGGGCTACCGGCCGGACAACCCCGCCAAGGGGATTGTCCGGCCCAAAGACGGCACTAGGCACTGGAGACTGGACGATTCCGGCTACCAGCGTTTGGGCCAGTGTCTTGCCGCTGCGGAAGCGCGGGGTGAGCATTGGCAGCGGGTGCTGGCAGCCCGAGCCGCTGCTCTGACGGGATGTCGGTTGGACGAGATCGAAGGCCTTCTCAAGACCGAGATCGATCAATCCGCGAGCGCGCTTCGGCTCGAAAGCTCGAAGACCGGCAGGAGCATCCGGCCAATCGGATCGGCGGCTCTCGATGTGCTCAGAGCTGCGGGTGCCAGGACCACTTCCAAGTTTGTGTTCCCGGCGATTTCCGATGCCAACAAGCATCACACCGGCCTTACACGATGGCTGAAGCGGGTCGCCGGTCAAGCTGTACCGGGAATCTCATCGCATGGCCTGCGTCACTCGTTTAGCTCCACGGCCGAAGATCTTGGTTTTACGGTTCCCACCATCAAGGCGCTGATCGGGCATTCCCGAGCGAGCGTGACAGAAGGCTACATTCACAAGATCGACAGCGCTCTCTTGGCCGCTGCTGAAGAGATATCAGGGCACATCAGTTCGTGCCTGAACGAGGTGAAGGTCCGGAGCACAAATGCAGCTTAGTGAAGTTCGCCCAGAAGCATTGGATATTGCACTGACCAGAATGAGGTCGCTGCTTCATCGGGCATTCGAAAGAGAAGGCGCTAAGTCAGTCACGCAACAGCAGGCCAGTTTTTGCCTTGCCTGCCATGCCGTCTCACACTTCTTGATGGAGATCGGGGAGGCTGAAGCCGCGCAGCGCTTCAAAGTGCTCGCGGAGGCGCTGTATGACGTCAGCCGCAAGGCGGGCAATTCGCTCTTGCCACTGCACTCTGGCAAGGGTGGCCGAAGCGACGACAGCACTACTGTCTGGCAGCTTCGCGCCTTGGTCTGCGTGGGGCTTCGGCACTTTACGGCAGCAGGCATGAAGAAGAAGCACGCAATAGCCGACATCACCAAGCGCTACGGCAAAAAGCTTGCCAAGTTGCAGCGACCCCGGACTCAGTTCCACACATCTCTAGAGTCTTGGCACACTATCTTGACGGCGCGCGTCAGACCCAATCGGGACTTCAATGCCTGGGCGATCTATCTGGAGGAAACTCACGAGCTTGTCAGTGCGCGGATGAACCTTGCTCCCGCTGATCTCATCTCCGTCGGCGAAAGCTACATCCAGCGCGCGATCGCGGCCGCAGCTAAGCTCGCAGGTTCTAACCCCCGCCCATAGACCGGCGAGAAATTTTCCAAGGGGCTAATTTAGGCCCTCCGCAGTGGGTGTATTTGCTCGGGCCTCCACGGAATTGACCGTGATTGCGTGAGGAACAGATGACACCTGAGAACGATACGCCAGAGGCGGAAGAGCGCTTCCTCCGGCGCGCCGAGGCCGCGAAGTACGTGACTGAGAAGTACAACATCCCGTGTTCCCCCAAGACGCTGGCCAAGCTCGCCTGCGTCAGCTCGGATGGGCCTCCCTTCAGGCTCGCTGGGCGGTTCCCGCTCTATCCGGTTTCCGGCCTGGACGCATGGGCTCAGCGCAAGATCGGGCCCCTGATCCGGTCAACCTCCGAGCTGCGGCTGGTTCGCGGGAGAGGCGCGCAATGAGCTATCCCGACACACCCGGCTTTAAAGTGCCCGGACCCAGCAAGGATGCCGCGCACGCGATGCGCGGCCCCGCGAAGGAGCTGCGCAAGCGCATCGTAGGTTTCCTCCGCTCTCGGTTCCCCAAGGGGTTCACGGCGGATGAGATCACTGCCCAGTTTGAGATGTCGGTGTATCCGATCCGGCCACGGCTCTCGGAGGCCCACTACGCCGGGGAGGTCGAACAGACCGGAGAGCGGCGTTTAAGCCAGTGTGGACGCCCTGTGAACCTCTGGCGCGCCGTCATGGTCGGGCGGGATGGGTGAGCCTATGGACGATCGGTTGATCTACGACCGCGACTGGGATCTCGAAGAAGGCTCCTGGGATGACGATCAGGAGCGATCTGATAGCCCAGACCGGGATGACCATGCGGATTCGACGCCGCGAAAGGAGTGCCTGAAGCTCGACACGATCTGTGTGCGAGAGTTTGCACGCCTCAAGCTCCCGCCTCGCAAGATGGTGCTGGACCCCATCCTGCCTGAAGGAGGACTGGCTATGCTTTTCGCGGGCCGCGGCATCGGAAAGACCCACGTTGCGCTGGGCATCGCGCACGCCGTGAGCTGCGGTGGGGAGTTTCTGCGATGGCGGGCCGAGACGCCACGCAACGTCTTGTATGTTGATGGAGAGATGCCGCAGCAGGCGATCCAGGAGCGCTTGGTAGCCGCGATGGAAGGGGGGC
>JAEYAU010000216.1 GCA_023404705.1 Pseudomonadota bacterium
CTGAGTCGCTGCACGCGTGCGCTCGACGCGATCGGACTCGGCAATTCGTCTCGACGGCTCGGCGCGTCGAGCACACCCTACGAAGATGCTTCAAAACGCCTGATAGGCCTGCCCGAGTTTTCCGCCCACGCGCGCGAAACCCTGCTTCGCGGGCTCGTGGTTCTGGCGGATGTTCATGGCGCGCGCGTAAGAGCCGGCGGCCTTCTCCTTGTCGCCGAGGCGCTCATAGGCGAGGCCGCGGCTGGTCCAGGCCGTGAGGCTCTGCGGCTCGAGCTGCACGGCTTCGTCGAGATCGCTCGCCGCGGACTTCATGTCGTTCACCGCGAGATAGCTCAAGCCGCGCGCGACGTAAGGCTCGGCCTTCTGCTGCGAGAGGCTGATCGCGGTCGTGAAGTCGTCGATCGCGAACTGGTGCTGGTTCTGCGCCTGATAGAGCAGGCCGCGATTGTAATAGGCCTGCGCATTGTCGGGACGGATCTGGATCGCGCGGTTGAAGTCCTCAAGCGCCGGCAGCGGCTGGTTCTGCTGGCGATAGACGCTGCCGCGGCCCATATAGGCTGTCGCGTAATTCGGGTCGATCGTAATGGCGCGATTGTAGTCGGCAATCGCGGGCTCGAGCCGGTTCATCTGCCGGTGCAGCAGGCCGCGGTTCGCATAGGCCTGCGCGTAATTGGGATCGAGCGCGATCGCCTTGTTGAAGTCGGCGAGCGCCTCCTCGCGCTTGCCGGCGCGCCCGAGCACGCTGCCGCGCACGTTATAGGCCTGCGCGTCGTTCGGATTGCGCTGGATGACTTCGCTGAGCGAGGCGATGTTCGCGGGCGAGGCGGCCTGGGCCGAATCCTCGTCCTCCGAGACCGCGCTGGTGGTGATCGGCTTGCAGCCCGCGAAGCCGAGCGCGGTGAGCAGCACCAGGGCCGCAAGGGTGCGAGCCGTCGGCATCATGGGAGGAGCTTCGACATGGAACCAGAACGACCCGATAACCCAGGGACATTCTGTCGCGCCGCGGGCCGAAAAGACAGCGGCGCGGGGGAGGCCCCGCGCCTGCGGTACTTCGGTCAGGTCGAATCGGTTCAGCGCGGGCCGCGGCTCATGCCGCCGCCGCCACCCGGACGGGCGCCGGGGCCGGCCGGACGGGCCACCTTCGGCTTGCCGGGAATCAAGCCTTCGCGCTGAGCGCGCTTGCGGGCCAGCTTGCGGGCGCGGCGAATGGCTTCCGCGCGCTCGCGGGCCTTCTTCTCGGACGGCTTCTCGTAGTGGTTCCGCAGCTTCATTTCGCGGAAAATGCCCTCGCGCTGCATCTTCTTCTTGAGCGCCTTGAGGGCTTGATCGACGTTGTTGTCGCGGACGAGAACCTGCACGCGTGTCTTCCTCTTCGATCCGGGTTCGGTTCGAACCAAGTCGGTTCGTAGCCAGAAATGGGGTCATCCGGCCTACGGCCACCAGGAGCGGTCGAATCCTGCCGGAACGCGCGCGTGTACCAGAAGCCGAAAAAAAAGTCCACCGCCCGGAGGACGGCCGAAACGGCTGCTCAATCCTCGAAAACCCGCGTCACATGGCCCATTTTGCGGCCCGGGCGGACGGCGGACTTGCCGTAGAGGTGGACCGCGGCGCCCGGGACCTGGAGCCAGTTCCGGGCCTCCTCGATCTCGGCGCCGATCAGGTTCTGCATCTCGATCCGGCCGTGCCGTTGAGGCTTCACGATCGGCCAGCCCGCGACCGCCCGGATGTGCTGCTCGAACTGGGAGACCGTGGCGCCGTCCAGGGTCCAGTGACCGGAATTGTGCACGCGCGGCGCGATTTCGTTGACCAGCACCCGGTGGCCGGCGCCGTCGGCCACCACGAACATCTCGACCGCGAACACGCCGACATATTCGAAGGCGGCCGCGAGCGTCTCGGCGATCTTGAGCGCCTGCGCGCACACGTCGTCGGAGACCGCGGCGGGGACGCGGGAGACCTTGAGGATGTGGTCGCGGTGCTCGTTCTCGGTCACGTCGAAGCATTCGATGTGGCCGTCGCGGTCGCGCGCGGCGACCACTGAGATCTCGCGCTCGAAGGGCACGAAGGCCTCGAGGATGCAGGGCTGGTGGCCGACCTCGTCCCAGGCGCGCGCCGGATCGACGCCGTCACGCAGCAGCACCTGGCCCTTGCCGTCATAGCCGAAGCGGCGCGTCTTGAGCACGGCCGGGCGGCCGATCGCCGCGAGCGCGGGCGCGAGCATGTCCGGGCTGCTCACCTCGGCGAAGCGCGCGGTCGCGATGCCGTGCTCCTGCACGAAGCTCTTCTCGATCAGCCGGTCCTGGGTGATGGCGAGGATGCGCGGGTCGGGCAGCACGGGCCGGCGCGCCGCCAGGAAGGCCGCGCTCTCGGCCGGCACGTTCTCGAACTCGTAGGTGACGACATCCACGTCCTCGGCGAAGCGGTCGAGCGCGCTGGTGTCCGCATAGTCGGCGGTGGTCACGCGGTGCACGACGTCGAAGGCGGGCGAGGCCGGATCGGGCGAGAGCACGTGACACTTGAGGCCGAGCCGCGCGGCCGCCAGTGCCAGCATGCGGCCGAGCTGACCGCCGCCCAGGATGCCGATGGTGGCGTCGGGCCCGAGCGCGCCCCGGAGCTGCGGGGTCACGCCTTGTCCTCGTCGGAGGGACGTTCCTTGACGCTCTCGGTCTGTGCCTTGCGCCAGGCGGCGAGCCGCGCGTCGAGCGCGGAATCGGTGAGCGCCAGCACGCCCGCGGCGAGCAGTGCGGCGTTGATGGCGCCGGCGCGGCCGATCGCCAGCGTGCCGACCGGGATGCCGGGCGGCATCTGCACGATCGAGTAGAGCGAATCGACGCCGGAGAGCGCCTTCGATTCGACCGGCACGCCGAACACGGGCAGCGTGGTGAGGGAAGCCGTCATGCCGGGCAGGTGCGCGGCGCCGCCCGCGCCCGCGATGATCACGCGGAAGCCCTCGGCCTTGGCGCCCTTGGCGAAGGCGTAAAGGCGTTCCGGGGTGCGGTGCGCCGAAACGATGCGCTTGTCGTAGCTCACGCCCAGCGCATCGAGGGTCTCGGCGGCGTGCTTCATGGTCGACCAGTCGGACTGGCTGCCCATGATGATTGCGACCGACGCCATGCGCCCCCCGAAAAAAGAAGGCGCGGATTATAGGTACGGGCCCCACGGTGGCAAGCCGAGCCGCCTGCTTTATCCTCCGCGCGATCGGTGATATCCGCGCCGAGGGGCAGGGGACGATATGGCCAAGCAAGAGCCGCGGATCGCAAAGCCGGGGCGGGGCGCTCAGACGCGGCCGGTCGGACGCCGCGTGGCCGAGGCCGAGCCGGCTGGCGTGCCGGGGCCGGCACGGCGCGCCGAGGTCTCGCGGCTCGCCGCCGAGGTGGAGCGGCTGCAGGCCGAGCTCGCGGCCAGCCGCGCTCAGGTGAAGGAGCTCGAAGCCAAGGTCGATATCGACCCGCTGCTGGGCATCCTCAATCGCCGCGGCTTCGAGCGCGAGCTCTCGCGCTCGCTCGCCTATGTGAAGCGCTACGGCACGCCGGCGGCGCTGCTCTATCTCGATCTCGACGGCTTCAAGCCGATCAACGACCGGCACGGCCATGCGGCGGGCGATCTGCTCCTGCGGGCCGTGGTGGCGACGCTGCGGGCGAGTGTGCGTGCCTCCGACGTGGTGGCGCGGCTCGGCGGCGACGAGTTCGGCCTTATCCTGTGGAACCTGGCCGAAGCCGACGCCCGGACGAAGGCCGAGGCGCTCGAGGCTGCGGTCGCGGCGACACGAATCACGGTCGGCGATGCGGAGCTCTCGGTCGGTGCTTCGGTCGGCGCGGCCTCACTTGGGGCGCTGGATGGCCCCGCGGACGTGCTCGCGCACGCGGACCAAGCCATGTACGCGCGCAAGGCGCAGCGGCCCCGCCGGGTCTGATACCCTACCAGCGCACCTGTCATGCGATGATGTCGGGGGTCAGCTGGTCCTCGATGAAGGTCATACGGTCGCGCAGGGCGAGCTTGCGCTTTTTCAGCCGCTGAATCTGCAGAATGTCGGATCCGGGAGCGTTCTGAAGGGCCTCGATGGCCGCGTCGAGGTCGCGATGCTCCTGGTGCATGCGCGCCAAGGTCGCGCGGAGCTCGCGTTCTTCCTCTTGGGTCATCGCCAGGTGTGAATCCGCCTGCGGCCGGCGCCTATGGGGGCGCCGAAACCTTAATGAGTATCGCGCGTTAACATCATCGCTTCAAGCGCGAGCGAGACACTTCGTTAATGCGGCCGGGGATTTGATGCGCCGCACAATCGAAGCTCGGTCGACTTGGCATAATGCATCTGTCAAAATGAAAATGTCGGTGAATCTGACTTAGGAGGCATGCCACATGTCCATCCAATCGCATCTTGCGGAACTGGAGAAGAAGCACCGAGCGCTCGAAGATGAAATCTCCGACGCGCTCGCGCATCTGTCGACCGATGATCTCAAGATCGTCGAACTCAAGCGACGCAAGCTGCAAGTGAAGGACGAGATCGAACGGCTGAAGCACGACACAACCATGAGCGTGCACTGACGGACGATCTGAAGCGCTATACGCCGCTCGACGGCGTTCCACCTCCGGCTTGAACCGCCGGCCCTCTCGCGAGGCCGGCGGTTTTGCATTTCGGCCTTCGCATTTCACGCCCTGCCATTCCGGCACGCGCATCATCCCGAATGAAGCCTCCCGCTCTGCGATCGTTGTGCTAGCCTCGCGCGAAGCGGCAGAGCCGCGTGCGGCGAAAAGACCGCGAGACGGGAGGACTGCATGGCAAACGCGTTGCTGCGTTCGGCCGTGGTTTTTGTTGCGCTTGTCGCTGCCGCGATGACGCAGGCGCGCGCCGAGACTTATCCGGACCATCCGATCACGCTCGTCGTGCCCTTCGCGCCGGGGGGCAGCACCTCGATCATGGCGCGCATCGTCGCCGAGCGGATGGCCGCGACCATCGGCCAGCAGATCATCATCGACAATCGCGGCGGCGCCGGCGGCACGATCGGCGCGCGCCAGGTCGCGAAGAGTGCCCCCGACGGCTACACGATCCTGCTCGGCTATTCGGGCACGCTCGCCATCAGCCCGAGCCTCTATCGCGATCCCGGCTTCGACACGCGCAAGGACTTCGCGGCGATCGGGCGCATCGGCACGGCGCCGAGCGTGCTGGTGGTGCATCCCTCCTTTCCCGCGAAGTCGATCGGCGAGCTGATCGCACTCGCGAAGGAGAAGCCCGGCACCATCGATTTCGCCTCCGCGGGCGTCGGCACGGTCGGGCACATCTCGGCGGAGCTGTTCGCGCATCGCGCCGGCATTCGGCTCAACCACATTCCTTACAAGGGCACAGGCCCCGGCCTGAACGACGTGCTCGGCGGCCATGTGCCTGTGATGGTGGCGCCGCTGCCGGCCGTGATCGGCAACGTGCAGGGCGGCAAGCTGCGCGCGCTCGGCGTCACTAGCGCGAAGCGCTCGAAGCTGCTGCCCGATGTCCCCACGATCGCGGAGTCCGGGCTGCCGGGCTTCGAGGCGGCCCTGCGCTACGGGCTGGTGGCGCCTACCGGCACACCGCGGCCGATCATCGATCGCCTGAACAAGGAGCTGCGCCAGGCGCTCACCTCGGACGAGGTGCTCAAGCGCCTCGACCACGAAGGCGCCGATGCGCTGCCGAGCAGCCCCGAGGAATACGCGGCCGATCTCGACCGCGAGGAGACCATGTGGTCGCAGATCGTGAAGGCCTCGGGCGCCAAGGCCGAGTGACGGAGTGCATGATGCGGACGTGGACGCGCGTAGCTGCGATCGTTTGGATGGGGTTGGCGGCGCTGATCGCGCCCGCAATGGCGGAGGATTATCCGAGCCGGCCGATCACGCTGATCGTGCCGTTCCCGCCGGGCGGCGGCGTCGATGCGATGGCGCGCATCGTCGCGGACAAGCTCTCGGCCGCGCTCGGCCAGCAAGTGATCGTCGACAATCGCGGCGGTGGCGGCGGCAATATCGGTACCCGTGCGGTCGCACGCGCGGCGCCGGACGGCTACACGCTGCTGCTCGGCCATTCGGGAACGGTCTCGATCAATCCGCATCTCTATCGCAATGCGGGCTACGACCCGCGCAAGGATTTCACGGCCGTCGGTCTCGTCGCCTCGATGCCGGTCGTGCTCATCGCGCATCCGTCGTTCCCGGCGAAGACCGTCGCCGAGGTGATCGCGCTCGCTCGGAAGGATCCCGGCAAGCTCAACTTCGGCACCTCGGCGATCGGTACCGGCTCCTATATGTGCGCCGAGCTGTTCAAGTCACTGGCAGGAGCCGACATGACGCTGGTGCCCTACAAGGGCACGGCCGCCGTAATGAACGACCTGCTCGGCGGGCATGTGCCGGTCGCCTTCGGCGTGATCCCGCCGGCGCTCGGGAACGTGCGCGCCGGCACGCTGCGCGTGCTCGCAGTGACCAGCCTCAAGCGCACCAGCCTGCTGCCCGACGTGCCAACCGTCGACGAATCGGGCCTGCCCGGCTTCGAAGCCGTGCTGCGCTATGGCGTGTTGGCGCCCGCCGGCACGCCGCGCCCGATCATCGAGCGGCTCAACAAGATTCTGGTCCAGGCCGTCGCGTCGGAGGATGTGCGCAGCCGCATCCACAACGAAGGCGGCGATCCGGTCTCCGGCACGCCCGAGGACTACACGACCGATATCGAGCGCGACGGCGCCAAATGGGCCGCGCTGATCCAGAAGCTCGGGCTGAAGGTTGACTGAGCGCCGGTGTGGATCACTGATATCGTGAGGCTTGGGCGGCCGCGTTGGCCGTGGATCTGATCGCGTAACAAAGGGCTGATCGTGCAAAGCAGAGACACGTTCGACTACATCGTCATCGGCGCCGGGAGCGCGGGCTGCGTGCTCGCCAACCGGCTGAGCGCGTCGGGACAGCATCGCGTGCTGCTGCTGGAGGCGGGCGGCAAGGACCGTCACCCCTGGATCCACATTCCCTTGGGCTACGGCAAGCTGTTCACCAATGCGCGGGTGAACTGGCTCTACAATTCGGAGCCCGAGCCCGAGCTCAACAACCGGCAGATCATCCAGCCGCGCGGCAAGGTGCTGGGCGGCTCGAGCTCGATCAACGGGCTGCTTTATGTGCGGGGCCAGTCGCAGGACTTCGACCACTGGCGCCAGCTCGGCAATACGGGCTGGAGCTACGAGGACGTGCTGCCCTATTTCCGCAAGGCCGAGGACCAGGCGCGCGGCGCAGATGACTTCCACGGCGTCGGCGGGCCGCTCGCGGTCGCCGACGTGCCGGAGGCGCATCCCTTGTGCGAGGCCTTCATCGAGGCCGCGCAGGAGGCAGGCTTCCCTCGCAACGACGACTTCAACGGCGCGACGCAGGAGGGCGCGGGCTATTTCCAAGTCACCTCGCGCAACGGGCGGCGCTGCTCGACGGCGGTCGGCTATCTGCGGCCCGCGCGCAGCCGGGTGAACCTCGAAGTCGTGCCGAATGCGTTGACGACGCGGATTCTGTTCGAAGGCCGCCGCGCGGTCGGCGTCGAGTATCGGCTGGGCGGCGAAACGCGCGTCGCACATGCCAGTGGCGAGGTGATCGTCTCGGCCGGCGCGATCAACTCGCCTCAGCTCCTGCAGCTCTCGGGCGTCGGGCCGGCGGAGCTCTTGAAATCGTTCGGGATCCCGATCGTCGCCGACACCAATGTCGGCAACGACCTGCAGGATCACTTCCAAGTGCGTTTCGCCTATCGCTGCACCGAGCCGATCACGATGAACGACGTGCTCGGCAGCCTGCGCAACCGGCTCGCGGCAGGCCTTCGCTACGTGTTCACGCGCAAGGGGCTGCTCGCGATCTCGGCCGGCTATGCGGGTGGTTTCTTCCGCACCGACCCGTCGCTGGCGAGCCCGGACGTGCAGGTGCACGTCATCATGTTCAGCGCCGACAAGATCGGCGAGAAGTTTCATCCGTTCCCGGGCTTCATCATCTCGGTGTGTCAGCTGCGGCCGGACAGCCGCGGCCATGTGCGCATCAAGTCGACGGATCCCGCACTGCCGCCCGCGATCCAGCCGCGCTATCTCTCGGCTCCGCGCGACCGCGACGTGATGGTGAGCGGCATGAAGCTGATGCGGCGGATCATGAGCCAGCCCGCGATCGCGCGCTACGTGGCGGAGGAGCGGCTGCCCGGTCCGAAGTGCCAGAGCGACGCCGACTTCCTCGCCTATGCGCGCGAGACCGGCACGACCATCTTCCATCCGACCAGCACCTGCCGCATGGGGCCGGACCCGGCCGCCGTGGTGGACGAGCGGCTGCGCGTGCGCGGGCTCGAGGGCTTGCGCGTGGTCGACGGCTCGATCATGCCGACGGTCGTCTCGGGTAATACCAATGCGGCGATCATCATGATCGCCGAGAAGGGGGCCGACATGATCCTGGCGGACGCGAAGGCGGGCGTGGGCGTTGCGCGCGCCGCGTGAGGTCTGAAGCGCGCTGACACAGCTTTCCCACCAAAAGAAAAGGCCCGGCGCAAGCCGGGCCTTTCCGCATGCGACGTATTGTTTGAGCTTACTGCCGCACCTTGCCGACCGAGGCTAGGTGCATCGGAGCATTGGACTTGGCAGGTTTGGCCGCGACCTTCTCGGCCTTGGCCGGCTTGGCCGCCACCTTGATGGTGGCCTCGCGCTTGGCGGCCGTCTTGCTGGCCGGCTTCGCGGCGGACATCTCGGCGACGAGCACCTTGCCCTTGCGGATCTTGATGATCTTCGCCTCAGCGACCTGCGTCGCCTTGCCCTTCTTGGCCGCCACCTTTGTGACCTTCGGCGGGTCCGCCGGAATGTCGTCGGCGATGGATGGGTTGAGCGTCGCGGGCACGGCTGCGAGCGCATCGGTCTCCAAACTGTCGGGACGGCAGGGCGCGCGATGCGGGACCGAGACGTTGATCTTCACCACCGGATTGGTGCCGCGCCATTCCTCGGCGGGACGACCCGTGATGCTGAGCACATAGTCGCGCGTCTCCTTCGGCAGCTGGCCGCGCTTGGTCAGCCAGTCGATCACGCGCTTCGGGCCCGCATTGTAGGCGGCGGCCGCGAGGCCGAGATTGCCGAACTGATCGCGCAGCGTGCGCAGCAGTTGCGCGGAGACCGGCAGCGCCTCGATCGGATCGAAGGGGTTCTCGAGGCCCATCGCGGAGGCGACTTTGGGCATGAACTGCGCCACGCCCTGCGCGCCGACCGGGCTCACCGCGTCGGCCTTGAACTTGCTCTCCTGCCAGATCAGCCGGATGAAGAACGGCGCCGGAAGATTGTGCGCCTGCGCGGCCGCCGTGAGCGTGTTGCACACGTGCTCGGGCGAAGCCGGCTTGTCGCTATCCGCGACGACCTGCACGATGATGGTGTCCTCCGCAGGCAGCGTCGCGCCCGTGGTGCCATCGGTGCCGGCCCGCGTCTTCGCGGCGGCCTGCTCTTTGGCGGGAATCGTCTTCGGGCTCGTGACTGAAGAAAGCTGATTGGCTGAGCAGATCGCCGGCGCGAGCAAAAGCGTAGCGGCAATAAGGCATCGTCGCATGCGTGCAACATCCATCCTGTGCGGGCGGCGACAGCGAAGTCACCGTCCGTCGTGAGTTTCAGGAAGAGGTCTTGTCCCCGTTTAGGCGCCGCGCGCTTCAATGCGGTGGTCGCGGACGCCCTGCGCAGATGCCGTCCGAACGAGGCAGCTTTGTGAAACGAATGGGATCATTGAGTGACGAAATGCAAGAAGTGGCCGATTCATCGGAACTTCTAAGTGTTTTGCGGGAGTCGAAGCGGCGAAGTCCCGATGCGTAAAGTGCGTAGATCTCAGTGAAGATACGTATGCACAAAAACGAGTGCGGGCCCCGAAGGGCGGCGCGTTTTACCGTCCGCGAGGGCGTTGATTCGCGCCGAACGCGTCTCGCAGCTTTGTTGCTGTCTTACTCAGCTACGCATCGAGCGTGATATGTCCAGGCTGGACGGCGACGCGCGCGAGCCATTTGCCGATGCCCGGATAGGGCGCGAGCGAGAGGCCGCCTTCCTCCGCGGTGTGCGTGTAGGCGTAGAGCGCAATGTCGGCGATCGAATAGGCGTTGCCGGCGAGCCAGTCGGCGCCGGCGAGACGCCGCTCCATCACGGCGAGCGCGCGATTGCCCGCCTCGGTGAGCTGCGCGACGCGCTCGGGCGTCGCGAGATGGCGCCGCTCCTCGTAGATGCGCAGCGCGCGCAATACCGCAATGGCTGGCTCGTGGGAATACTGCTCGAAGAACAGCCACTCGTAGGTCTTGGCGCGATCGTAGGGGTCCGTGGGCAGGAAGCGCGTGCCTTCCGCGAAATGCAGCAGCATGGCGTTCGACTCGGCGAGGAAGCGGCCATCGTCGAGCTCGAGGGCCGGCACCTTGCCGATCGGATTGCGGGCCAGATACTCGGGCGTGCGCGTCGAGCCGTCGCGCGCCGAGACCTCGACGGTGCGGAACGGCCGCTTCAGCTGGGTGAGCAGCAGGCGCACCTTGTAGCAGTTTCCGGACGAATGCTGTTCGTAGAGCGTGATCATGGGCGAGCCCCTCGTTTGCGCGCAGCAGAGCGGGCCCCGATCGGGTGGACAAGCGACTTCTTTTGATGCGCGAGTTCAACGTCGCGAATGGAGGCGCGGCCGCAACAGCACACGATAACGTTTATCCGTCACCCTGAGGTGCTCGGCACGCAGTGCCGAGCCTCGAAGGGCGACAGCCGAGGTGCTGCCGCTCGCTCGTTGTGAGGCCCGGGCCGTTCATCCTTCGAGGCTCGGCTGCACGCAAGTCGGCTGTTGCCGACTTGCCCATTGATCATGCCCATGTCGGGCAGGCCCGACATGGGTGCAGCCTCGCGCCTCAGGATGACGGTCTTGATGGTGAGGCGCGTTGCTGAGCCGCCAGGCTCACACGGCCTTTGCCATCTCGCGCAGCTTGAACTTCTGGATCTTGCCGGTGGAGGTCTTGGGCAGCTCGGTGAACACGATGTAGCGCGGCACCTTGTAGCCGGCGAGGTTCTTGCGGCACCAGGCGATGAGGTCGTCGGTGGAGGCGTCAGCGCCTGGCTTGAGCTCGACGAAAGCGCAGGGCGTCTCGCCCCATTTCTCGTCGGGCTTGGCGACGACGGCAGCGGCCGCGACGGCGGGATGCTTGTAGAGTGCGTCCTCGACCTCGATCGAGCTGATGTTCTCGCCGCCCGAGATGATGATGTCCTTCGAACGGTCCTTGAGCTGGATGTAGCCGTCCGGATGCATGACGCCGAGATCGCCCGAGTGGAACCAGCCGCCCTCGAACGCCTTCTGCGATGCGCTCTTGTTCTTCAGATAGCCCTTCATGACGACGTTGCCGCGGAACATGACCTCGCCGAGGGTCGCGCCATCGCGAGGCACCGGCGCAAGCGTCTCCGGATCGCGCACGTCGAGCGCTTCGAGCGGCAGATAGCGCACGCCCTGGCGCGCCTTGCGCGCGGCCTGCTCGGGGCCGGCGAGCGCGTTCCATTCGCTGTGCCAGTCGTTCACCACGGCCGGCCCATAGGTCTCGGTGAGCCCGTAGAGATGCGTGACGTTGAAGCCCGCGTCCTTCATGGCGGCGAGCACGGCTTCGGGCGGCGGCGCGGCGGCGGTGAAGAACTCGACCGTGTGGGGCAGGGGCCTCTTCTCAGGCTCGGGCGCATTGAGCAGCGTCGACATCACGATCGGCGCGCCGCAGAGATGCGTCACCTTGTGGGCCGCGATCGCGTCGAACATCGCGGGCGCGCGCACGGCGCGCAGGCACACATGCGTTCCGGAGACCACCGAGATCGACCACGGGAAGCACCAGCCGTTGCAGTGGAACATGGGCAGTGTCCAGAGATAGACCGGATGCTTGCCCATGCCGCAGGTCACGACATTGCCGACCGCCAGCAGATAGGCGCCGCGGTGGTGATAGACGACGCCCTTGGGATCGCCGGTGGTGCCCGAGGTGTAGTTGAGCGAGATCGCGTCCCATTCGTCGTCCGGCATCTGCCATTCGAACTGGGAATCGCCGTCCGCGATGAAATCCTCGTATTCGATGCTCCCGAGCCGCTCGCCCGCACCGGTGAATTCCGGATCGTCGTAATCGACCACGAAGGGCTTCGTCTTGGCGAGGCTGAGCGCCTCCTTCATGGTCTTGGAGAACTCGCGGTCCGTGATCAGCACCTTGGTCTCGGCGTGATCGAGCGTGAAGGCGAGCACCGCGGCATCGAGGCGGGTATTGAGCGTGTTGAGCACCGCGCCGGTCATCGGCACCCCGTAGTGCGCCTCGAGCATGGCTGGCGTGTTGGCGAGCATCACCGAGACGGTGTCGCCGCGCTTGATGCCGCGCTTCGCCAGCACCGAAGCGAGCTTGCGGGCGCGGGCATAGAAGTCGCGGTAGCTGCGGCGCAGCTTGCCGTGGATGATCGCCGTATGGTCCGGGAACACGGCGGCGGAGCGCTCCAGGAAGCTGAGCGGCGTCAGCGGCTGGAAGTTCGCCGGATTGCGGTCGAGATCGACGTCGTAGGGCGTCTGCGCCATTGAAATCCCCTGCTTTGAGCGCACCGTAGCCAAAGCCGAGGGGCGCGATCAATGCGCGCGAGCGTCAGAGCCCGAGAATGTTGCGTCCGCCCTGCCAGAGCAGGGCGAGGCAGATCAAAAACACCAGCACATAGGCGATGCGGTAGAACAATTCGGTCGGCGTGCGCTGCACCAGCCAGATGCCGAGGAAGTTGGTCGCGATCGCGAGCGGCGTGAGGCCAAGCGTCGTCAGCAGGCCCTCGGTCGAGAACTGGCCGAGCGCGAAATAAGGCGCGACCTTCATGACATTGAGCGACGCGAAGAAGATCGCGGCGGTGCCGACCAGCGTCATCTTGGGCAGACGTTGCGGCAGCACGTAGATCTGGAACGGCGGCGCGCCGGCCTGGCTGAGCGTGGAGGTGAAGCCCGTGAGGCTCCCCCAGAAGATGCCGCCGGCCGTGCTGGCCGGCTTGGCGTCGGCCGGGATCCGGCCGAACCAGGCATTGAGCACGAATGCGACGCCGATGACGCCGATGGCAAAGCGGACATGATGGTCCGAGACATAGGCCGCGAGCGCCCAGGCGACCGCGACGCCGATGGCGCCGCCCGGCATGAGCACCTTCAGGTTCGCCGCGCTGTAGTCCTTGCGGTAGACCCACACCGAGATCACGTCCTGCAGCAGCAGGATCGGCAGCAGGATCGCGGCCGCCTGCAGGGGCGGCAGGATGAGCGCCAGGAGCGGTGTGGCGATCATGCCGACCCCGGAAAAGCCGCCCTTGGCGAGGCCAAGGAAGGTTACGGCCGGAATCGCGACGAGAAGGAACAGCGGATCGGTCAGCACGGAGCGTTTCGGGCGGGGGAGAGGTGACGAAAATCAAAGCGCGCCGGGAGGGCGCACGCCAGCCTTGTAGCCCGCATGGCCGAAATGTCGAGGGCGCGCGGCTGGCAATTGCGCCCGCGCTGCCGCAGAATATGAATGTTTCACGGCAGGAAAGGGAGACTGCCATGAGTGACGTCGCAAAGCCCGCGGCAAAGAAATACGACAGCTTCGCGGAGTTCTATCCGTTTTACTTGAGCGAGCACCGGGACACGACATGTCGCCGGCTGCATTTCGTCGGCTCGTCACTGGCGCTCATCTGCCTCATCCTGCTGGTCTGGACGCGCAATCCGTGGTGGCTGCTGGCCGGTCTCGTCGCCGGCTACGGCTTTGCCTGGATCGGCCACTTCGCCTTCGAGAAGAACCAGCCGGCCTCGTTCAAGCAGCCGGTCTACAGCCTGATGGGCGACTGGAAGATGTGGTGGCAGACCATCACGGGAAAGATCGCGTTCTAGCGCATGCTCCGGCGAAGTGGGCACCGGTTCGCCGCCAAGAACATGCGCCAACCAAAGAAGCAGACGCGCACGATTCCGTCTCCTCGCGTGCTTGGCGAGGAGACGGCAACAACACGGAGGGAAATGATGGACGCCCGCACCAGCCGCTATTTCGATGTCTATGCGCGCAGCATGAAGGACCCGGAAGGGTTCTGGGCCGAGGCCGCGCAGGAGATCGACTGGTACGAGCCCGCAAGCAAGGTGTTCGATCCGTCGGCGGGCGTCTATGGGCGCTGGTTCGTCGGCGCCTCCTGTAACACCTGCTACAACGCGATCGACCGCCATGTCGCGGGCGGGCGCGCCGAGCAGGCCGCGATCATCTACGATTCACCGGTCACCAACACCAAGCGCCGCATCAGCTATGCGGAGCTGCTCGCCGAGGTGAAGACCTTCGCGGCCGTGCTGAAGGATTTCGGCGTCGCCAAGGGCGACCGCGTGATCATCTACATGCCGATGGTGCCCGAGGCGCTGGTCGCCATGTATGCCTGCGCGCGCATCGGCGCGGTGCATTCGGTGGTGTTCGGCGGCTTTGCCGCCAAGGAGCTCGCAACGCGCATCGACGATGCGAAGCCGAGGCTGATCCTCTCGGCGAGCTGCGGCATCGAGGGCGCGCGCGTTGTCCCGTACAAGCCGCTGCTCGACGAGGCGATCCGGCTCGCGAGCCACAAGCCAGAGGCCTGCCTCATCCTGCAGCGGCCGCAGACGGAAGCGCCGCTCACCGGGGGCCGCGATCACGATTGGGCGGAGCTCACGGCGGCCGCGAAGCGCGACGGCAAGTCCGCGGACTGCGTGCCGGTGCTCGCGACCGACCCGCTCTACATCCTCTACACCTCGGGCACGACCGGCATTCCGAAGGGCGTGGTGCGCGACAATGGCGGACATCTGGTCGCGCTGAAATGGTCGATGAAAAATCTCTACGGCGTCGATCCGGGCGAGACCTATTGGGCCGCGTCCGATATCGGCTGGGTGGTCGGCCATTCCTATATCGTTTATGCGCCGCTGTTTCATGGCTGCACGACGATCCTCTACGAGGGTAAGCCGGTCGGCACGCCCGACGCTGGCGCGTTCTGGCGCGTGATCGCGGAGCATGGCTGCTCCGCCATGTTCACGGCGCCGACCGCGTTCCGCGCCATCAAGAAGGAAGACCCGAAAGGCACGCATCTCGCCCGGTACGACCTCAGCCGCTTCCGCACGCTCTTCCTCGCGGGCGAGCGCGCGGATCCGGACACGATCGTCTGGGCCGAGAACCTGCTCAAGGTGCCGGTGATCGATCACTGGTGGCAGACCGAGACCGGCTGGTGCATCGCGGGCAACCCGATGGGCCTCGGCCAGCTTCCCGTGAAGCACGGCTCGCCGACGGTGGCGATGCCGGGTTACGACGTGCGCGTGGTGGACGAGGCCTGCCGCGAGGTCGCGAACGGGCAGATGGGCTCGATCGTGGTCAAGCTGCCGCTGCCGCCGTCGTGCCTGCCGACGCTGTGGCAGCAGGACGAGCGCTTCAAGGAGAGCTACCTCACGGAATTCCCGGGTTACTACAAGACCGCGGATGCGGGCTTCAAGGACGAGGACGGCTATCTCTTCATCATGGGGCGCACCGACGACATCATCAATGTCGCGGGGCATCGGCTCTCGACGGGCGGCATGGAGGAGGTGCTGTCGAGCCATCCGGATGTCGCCGAGTGCGCGGTCATCGGCATCGCGGATCAGCTCAAGGGGGAGGTGCCGTGCGGCTTCATCGTGCTGAAGGCCGGCGTCAACCGGCCGCCTGCCGAGATCGAGAAGGAAATCGTGGCGCTGGTGCGCGAGCGCATCGGGCCGGTCGCGGCATTCCGGCTCGTGATCACGGTGCAGCGCCTGCCGAAGACGCGCTCGGGCAAGATCCTGCGCGGCACCATGAAGAAGATCGCGGACGCGGAGCCCTGGACCATGCCGGCGACCATCGACGATCCAACGATCCTCGACGAGATCGGCACCGCGCTGAAGAGCCACGGAGTGGGCTAGATCAGGGTCGCGAAGATCGCCCAGGCGACGATCGCGATGCGGGCCGCCGTGGCGAGGCTCGGATCGCCGCGATAACGGTCGGCGCTGCGCCACACGGCGATCACGCCGAGCACGTTGTAGGGCAGCGGCAGCAGGAAGACGGCGAGCGCCAGCAGACCGGCGCCGCCCGCCGCCAGCACGCCGAAGGCGGCCGAGGTCGCGAGCAGATTGATCAGCGCGCCGTAGCCGACCGCGTAGAGCCAGAAGGCGCGGACCAGCGGGATCTCGCCGCGCGCCCATCGCATCAGATGCGCCGTCATGACTGCCGCGCCGCGATATGCACGAGGACTGGGCCTCTCCGATTCGTGATGTGACGGCGGGCAGCTTAGTCAAATGATAGGCGAGTCGGGAAACCGTCCAAGAGGAGGTCACCATGCCGGACCGGTCCGGAATTCTGTCGCGCGCCGACGGCATCGCCGCGAGCTCGGCCGATGCGCTGCTGCTGATCGGTCGCCTGCTGATGGGCTGGATCTTCGTCCAGAGCGGCTGGGCCAAGATCACCAATATTCCGGGCTTCGCGAACTATCTCACGCAGAACAAGGTGCCGGGCGCCGGCGTGCTCGCCTATATCGGCGCGCCGGTGGAGTTTCTCGGCGGGCTCGCGCTGCTGCTCGGCTTTGCCACACGCTACACCTCGCTGCTGATGATCCTGTTCACGATCGTCGCGACACTGACCGCGCATCGCTATTGGGAGTTCGCCGAGCCGGCGGCGCGGCGCGCCCAGAGCAACAATTTCTTCAAGAACCTGGCGATGATCGGCGGACTGCTGTTTCTGTTCGTGAGCGGCGCGGGCCGTTTCTCGCTCGACGGCATGCTGCGGCGGCGCTGAGCCCTCAGGGCAGCCGGCGCACGCGCTTGTAGTCGCCTTCGACGAAGCCGTTCGCGCCGCAGGTATGGCCCGCGAGGCGGCGCTCGGCGTCCTCGGTGACGCGGAGCATCTCGCCACGCCGGGCGAGGCGCAGCGGGCGGGCATCGTTCTCCTCGCCGGCATCGGCGCGGGCGACGCCGTTCTCGGCCGCGCTGATGCTGGCCGAGAGATCGCAGGTCCAGCGCGCGGCCGGATCGGCGGTCGCGCCCATGATCTCGTAGTGGCCCGCAAGGGTGCGGCGCACGAGCAGCCAGCCGTAGCGGTTGGTGTAGCGGCCGACGAAGGCCTCGCGCGGGTCCTTGCTGGCGGGCTCGAGCGCGAGCGCGGCGCGGCGGTCTTCCATCTCCTTGGCGAGGCAGGCCTCGTCCATCATGCAGCTCTCGCGCTGGCTGATGAACGCGGCCTGCTCCTTCGCGAGCGGGTTCCCGGCGCCCTCTTCGAGCTGGCCGCGCAGCTCGCGGCGCAGCTGCCGATAGGCCGCCGCGATCTCGCGGTCGAGGCGGGCGAGCTCGTGATTGGCGCAGATCGCGATCTCGCTCTTGGTCGCGGCCTTGCGGCACTCGAACGAGGGCTTGGGTGCCTGCGCGAGGGAGGGAAACGCCCAGAGCGCGGCGAGGCCGGCGAGCGCTCCCAAGATCCAACTGCCGCTCATGACCTCTCTCCTGGGCCATATTGCTATCGAAATGGGTCGCGCCAGGCGGCTTTCACGTTCAGTTGATGCACATGCATTGATCTTGCATATTTAATGCAGATGCATTAATATGCATGCAATTGCATTAATGGAGAGTGCTGTGGACCTCACCCTCGTCAGCCACGACCTTTGCCCCTATGTGCAGCGCGCCGCGATCGCGCTGACCGAGAAGGGTGTGCCCTTCGAGCGTATCGATATCGATCTTGCCAACAAGCCGGACTGGTTCCTGAAGATCTCGCCGCTCGGCAAGGTGCCGCTGCTGCGCGTCGGCGACGACGTGATCTTCGAATCCGCCGTGATCCTCGAATATCTCGAGGAGACGCAGCCGAACCGGCTGCTGCCCGCGGATCCGCTGGTGCGCGCGCGGCATCGCGCAATGATCGAGTTCGGGTCGGCGATTTTGAACGACATCTGGGTGCTCGAAACGACGCCATCGCGCGAGGCGTTCACCGCGCGTGCGGCCGAGCTCGAGAAGAAGTTGGCGCGGCTCGAGACCGAAGTGAAGGGCCCGTGGTTCGCGGGAGAGCGCTTCGGCTTGGTGGATGCCGTGTTCGGCCCGGTGTTCCGATATTTCGATCTCTTCGACCGCGTGCTCGATCACGGCATGCTGGCGAACAAGCCGAAGATCGCGGTGTGGCGCAAGGCGCTCGCGGCGCGGCCCTCGGTGCGCGATGCGGTCGTTGCCGACTATCCGGAGCGGCTTGCGCGCTTCATCACGCGGCAGAACGGATATCTCGCGCAACTGATGGAGCGTAAGGCGGCGTGAGCTATCTGGCCCGCCGATCCGCAACGCAGGCGTGGGCGCCGCGCCCAGGCCTGCGTGGCGGAGCGGCGGGCCAGATCGCTCACGCCGCCTTACGCTCCATCAGTTGCGCGAGATATCCGTTCTGCCGCGTGATGAAGCGCGCAAGCCGCTCCGGATAGTCGGCAACGACCGCAT
>JAEYAU010000236.1 GCA_023404705.1 Pseudomonadota bacterium
CTTCACGAGCCCGGCGGTGGCCGCAACGCTGGCCGCGATGGAGCGCGCCGGCGCGCACGGTGTCGGGCAGAGCTCGTGGGGGCCGACGGGCTTCTGTTTCGCGCCATCGCAGGCCGAGGCCGAGGGGCTCATCGCCGCCGCAGGCGCGCATGCGAGGGGCCTCGATATCCGCATCTGCCGCGGGCTCAACCGCGGTGCCGAGATCGAAGCGCATGCGGTCGCGCACGCGCCGGAACAAAGCTGACGGGAGAGCAGCATGGCCGACAAGAACATCCTGCACATGGTGAGTCCGCTCAAGCATATGAGCCCGTTCGACGTGAACATGGCGCTCGATGCCGGCTACGACGCGGTCGCGACCTACACGAACGTGACGATCGACGAAGTGACCGGCCTCGTGCAGGACGCGATCTTTTCGCGGCCGCCGAAAACCGGCGCGCGCACCGGCATGTTCTTCGGCGGCAAGGACGCGATCCTCGCGCTCGACATGCTGGCGAAGGCCAAGAAGGCGCTGGTGCCCCCCTTTGGCATGTCGTTCTTCGCGGATCCGGCCGGCTCCTTCACGACCGCGGCCGCGATGGTTGCTTGCGTCGAGAAGGTGCTGAAGGAGAAGAAGCAGCGCGACCTGAAGAACCTGCGCGTCGCCGTGTTCGGCGCGACGGGCGTGGTCGGCTTCGCGTCCGCGGTGATCGCCGCGCTGGACGGCGCCAAGGTGACGCTGGTCGGCTATGACGGCGTCAAGCGCGTGAGCGAGGCCGCGAAGGAGATCAAGGCGCGCTTCGACGTGGAGACCACCGCTGCCGATGGCAGCGACGATGCGAAGAAAAGCGCGATTCTGGCCGACACCGAGGCCGCGTTCTGTGCGGGCCGCGCCGGGGTCCAAATCCTCAGCGCTGCACAAATCGCAGCCGCGAAGCAGCTTCTCGTCGCAGCCGACGTGAACGCCGTGCCGCCGGCGGGCGTCGAAGGCCTCGACGTGATGGCGAACGGCGCCGAGATCTCGCCCCACGGCACGCTCGGGGTCGGGCCGCTCGCCATCGGCAATATCAAATACAAGACCGAGTCCGGGCTGTTTCAACGCATGATCGCGGCGACGAAACCGGTGCAGTTCGACTTCCGCGACGCGTTCACGCTGGCGCGCGAGCTCAATGCGTAGCCCTGAGCCCATCCTGATCGGCGCGGCTTCGGGCCGTGCGCTCGCCGCGTCCGCGCGGCGCGGGGGCTACTTGCCGCTGGTGGCGGACTTCTTCGGCGACGCCGACACGATCGCGATCGCGCATGCGCATCGCCGGCTCAACACGCCGCTGAGCGACGGCATCGACGGCGACGACGTGATCGATGCGTTCGAGAGGCTCGCCGAATCCGCGCCGCCGCGCGGAGTCGTGTGCGGCACGGGCTTCGAAGACCGCCCGCAGATTCTCGCGCGGCTCGCAGCGCGCTGGCGGCTGATTGGCAATCGACCCGATGTCGTCGCGGCCGTGAAGGACCCGCTGGCCTTCGCTTCACTTTGTCGTGAATGCGACGTCCCACATCCCGAGACATCCCGCGCCATGCCCACCGATCCCACGCAGTGGCTGGTGAAACGCCATGGCGGCGCCGGCGGCAGTCACGTGAGAGCCGCCGACGAGCGGCGCGGCGATGGCGTCTACTTCCAACGCCGCGTGCAGGGCGCGCCGGTGTCGTCGCTGTTCCTCGCCGACGGTCGCGGCGCGATCATTCTCGGCTTCAGCGAGCAATGGTCCGCACCAACACCGCGGCAACCGTTCCGCTACGGCGGCGCGGTGCGGCCCGCGGCGATTGCGCCCACGCTGTGCGATGCGCTCGCGGCTGCGGTGTGTCGTCTCGCGCGCGCCGTGCCGCTGCGTGGACTGAACAGTGCGGATTTTCTTGTCGACAGCGAAAAATTCTGGATATTGGAGATCAATACAAGACCAAGCGCGACGCTCGAGATCTTCGAGCCGCCGGAGGAATCGCTCTTCGCACTGCATGTTGCGGCCTGCGAAGGTGAACTGGTTTCGGCGCCGCCGGAGCTGGCCGGCGCCGCGGCTGCGGCTATCGCCTACGCCAGGGACGACATTGCAGCGTTTCCGGCCCTCGACTGGCCGGACTGGGCGCACGACCGGCCATGGCGCGGCAGCGCGATCAAAGCCGGCGAGCCCTTGTGCACGGTTCACGCCTCGGCTCCGACGCCCGCCAGCGCACGCGCGCTGGTCGCCGAAAGGCTCGAGGCAGTTCTCGCCTGGACGCATGCGAGGATGTCATGAGCACGTCGCCCGTCATCAGTGTGAATGCCCGCGCGGCCGCGCTCGTCGAGAGCTTCGTGGCGGACGCCGCCGAGCTCAAGATCGGCGTGACGCGCGGCGAGCAAGGTGAGCGTCGCATCGATGCGGGCAGCCAACATCCGGGCAGCATCGCGGCCGGCATCCGGCTCGCCGAGATCTGCATGGGCGGGCTCGGCACCGTCGGCCTTGCGCCGGGCAGCGCCACGCCGCGCTGGCCGTGGACGCTGACCACGCGCTCGTCGAACCCCGTCATCGCCTGCCTCGCGAGTCAATATGCGGGCTGGCGGCTCACCCATGGCGAGGGCAAGGACGCCTATTTCGCGCTCGGCTCCGGCCCTGCGCGGGCGCTCGCGCGGCGCGAGCCGCTGTTCGAGAAGCTCGCCTATGCGGACAAGGCCGCGAGCGCCACGCTGGTCTTGGAGAGCGACCGCCCGCCGCCCGCGCCGATTGTCAGCAAGGTGGCGCGCGACTGCGAGATCGAACCGGAACAGCTGACCATCATCTATGCGCCGACCCAGAGCCTCGCCGGCACCGTGCAGATCATCGCCCGCATGCTGGAAGTGGCGCTGCACAAGGCCTTCGAGCTCGGCTTCCCGTTCGAGCGCATCGTCGACGGCATGGGCGCCGCACCGATGTCGCCGCCGCACCCGGATTTCGTCACCGCGATGGGTCGCACCAATGACGCGATCATCTATGCGGGCCGCGTGCATCTCTTCGTCACGGGTCCGGCCGATGAGGCGCGCAGCCTCGCCGAACGGCTGCCGAGCGATACCTCACGCGACTACGGCCGGCCCTTCGGCGAGATCTTCAAGCGCGTGAAGGGCGACTTCTACGCCATCGATCCGATGCTCTTCAGCCCGGCCGAAGTGATCGTCACGGCGATCGAGACGGGCGAGAGCTTCCGCGGCGGACATGTGGACCTGAGCCTGCTCGATGCCTCCTTCGACTAGCTCACTGGCGCCCCGCCCTGCTGCAGCACGGCCGCGCATCGCGGTGGTGGTTGACCGCGTCGACTGGCACGCGCGCGAGCTTGCGCGAGCCTTCACGGCGCGCGGCGCGACGTCCATTCCCGTGAAGCTGCCTCTGTGCCGCATCGAGACGGCGCATCCTTTGGGCATCATCATCCCCGGCTTCGAGGATGGCTTGCCGGACGCGGTGCTGGTGCGCGGCATGGCGGGCGGCACCTTCGAGGCCGTGACGCTGCGGCTCGGCGTGCTGCATGCGCTACGCGAGCTCGGCGTGCCGGTGTGGAACGATGCGCGTGCGATCGAGCGCTGCGTCGACAAGTCGATGACGAGCTTCCGGCTCGCGCGAGCCGGCGTGCCGACACCCGCCACCTGGGCGACGGAGTCGCGCGAGGCCGCGCTCGCGATCGCGCGGCGCGAATGCGCGCAGGGCCCGCTGGTGCTCAAGCCGCTGTTCGGCTCGCAGGGCCGCGGGCTGCGCCTGATCCGCAGCGCCGAGGAGCTGCCCGAGCCCGCGGCCGGCGTCTATTACCTGCAGCGCTTCATGGGCGTGGAGCGCGACGGGTTTCGCGACTTCCGCCTGCTGGTCTCGCGCGGGCGCGTGGTCGCCAGCATGGTGCGCCACGCCGCGACCTGGATCACCAACGTCAAGCAGGGCGGACGGCCGCTCGCCGCCGTGGTCGATGCCGAGGTGAAGGATCTCGCGGTGCGCGCCACCGCCGCGGTGGGCGCAGATTTCGCCGGCGTCGACATCCTGTTCGGGCCGGACGGCGCGCCGACCGTGCTGGAGGTGAACAGCATGCCGGCCTGGTCGGGCCTGCAGAAGGTGACGCCGACCAACATCGCGGACGTCATCGCGGGCGACCTGATGGCCGCGCTCGCCCGCGCGGACCACGCGCCCGCATGAGCCGCGAAGCGGCGATCGCGCAGGCCTTCACGGCGGCCTGTCTCGACGAGCTCGCGGCGCCGAAGCCGGGCAATGTCCATGTCTTCGCCGACGGGCACCGCATGACGGCCGCCGATTTCGTGCGCAGCGCGCAAGCGGCCGCCGGCCCGCTGGCG
>JAEYAU010000255.1 GCA_023404705.1 Pseudomonadota bacterium
GCCTCGCTGCGCTCGGCTTCCGGGATGACGGCCGGGAGCCCGTGCGCTATGCCTCATTCGTGTCCGACCCGCGCCATTACCCCGACCGCCCGTATCTCGCCGTGAGCGCCGCCATCATCCGCGACGGGAAGGTGCTCGTCGTGCGCCGGGCGCGGCCGCCGGCCTTCGACCACTTCACGCTGCCGGGCGGCGTGGTGGAATCGGGCGAGACCATCGCGGAAGCCGCCATGCGCGAGGTGATGGAGGAGACCGCCCTCGCGATCGAGCCGGTCGGGCTCGCCGGGCATCGCGAGGTGATCATGCGCGACGCCGAAGGCCGCGCCGAACGCCACTTCGTCATCCTGTGCTTCGCGGCGCGCTGGCGCTCGGGCGAACCGGTGCTCAACGACGAGCTCGCCGAGGCGCGCTGGGTCCTGCCCGCGGAGCTCGCCGAGCTCCGCACCACCGATGGGCTCGCCGAGATCGTGGCCGCGGCCTTTGCGAGGCTGGAGGCTGACTTGCCATCGGCGCATCCGCGGGGCATGTCTGGACCATGATCCGCCTCTCATCCATGGCTCTCGTCGTTGCACTCGCGCTCGCGCCGGTTTCCGCGCAGGCGCAGGCGACCCAGGGCGGGCGCGCGCCTTACGAGACGGAGATCATGCGGCTCGCCGAGATCCTGGGCGCGCTGCACTACCTGCGCGACCTGTGCGGGTCGCGCGAAGGGCAGATGTGGCGCAACGAGATGCAGGCGCTGCTCGATGCCGAGGCACCCTCGGGCGAGCGGCGCGACCGCCTCACGGCCAGCTTCAACCGCGGCTACCGCGGCTTCCAGCAGACCTATCGCACCTGCACGCCCGCCGCCGACCTCTCGATCCGCCGCTACCTCGAAGAGGGCTCGAAGATCGCGCGGGACATCACGGCGCGCTACGGGAACTAGCTATCTCCCGGGCTTCTGACGGCCGTTAGCTTTCCTGATGCCCACTCGTCACGTCTGATTTCGTCCGTTAGGCTTCCCGTGTCGCACGGATGCAGAGGCCCCCCCGGATGCAGCGGACGATCGACGTTCATGCGCATATCCTGCCCGAAGAGACGATGCGGTTGCTGGCGCGCGAGGCGCCCACCGTCGCACCCAAGCTGACGCCGATCGACAATGATTTCTCCGTGCTCGAGGTCGCGGGGACGCCCTACCGCCCCTTTCCGCGCGGCGGCTTCGACCTCGCGAAGCGCCTCGCCGACATGAAGGCGAGCGGCGTCGACATGCAGGTCGTCTCGGTGCTGCCGCAGACCTTTCTCTACAGCCAGGATGCGGCCCTGACCGCCGCGGTCTCGCGCATCCAGAACGAGCAGCTCGCGGCGCTGGTGCGCGCACATCCGGATCGCTTTCTCGCCATTGGCACGATGCCGATGCAGGCGCCCGAGCAGGCCGCCGACGAGCTGCGTTACGCGATGCAGACGCTCGGGCTGCGCGGCGCAATGATCGGCTCAAACATCAAGGGCAAGAATCTCGACGATCCGGCGCTGGAGCCGTTCTGGGCGAGCGCCGCGGAGCTCGGTGCGTTCATCCTGATCCATCCCGTGAACGTCGCGGGCATCGACCGGCTGCGCTCCTATTATCTGGTCAACCTCATCGGCAATCCGCTCGACACCACGATCGCGGCCGCGTGCCTGACCTTCGGCGGCGTGATGGAGCGCCATCCAACCCTGAAGATCTGCCTCTCGCACGGCGGCGGCTTCGTGCCGTTCCAGGCCGGGCGCTTCGGCCACGGCTGGACCGTACGCGGCGAGCCCAAGGCGAACCTCTCGGTGCCGCCCGCGGAGTCGCTCGCGCGGTTCTATTACGACACGATCCTGCATGCCGAGCGCGCGCTCGAATTCATGATCGACAGCGTCGGCGCCGAGCACGTGCTGCTCGGCAGCGACTATCCGTTCGACATGGGCATGATGGACTGCGTCGCCCATGTGCGCGGGCTGAAGATCCCGGATGGCGCGCGCGACACGATCCTCGGCCGCGAAGCCGAGCGACTGCTCGATGCGCAACCCAGGAGGACCGCACGCGCCGTCGGAGGCTGAGCATTCAAGGCGAGGGAGCCGCCAGAAGCTCCGCGCCAACGACACAAGGGAGGAATGGGACATGCGACGACTTGCGCTCACGGTGCTGTCAGTCCTGATGCTCGCGGCCACCGCCGCAAGCGCCCAGGATTTCCCGAGCCGGCCGATCAAGGTGCTCGTTCCCTATGGGCCGGGCGGCGCGACCGACATCGTCGCGCGCATCATCGGCGAGCAGGTGCGCCAGAGCCTCGGGCAGCCCTTCGTGGTGGAGAACAAGCCGGGCGCCTTCGGCGTGCTCGCGATCGAGGAGATGGTGCGCGCCAGGCCCGACGGCTACACGCTGATGATCGGCAACGTGTCGACCAACGCGATCACGCCGGTGCTCTATCCGCAAAACCTGAAGATCGACTACGGCAAGGACGTGGTGCCGGTCGCGCGCCTGGTCGACATCCCGGCCTTCCTCCTGGCGGCCACGAAGGACTTCCCGGTCAAGACCGCGGCCGAGCTCGTCGACTATGCCAAGAAGAATCCCGGCAAGGTGCGCTACGGCCATCCGGGCGCCGGCAGCTATCCGCATCTCGACATGGCGATCTTCGCGAAGCGCGCGGGGCTCGAGATGACGCAGCTCCCGAACAAGGCCGGCGCGTCCGGCGTGGTCAACGATCTGCTGCGCGGCGACGCGCAGACCGCCTTCCTCAATGTGGCGAGCACCGCGCAGCTGATCCGTTCCGGCCAGATCCGCGCGCTCGCTCTCGTCAATGACAAACGGCTGCCGGACTGGCCGGACGTGCCGACCGTGGCGGAAGTCGGTTTTCCCAACGCGGGTACGCAGGCCTGGCAGGCTCTGTTCGCGCCCGCCGGCACGCCGCAGCCGGTGCTCGAGGCGCTGTTCAAGGCCGTCGTCGAAGCCATGAAGGCGCCTGCCGTGCAGCAGGCGTTCGAGAAGCAGGGCTTCCGCATCGTGCCGAGTGCTTCGCTCAGCGAAGCCAAGACCTGGCTGAACGGCGAGATGGAGACGTGGAAGAAGGTGTTGTCGGAAGTGAAGATTGAAGGAGAGAACTAGCATCTCGGTCCTGACCGCGCGCGTTAACCTTTCCTAAACTTGCTCCCTAGGCGGGCTGCAGCGGCGTGCTAACGTGCAGTCAGGACGGCGGTGCCGGTGGCGCCGCGGCGAGGGTTTTTCTCATGAGCATGGCGCGTCCGGTCTCGGCACGGGAACCGGTTCCAGAACACGAGCAGAAGCAGCTCGCCCTGACCTATCTGCACGAGGCCTGGGCCGAGGCGCGCCTGGACGGGGTGGATGAGGATTGCCTCGCGCAGGCCTCGCTGTTCGCCGCCTTCAACGAGCTCGTCACCACCTATGGCGAGGAAGCCGCCGCCGTGTTCGCCGAAGGCCTTGCGGCCCGCATTCGCAACGGCGAGTTCTCGGTGCGCCTGCTGCGGCAGTAACGGCCGCTTCTCCTTCCCTTCCCCTCTCCGAGCGTCATTTCGCTGCACGCCGCGTGCGTGACGGCGCATGCCCCGCTTCCGCCAAAGTCCTACCGAATGGTTAATGCAACGCTGAGACGCAGCCATTCGGGGACACGCCATGAGGACCTTGTCGCTTCTTCGCGCACAGCCGCGCGGAATCCTTGCCGCCATGCTGTTGCTGTTCATCTGGCTCGCCGCGCCGGCCCTGGCGCAGGGCGAGAGCACCGACGCGCAGGCTGCGGGTGACGAGTTCTCGCGCCAGCTCGACGAGTTCAAGAAGACCATCACGGATCTCTCCAAGAAGATCGACGACAGCGCGCAGACCATCGACCGCATGACCGAGGTCGACAAGGCGCGCAAGGAGATCGTGGAAATGCGCGCGGCGGTCGGTACGCTGCTCGCGAGCGTCGCCGACAACGGTGTCGTGGCGCAGCTCGGCACCAAGGCGCTGAACCGCACGCGCGAGAAGCTGCGCACGCTGGAGCAGGACAGCCGCTTCAAGCCGGAGGAGCGGGCCTTCCTGATCGAGCGCTGGCGTGAGCTCAACCAGGCGACGGAGCGCGCCACCGAAGAGCTCGGCGAGGCGCGCAAGCAGCTGGTCGATCTCCTGCGCACGCTGCAGTCGAACGAGGACTTCATCGATGAGCTGATCGAGCTGCGCGAGAGCAAGAAGGCGCTGGAGATCATCCGCCAACTCACCTCGAACATCCGCGGCGCCTCGGACAAGCTCAAGACGCTGATCGGCGGCATCAAGGCGCCGGGCGCGTAACGTGCGCGGTTTCCGCACAGCCGGCGTGATCGCCCTCGCGGCGCTCGCGCTCGCGGCCTGC
>JAEYAU010000293.1 GCA_023404705.1 Pseudomonadota bacterium
GCGCGCGCTCGAAGCCCGCCGGCACCTCGACCGCGAACAGCACGGTGCCTGACGCGAGCAGCTGATCGAACTCGGCGGCATCGCGCGCCTGGTGCGTGATCTTGAAGTAGCGCGTGTTGCGGAGCGCCGCGAGGATCGCGCGGCCGACATCATTGTGCTCGGCGAGCAGCACCGCGGTCGGCAGATCGCGCGGCGTCGTGTTGATCGCATAGCCGAACAGGAGGAGCTGCATCAGCGGGATCATGATGATCATCGCGAACGACACGCGGTCGCGCTTGAGCTGGATGAACTCCTTGATCACCATGGCACGGCTGCGCTGCCAGAACCCGCGCCGGATCAATCCGCTGAGCGCTCTCATTGGAAGTTGTCCTGTGCGCGACCCATCAGCTCGATGAACACGTCCTCGAGCGACGGCTCCGACGGAGTCCAGGTGAGGCCCGGCCGATCGCGATAAGGCCCGATCGCGGCTTCGAGCGCCTGCGGGTCGCGTCCCGAGACGTGCAGGCTGGTGCCGAACGGCGCCACCATGTCGATGCCCGGCTTGCCTTCGAGCTCGGTGTCGAGGGCCGCGATACCCTCGCCGCTCACCGTATAGGTCGTCAGTGCCGAGCGCTCGATCACCTCGTCCACGGTACCGTGCGTGAGCAGCACGCCATACGCGATATACGCGATCTCGTGACAGCGCTCGGCCTCGTCCATGTAGTGGGTCGAGACCAGCACCGTGAGCCCTTCGGCCGCGAGCTTGTGGATCTCGCCCCAGAACTCGCGGCGCGCCTTGGGGTCGACGCCGGCGGTCGGCTCGTCGAGCAGCAGCAGCTCGGGGTTCGGCAGCGTGCAGGCGCCGAGCGCCAGCCGCTGCTTCCAGCCGCCCGAGAGCGTGCCGGCGATCTGCTCCTCGCGCCCGTCCAGGCCGAGCCGCGCGATCATGTCGCGCGCGGCGCGCACCGGATCGGGCAGCCCGTAGAGCCGCGCCACGAACTCCAGGTTCTCGCGCACCGAGAGATCCTGATAGAGGCTGAAGCGCTGCGTCATATAGCCGACGCGCCGCTTGATCTTCTCGGCCTCGGTGAGGATGTCGTAGCCGAGCGTCGTGCCGCGACCGGAATCGGGCGTGAGCAATCCGCACAGCATGCGCAGCGTCGTGGTCTTGCCGGAGCCGTTCGGCCCGAGGAAGCCGTAGATCACGCCGCGCTTCACTTGCATCGACAGGTCGCGCACGACGACGCGGCCGTTGAACGATTTGGTGAGCCCCTCGACCTCGATCGCGATGTCGGGCGCCGTCATCACTTCGCCTCCGTGAGCGCGACCGTGACCGGCTGGCCGACGCGCAGGCTGTCGGGCCGCTCGGGCCGAGCCTCGACGAGGAACACGAGTTTGGAACGCTCCTCCAAACTGTAGATGACGGGCGGCGTGAACTCGGCGGTGCGCGCGATAAAGCTCACGCGTGCCGTGAGGTTTTCGGCGCAGCCGTCGCAGCTGACCTGCACGCCCTGCCCCAGTGCGATCTTCGGCAGCAGCGCCTCGTTGACGAAGAAGCGGATCTTGATGTTGCCGGGCGGCAGCAGCGCAACGATCGGCCGGCCCGCCGGCACGAGCTCGCCCTGCCGATAGTAGACCTGCTGCACCGTGCCGCTCACCGGGCTCTTGATCTGCCGCCGTGCAAGCTTGGTCTCGGAAGCCTCGCGCCGCGCCTTGGCGGCAACAAGCGCCTGGCGCGCGGCCGCGATGTCCTCGTCGCGCGCCGCCATGCGGGCGACCGCGATCTGCCGGCGCACCTCCTCGAGCTGCGCGCGATCGCGGTTCACATTCGACTTGGCGGCATCGAGGTTGGCTTGCGTGGTGACGCCGCGGGCGGAGAGCTGCTGCTGGCGCTCGAGCTCGGCGCTGGTGAGCGCGAGCGAGGCTTCGACCCGCTGCTCCTGCGCCTGCAGAATGGCGACTTCTTCCTTGCGCTGCTGCGCGGCTTCGAGCCGCGCGAGCCGCGCCTTTGCCTCGTCGACCGCGGCCTCCGCGGCCTGCACGTCCGCCTTCTGCAGGTCCGCCTCGAGCGCGAACAGCGGTGCGCCGGTCGCGACCGTGTCGCCTTCGCGCACCGACAGCGCCTCGACGCGGCCCGCTTCGTCGGGACCGACGAACACGAGATCCGCCTCGACCCAGCCCTGGAAGCGCGTGCCGTTGTCGTTGCTGCACGCCGCGAGCGCGACCGCGCCTGTCAGCGCCGCCGCGACCGCAAGGATGCGGAGCGCGCTCATGAGTCTCTCCCGGTGGCGAAGACGAGATCGAGATGCGCGCGCATCAGCGCCTGCGCGTCGAGCGGATCGATCTTGTCGAACAGGCTGTTCCAGATGATGGTCATCAGCGCGGGCGCGACGAGGAGCTGCGGGAAGCGCGCCAGGGCGTCGTTCGGCAATTCGCCGCGTTCGGCCGCGCGCCGCATGACGATGCGGATCGCCGGAACGGCGCGGCCCACCACCTCGCGATAATAGAATTCCGCGAGCGCCGGAAAGCGCGGCCCTTCCGTGATCATCAGGCGAATGATGTCGCGGCGGCGCGTCCCGAGAACCTCGGTGACGAATTTCTGCAGGAGCTGCTCGATCAGGATGCGCACCGGGATCTGCAGGTCCGGCGCGTGCTCGACGATGGAGATGATCGGGCTGATCTCGACGCGCACGATCTCCTGAAACAAGGCCTCCTTGTCGCGGAAGTGCAGATAGATCGTGCCTTTGGCGACGCCGGCGCGCTTCGCGACATCGTCGAGCCGCGTCGCCGCGAAGCCGCGCGCCGCGAACTCGTCGAGCGCCGCGGCCAGAATCGCCTCCCGCCGTGCCTGACTGCGCTCGGCGCGCGCGCCGCCCTCTTCTTTCGGTGTTGCGCCAGCGCGCGGCATCTCGGCTCTCCAATATGACTGACCAGTCAGTCATAACACATCGACACCGTTTCGCAAGGGAAGTTCCCCTGCGGCAGGCTGTCTGCCGCCAAGCTGTTGATTGGAAATGCCTTCTCGTTACCGCGGCGCCGAAGCGCCCGGAGTTTGCCCGCGTGGCTCCCTGACGGGAGCGGCTCCCGTGAGGGAGCGGAGCGCCGAGATCGGCGCGGCCCGCTTGCGAGGCGAGCCAGTGGCCGGGTGTGCGAAGCCCGGCCGGGGACAGCGTTTGCGAGACGCTGTCGAGCGGGCTCCTTGCGATCGGAGACCCGCGCGCCTCTCGGCGCTCCACTGCGGTTCCCGGTCCCTGTGCCCCCGTTAGGGCGACCCATGACCGTCACGGCATCGAAGCGGCGCTCAACGATCCCCCAGAGGAGGACCTCGTCCAGCAGGCTCCCTGCGCTCCGGTCGTTGTGCCGGAGTGGCTTTCGCATCGAACCGCCCCGGGTTCGGTTAACCGCCGAACCGGAGGACCGCTCCCTGCTCGCATCGCGGCACCACCCGGGGACGCCCTCGTGAGCAGGAACGAGCGGGAGCATGACAGGGTTTCGGAAAAACGCAAGTGCTAATTCAGGAAAACAGAAATTACATTTCCGTGATCCGCGATCCAGCCGAGGCGCGCCGGATCACTCCTTGTCACATCCGTCCTCTGCGTGACCACCGTCACATCCGGCGGCACCCGCCACCGCTACTCCTGGACCCGCGATCCAGCGAACAGGGAGGCGGAGATGGATCCTCGCGTGGCGGAAGCCGTCGGCTATCTCGGCGCTTTTCTCGTCTTCTTCGCCTTCTGGACGAAGGACATGGTGCCTCTGCGCGTCATCGCGATCGCGTCCAATGTCGCGTTCCTGATCTATGGGCTGGTCACGGCCGCGATGCCGGTGTTCCTGCTGCATGCCGCGCTGCTGCCGCTCAACACGCTGCGCCTCATTGAGAACAACCGCACGATCAAGGCGAGCCGCGCGGGCCGGCGCGACGTCTGCCTCGATGCGCTGCTGCGGCTGATGCAGCCGCGCGAGGTGCGCGCCGGCGAGGCTCTGTTTCGACGCGGCGATGCGGCAAGCGAATGGTTCTATGTGGCGAGCGGCGACGTCGCGATCCCGGAGATCAATGTCACGTGCCGCGCGGGCGAGTTCGTCGGCACCATCGGCGTGTTCATGCCGGCGCGCCGCCACGCCAGCAGCGCGATCGCGCTCACGGCCTGCCGCTTGCTGGTGCTCGAGGCGGACCGCGCCAACGAGATGCTGCGCGATCATCCCGAGGTGGCGTTGCCGCTCCTGCGCATCACGATCGCGCGGTTGATGCGACACCCGGAGGTCGCGGCGGCTGCGCGGATTGCGGAGTGAAGCGCGTCCTCTCGTAGGGTGGGCAAAATCGCGACGGACCTCGAGATTTGCGCGCCGCGCCAAATGCGATTTTGCCCACGCGGTCCGCGTGGGCATCGCGCACCAGCCGAGTGCGCATCGCAGCGTCGTCCCGGCGCGATGCCCACCCTACGAAGGGTTCACCCCTCGGGCGGCAGCACCACACAGAACAGCGTGCCTTTCGGATAGAGCGGGCTCGGCTTCGGGAAGCAGACATGCGCGCCCCCGTCCGGGGCCGTGACGTTCTGGATCACGGTCTCGGGCACGAAGGTCCATTCGCCGTCGACCAGCACCTCGTAGTGATCGTCGACCATGCGCGACTGGGTCGGCACGCAATCCGAAAGATTGCAGCAGCTCGCCTTGTTGTCCTTGCGCACGAGCTTCGAATAGAACGACCCGTGCCAGTGATCGTGGCCGACGCCGTGGCGGCCCTCGGGGCCGTGGTTCGCATGCTGCTCGCCCGCTGCCGCAGGCGCGACCACCAGCAGCAGACCGATCAGCCCGGCCGGAAGCGCCCGGATGCTCATCATCGTCTCCATATGCGGCCCGGCGGCCGCGTTGGTCGTCGCCCCGGCCGTGTCGCGACCGACGACTCCTGCTGCTGCATCCCGTGCAGCGCGACGGCTCATGACACCATGGATTCGCGTCGAGGCCTGTGAGCTGGGTCACATACGCGCGCAATCGCCGCGTCTAGAAGGCAAGGCGCGCACTCCCGCGCCAGGCCAGGACCATGACGGGCATCGCATTGCGAATTCACAGGAAGGCTCGCGCCTTGGCCGCGGCCCTGCTCTGGCTCGCCCTGGCGACGCCGGGTGCGATCGCGCAGGAAGAGCCCGCCGTCGCATCGCGCGCGCCGTGGAAGACCGTCGTCCTCGGCGAGCGCAAAGGCCCCAACCAGTATCGCGCGGCGCTGGATGCCGCGGCCATCAAGCTCGGTGATTCCGCGAATGAGATTCTCGGCCGCCCGGCCTTTCCCTATGCGAGGGAGCCGCGCGAGGTCGCGCTCGTGGTCCTGACGGGCCGGCGGCTCGGCATGCAGCAGCCGGAGCCGCTGGCTCAGCTCTACCGGCGGGCACGCCTCGCCGGCTTGGCGCTCTGCCCGGCCGAAGTCGGCCCGCAGCTCCGCCTTGCCTATCGCGATCAGCCGCGCGGTCAGGTGCTGCACGTCGCGATGGAGCCGGTCGCGACCTGGAGCGGCGCGCCGACCATCCTGGCGCTCGCGAATTTCGGCACGCCGCTGCTGATCGGGAGCAACGGGAGCGAGAGCTTCATGGTGCCGCCCCGCTTCGTCTTTGCGCTGCCCGACCCGCAAGGGCTTCAGGCGCGCGGCCGCTGAGACGGGCATTCCCTCGCGCCTCACCGGCTACCGCCGCCGCCCGCATCGCGAGCGGAACGCGTCCCTCTCTCGCCCGTTAGCGTCATGCCTCCGCTGCGGCCCATTGCGACGGGAACCAAGCCGTTCCCACACCGTTGCAATGACACACGGAGGATTTCCATGAGCAACCAGGATTTCGCCAGCGAGCCCGCGCGCGGCACACGCGGCGGTTCGCAGGGTCAGAGCAAGAATGCCGGCGGCACGGCGAACGATGCCATGTCGAAGGTTTCGGATGCGGCGCAGCAGGCCGCCGAGACCGCGAAGCAGACCGCGGCCGACGCCGCCTCGCGGATGACGGGCCAAGTGAAGGAGCTGCTCGATCGCCAAGTCGGCGGCGGCGCCGACATGGTGGGGCACCTCGCCCATTCGGCCCGGCGTGCCGCCGAGGACCTCGACCAGAACGCGCCGCAGCTCGCCGGCCTCGTCCGCATCTTCGCGGACCGCGTCGACGGCTATGCGGACGATCTGCGCGACCAGTCGGTGGATCAGCTGCTGCGGGCCGCGACCGATTTCACGCGCCGGCAGCCGGCGCTGGTCTTCGGCATGGCGGCGCTCGCGGGCTTCTTCCTGTTCCGCACCGTGAAGGCCGCGCCGCCGATGCACTCGCCCTCGATCCAGCCCGGCCGCGATGGCCAGCGCAACGGAGCGGGCCAGTTCCATGACACATGAGCCGCTGCGCAACTCGACGCTGACCCGGACCGTGTCCGACGTCGTCGCCGACCTCGCGGATCTGTTCCAGAAGGAGGTGCGGCTCGCCAAGGCTGAGATCTCCGAGAAGATCAGCACCAAGATCCAGGCCGGCGTCTGGATGGCAGTCGCCGGGGTGCTCGGGCTGATCGCCATGCTGCTGGTGGTTCAGGCCGCGGTGTTCTTCGTCGCGAGCTTCGGCATCGCCATGCACTGGTCATGCCTCATCGTCGCGGCCGTGTTCCTGGCGGGCGCCGGCGGCGCATTCCTCAAGGGCCGTGCCGACGCGCGCGAGGAGCTCACCCCGACGCGCACCATCAATCAGATCAAGCAGGATATCGCGACCACCAAGGAGCAACTCACATGAGCCGACATTCAGACACGGGGACGGGCGACTGGCTCATGAGCGCGGTCTCGCGCAACCCCGAAGGCCTTCTCCTCCTCGCGGCCGGCGCCGCGCTGCTGCTGCGCAGCGGCATGAGCCGCAATGGCCGCAGCAGCGGCCAGCACATGACCGGCCAGCGCGGCGGGCAATATGGCGGGCAGCGCTCGATGCAGGACCGCGATGAGTGGGAGATGCCGAGGGGCGTGTCCCGGGCCGCGGAGTCCGCCCGCGGTTATGCCGAATCTGCGCGCGACTATGCGTCCGGCATGACGAGCCGCGTGGCCGACACCGCGACCTCCTATGCGTCGGCGGTGAGCGATTACGCGAGCGAGACCGGGCGCGCCGTCTACGAGCAGTCGGGCCGCTATGCGCGTCAGGCGCAGTCCACCGTCTCGGACACGGTGAGCCGCGTCGTGCAGGACCAGCCGCTCGCGATCGCCCTCGCGGGTCTTGCGGCCGGCGCCGCCGTGGCCGCGGCTTTCCCAGCGACCGATCTCGAGCGCCGTACCCTCGGCCCGGCCGGCGAGAAGCTCACTGACTATGTCGGCCAGACCGGCGAGCAGCTGCGCAACGGCGCCATGCGGGCCGGCGAGCGGTTGATGGACGCGGTCGAAGAGCGCGGCCTGAGCACTGAGGGTCTCAAGGACGCGGCTCGCGATGCGGCCGGCGCGTTCCGAGAAGGCTTCTCGGGTCAACAGAGCGCAGGCGGAGCTTCTGGCCAACAGGGCGCAGCCGGAGCGGCTTCGAAGACCGGTTCGGGCATGTCGGGCGGATCGAAGAGCGGATCCGGCACGACGCCTGGCCGCACCACCAGCAACCCGGGCTCCGGCCGCTCCGACATCAGCGGTTCCGGCGCCTGACATCACTGCCCTTTGGCGGCCGGCCCGCACCCGCGGGCCGGCACAGAGTCGCGGACTGCCATCCCCGAGCCCAGTCGCCACGAACTCGAACGCGACGTCGAAGCCGCGCGCGCGCGGCTGGCGAGCAATCTCGCCACGCTGCGGGCTCCGAGCACCTATTCGGAATTCACCGAGGAGCTCAAAGCAGAGGCGCTCGACCAGAAGGATGCGCTGGTCGGCAAGGCGAAATCCTCGGTCCAGGGCATGATCGACGAATTGAAGGCGAAAGCGCTCGCCAATCCGGCCGCCGTGCTGGCGATCGGCGCCGGCATCGCCTGGCGCCTGATCAAGCACCCGCCAGTCGCGAGCGTGCTGGTCGGCGCCGGCCTCTACAGCCTGCTGCGCACGCCGCAGGGTTCGCCGGAGTCGCCTTATGTGACGCGCGCCAACGAGATGGCCGGCACGCTGCGCGAGCGCGCGACCGAATATGGCGAGCAGGCGGGCGAGCTCGCCGCGAGCGCACGCGAGCGGGCGGCCGAATGGTCCGCCGCCGCGCAGGAGGCTGCCGCCGACATTCGCGAACGCGCCGTCTCGGCTGCGCAACAGGTGTCGGAGGCGGTCGGCTCGATGCGCGACTCGGTCACCGGCAATGATCAGCCACGCTTGCCGCTCGAAGAGCGCCGCGAATACGCGGCGCGGATGGCGGGCGGAACCTCGGGGGTCGGCGAGAGCAACCACTTGGCCGCGATGGGCAACGGGTTCGGTGAGCCGCGCGGCAGGACCGAGGGAGCCATGGAGCAGGCCTCGCGTCTCTGGAACGAGGCGCAGCGAACGACCGCCGACACGGCGTCGGGCATGGCGGATGCCGCAACCCGCGCGATGCATGATGCGCGCGATCGGGCGAGCGGCATGGCGCGCCAGACGAGCCGCGTCACGCAGGATCTCGCCGCCCGTGCCGGCGCCACGCTGAGCGACGCCTCCTCGGCGGTGCAACGCGGGCTGCGCGACGACGACACGCGCGACAAGCTGCTGCTCGGCGCCGCCGGCTTCGCGGTCGCGGCCGCAATCGGCATCGCGATGCAGCGCCGCGGCGACGACCAGGACTGAGTGCATGACGCAGGCCACGTACCGGCTCGGCGGTGGCGCCACGCCCCGCCAGCGCACCCCGCTTTGGGCCCTCGGCGCCGGGCTCGTTCTCGCCGGATTGCGCGGCTCGAAGCCGGCGCGGCGTGATGCCCACGCCGAACCGCGCCGAGACGCCCGCGACGACAAACGCCACCCCTTCGACCGCGAGCGCGAGACCGACGAGCGTGACTTCGCCCGCGCGCGCGAGTCCGGGCGCGGCCGTGATGCCGAGCATCCGGGCGAGATCCCGGCGCGCGGCTGGAAGGACATCCTCTGGCGCATCTACGAAGGCATCAACGAGGATCGCATCCTTGCGATCTCGGGCGGCGTCGTGTTCTTCACGCTGCTCGCGATCTTTCCCGGTATCGCGGGTCTGATCGCCCTTTACGGCCTGTTCGCCGATCCCGGCACGATCGGACAGCACATCGACATGCTTGCAGGCGTGGTTCCGGGCGGGGGCATGGACATCATCCGCGAGCAGGTCCAGCGCCTGACCTCGCAACCGTCCCAAAAGCTCGGCGTCGCCATGGTGGTGAGTCTCGCGATCGCGCTCTGGAGCGCGAATGGCGGCGTGAAGGCGATCTTCGATGCGCTCAACGTGGTCTATCACGAGAAGGAGGAGCGCAGCTTCATCAAGCTGAACGCCTTGTCGCTGACCTTCACGCTCGGCGGCATCCTGTTCGTGATCGTCGCCATATCCATGATCACGGTTCTGCCGGCAGTCCTCGAATTCGTCGGTCTCTCGCGCACCACCGAGGTCCTGCTCAAGATCGGGCGCTGGCCCGTGATGCTGCTGGTCGTCAGCTTCGCGATCGCGCTGATCTATCGCTACGGCCCGAGCCGCGATGAGCCGCAGTGGCGCTGGATCACGCCCGGCAGCATCTTCGCGACGATCGCCTGGCTGATCGCCTCGCTCCTGTTCTCCTGGTATGCGGAGAACTTCGGCAGCTACAACGCGACCTACGGCTCGCTCGGCGCCGCGATCGGCTTCATGACCTGGATGTGGATCTCGACCATCGTGGTGCTGGTCGGCGCCAAGCTCAACGCCGAGACCGAGCACCAGACCGCGCGCGACACGACGGACGGCCATCCCCGCCCGCTCGGCACGCGCGACGCCACCATGGCGGACAATGTCGGCAAGGCCTCGGACTGATCAGGGTCCGCACGCCTCCGGCTTCTGCAGGCAGAACTCGCGGCCGGGCCGCTCGACCCGGAACGTCTCGATGAATCCGCCCTTGCGCTGGGTGACGAACACGGTGCGCCCGTCCGGACCGCCGAAGGCGAGGTTCGTCGGCTCGGCGGCGCGCAGCGCGATCTCGCGCTCGATGCGTCCGTCGGGCGCCAGCACCGCGATGGTGCCCTTGAGGATGCGCGCCACATAGATCCGTCCGTCGACATCGGTGCGCAGCCCGTCGAAGCTGAAATCGTCGAAGCGCTTGACGAGGCGCGGGCTCGTCAGCCGCGCCCCTTCGACGCGATAAGCCCAGATCTCGCGCGTCTCGGACTCGCCCACATAGAGCGTGCGCCCGTCCGGGCTGAGATCGATGCCGTTGGTGGTGCCCATGCGGCGCGGGCTCGCCATCACCTCGCCCTGCCCGGCCTCGCCCGCGCGCGCGATGCGCCAGATCTGTCCGTCGCGCCGGCGCCAGTGCGGATCGCTCGCATAGAGCGTGCCGTCCGCCGCCACCGTGAGGTCGTTCGGCTGGTTGAACGCCGCCGAGGTGAAGTAGACGCGCGGCACGCCGCGCTCGATGACGAACACGTTGTGGCGCTTCCAGTCCGCGACGAACATGCGGCCCTGCGCATCGAAGCGAATGGCATTGCCCATGCTGCCCTCGGGCAGCTCGGCGAACAGCTCGGAGCGCGATGCGCCGGGCTGCACCTTCCCGATCGTGCCAGGCCGCGCGAAGTTGACCACATAGAGCGCGCCCGCCGCATCGACGGCCGGACCTTCGATGTTGAAGGTGTATTCGCCCGCGGGCGTGAGCTGCCGACTCTGGTAGAGCGAGACAGCGGCCTGCGCCAGACCGCACAGCGCAGCGGCGATGAAGCCCGCGAGTATTGGAGTCCGAACCGTCATCTCAACCCGGCTTGCGTCCGACGAAGCGGCCGCCACCCAGTGCGCCTTCGCTCACCAGGGCGACGAGGCGCACATAGCTCTCGTAGAACGCGTCGTGACCGGCCGGCGTTCCGGCGCGCTCCGCCTCGCCGCGCAGCTTGCGGTACATGGCGAGGCGCTCCTTCAGGATCGCGGCCCAGTCGCGCGTCAGATCCTCGACCGACTCCATGGCGAAGCCCGCCTCCTCCACCAAGGCCGCATAGGCCTCGAGCGGATAGAGCCCGGTGACCGCCATCCCCTGCCACATCAGCGCTCGATCAGCGTCCGAGAGCGGGCGGTGCGCGACCCAGTCCGTGAAGGCGATGCGTCCGCCCGGCACGAGCAGCCGGAACGCCTCGGCGAGCGCGCGCGCCTTGTCGGGCACGTGCAGCAGCGCCTCCTGGCTGATCACCACGTCGCAGCATGCATCGTCGAGCCGCACCTGCATGACGTCGCCCTGCAGCACGCGCACGCGCTCCTCCAGGCCGACGCGCCGCGTCAGCTCCTGCGCGCCCGCAACGCGCGCGGGCGTGAGCTCGATGCCCGTGACGTCGGCGCCATAGCGATGCGCGAGATAGCGTGCGGGCCCGCCGAGCCCGGCGCAGAAGTCGACCACACGCGTCCCGGCGCGGATGCCGGCGCGCTCCGCCAGCGCATCGTTGGCGGCAAGCCCGCCATAGTGGTCCTGGTCGTGCGCGAACAGCTCGTCGGGTGCGAGCCCATCGAGATGACCGCGCGCTGATTCGAGCTTGGCCAGGATGATCTCGCAGGAGATCGGATGCCGGCGATAGAAGTCGATGGCCGAATCAATTGAGTCGTTCATCAAACGCTCCCAAAAACGCATCGAATCGCGGCCACACTAGCGGACTTTCCGAAAAACCGCCTCGTTACGCGCCGATTGCGCACGATGTCGCGACCGCACGCATGAGGCGCATGTCGCGACGGAACATGCATCGCGGCTCGCCGTTATGCATGCGATCGTCCCTGCTACGGAGATCAACCGGCAAGTCCGGACTTCGCCTTCCTCGTCGTGCCGCATGGGCGACAAGGGTCGCACTCCGCGCAGGTCGCGGGACTGCGACGCCATCGTGGGCACGCGGCGTGCCCCGACAGAGGAGGCACGCATGCCTACCAAACGGATCATCGTCACCTTCGCGGCCATCGGCGCGCTGCTCGTTGCGGGCCCGGTGCTCGCGCAGGAGCAGCACGCCCACCAGGGTGGTCAGAGCAATCCCGGCCAGTCCAGCACGCCCCAGGGCCATCACGGCGTGGGTCACGGCACCTGGCACGAGAGCTTCTATTCCAAGCTCAAGCGCAAGGACAACAAGACCAGCTGCTGCAATCTGTCCGACTGCGTGCCGACCCAGTCGCGCATGACCGACACCGGCTACGAGGTGATGGTCGAAGGCGAGTGGACTCACGTGCCGCAAGAGGTGATCCAGAACGTCACTGCGCCCGACGGCGGCGCCCATGTCTGCTTCCCGAAAGCGAGCACGATCTATCCGAAGGGCACGCTGTTCTGCGTCGTGCTGCCGCCGGAGACGTGAGGCGAGGCCTGCCCTTGTAGGGTGGGCATTGCGCCGTCTCTGCGTTGCCCCACACTTGGCCTCTATGGGCGCAATGCCCACGCGGATGCACGCGTGGGCAAAATCGCGCACGTGCATCATGTGACGCAGACTCATTGCCACGCGATTTTGCCCACCCTACGAGGCGCGCGCCCGCTACTTCTTTCCCAGCCGCTCCACCATCCGATCCAGCGCCTCCAGCGCCTGGCGATAGGCGGCATCGCGCGCGATGAGCTCATGGCCGTTCGCGGGCATCACCTTCTCGGGTCCCTTCCCCCACACGCGATCGTGCATGCGGCCGACGGCCGGCTGCCCCGGCGCGATCCAGGCGTCCTGCGTCAGCATGAAGCGCAGCACCGCTTGATCCTTCGCGGCATCGCTCATGCCGGGCTTGAGGCCGAAGTCTGCGTGACAGCCCTTGCAGTGCGGCTCGATGACGCGCGCCCGCACCTGTGTCAGCAAGCGAACACTCTCGGCATCCTTCGTCACGCGGCTCATCAGCTGCGCGATCTGCACCTCGCTGCGCACATTGCAGGGCAGCCGCGCCGTGGACGCGGTTGGATCGCGGTCGATCCGGATGACGGTCTTGTTCTTGTCCTCGACCAGCCAGACCGCGCCGTCCTCGGCGACCGTGAGCCCGACCGGCGCGCCCTGCGGCCGCATGCCGTCCACCTTGTGCCAGTCGGCGATCAGCTCCTCGAACGGCGCGGCCGCGACCTGCGGCTCCTGCTCGGTGCGAAACACCTGCGGGCTCGCGCAGCTCACCGCGTAGCGCACCGGCGGCGGCTTCACGATCGGGAAGCCCTTCGCATCGACGTCATAGACGATCACGCGGCTGCCGGTCGAACGATAGCCGTGCAGGCCGACGATCAGCTTGCCAGCGAGCTCGGGAAACTTGGTGCCCGCATAATAGAGCATGCCGAGCGGCGCCGCATGCGGCGAGAGCAGCGAATGCGGCCGCGCATAGCCACTCGAACCGCAGAAGTCGCGATAGGTGCCGCTGCGCAGGAACGCGCGATACTCCGGCGCCGGCGTCGCGAGATCGTAGCAATAAGGCCAGCCATAGTGCCGGCCCTTCTCGAGCACATTGATCTCCTCGTTCGGCTTCGTGTCGTCCGGCAGATCGCGCGCGTTCTCGCCCTGCAGGAAGGCGAAGCCCGGCGCCGGGTACTCGGGATGCACGGCGAGCGCCATGGAATTGCGCAAGCCGCGCGCGAACACCTCGTGCGGCGGATTGGCCGCGCCCGGCTGCAGCGCCGGGAAGATGCCGCCCGCCGGCGGCGTGAAAGCCCAGACCGCGGCCAGCGGCGCAGCGCCTTCGCTCTCGGCGCAAGGTTTGGTTTCAGCCTTGGTCTTGGCGCAGGCATCGCTCGGCGCGCCGATGTTCACATAGATGCGACCCGTCTTGTCGAACACGAAGTGCTTGAGCGGATGCAGGTTGCGCGCGAGCTGCGTGCCGTCCGAGAGCCGCGGCTGCTGCGCCGGCAGGTCCTGCAGGATCACCTCGACGGTCGCGGCCGGATCGGCGGCGAGCGGATCGAAGCGGAAGATCCTGTCCACGCTGCTCGCATAGATGCGGTTGTCGATGCCGCGCGCCAGCCCGTGCGGCAGATCGAGCCGCGCGAGGAGCACCTTCACGCGCTTGCCCTCGGCGGCTTCCGGATCGAGCAGCAGCAGCCGTCCCTGCTTCGTGCCCCAGCCGCCCATGTCGGCAATGACGAAGAAACGCGTGCCCGGCACTTGCACCAGCGTGCGCGGAAACAGAAGCCCGTCTTCCTTGCCAGCGACGAGCCCGGCGCAGAAGCCGGACTTCATGCCGATCGCGAGCTTGGGAAAGGTGAGCTTGCCCTCGCCGCAGCGCGCGTCGTCGATGCGGTAGCCGTTGCGCGATGTCTGCGCGACGGCCGGCGTCAGAGCCGCGAATAGAGCGAGCAGAAGCAGTGCGAGAAGATCGCACGAGCGATGACGGCGTGAACGCATGAAGCCCCGATGCAGGAGATGACGGCCGCACCATACACGGAATCTGCTTGAAGCCGCCGCGTGGGTTTCCTATAGTTACCATATGTCCACTATCGTAGACGACCCCACGCCCCGGCTTGCCACCACTCTCCGGCTGGAGCGCGAGGCGCGCGACTGGTCGCTGGCGGAGCTCGCCGAACGCTCCGGCGTCTCGAAGGCGATGATCAGCAAGATAGAGCGCGGCGAAGCGAGCCCCACGGCCGCGCTGCTCGGCCGCCTCTCGGGCGCCTTCGGGCTCAGCATGTCGACGCTGCTCGCGCGCGCCGAACTCAAGGGCGGACGCCTCTTGCGCGCGGGCCAGCAGCCGCAGTGGCGCGACCCGGCCACCGGCTATGTGCGCCGCCATGTGTCGCCGCGCAGCGATCTTCCGCTCGAGCTCGTTCGCGTGGAGTTGCCCGCGGGCGCCGAGGTGTCGTTCCCGGCCTCAGCTTACGCGTTCAACCGTCATCTCATCTGGGTGGTCGAGGGCCGGCTCACCTTCATCGAGGGCGATGTGACCCACCAGATGAGCCCCGGCGACTGCCTCGAGCTCGGCCCACCCGCCCCGTGCACCTACAAGGCGCCGGGCCCGAAGCCCTGCACCTATCTGGTCGTGGTGCTGCATGCCTGAGTCCGACGATCCGCCTCCCGGTCACAACCAGGGACCACCGCTCGACGACGACGGTCCGCCCTGGGGCCACGACGACCCCTACGTCTATGTCTGCTGGAAGGAAGCGCACCGCAAAGCCTGGCGCAGCGTGTCGCGCGACGTCGCGCTCTTCCGCCTGGAGAAAGCCGAGCGCCTCGGCCTCACTTACGAGGAATACACGCTCGAGATCCTCGAACGCGGGCGCCATCTGCAGGCGCACGACCTCACGCGCATCGCGGCCATCAAACGAGCGCGACACTGGCGGAGTTGACCTTCCGGAACTCCGATCCAGCATCGACTTTCCCCTCGATCTGGCTACAGTCCGCCCAAACCAATTGGGAGGAAAAGCATGCCGAAATTCACGCGCCGGAGTGTCGCCAAGGGATTGGCCGCGACGGCCCTGTTGCCGCTCGCGCGCCCCGCCATTGGCCAGGGCGCATATCCGGGCAACCACACCATCAAGGTGGTGGTGCCCTACCCGGCCGGCGGCGCCACCGACGCGGTCGGCCGTCTGGTCGCGGACCGCCTGCAGAACATGTGGAAGACGACGGTGGTGGTCGAGAACGTCCCGGGCGCGGCCGCGAATATCGGCATGGATCGCGTCTCCAAGGGCCCGACCGACGGCACGCAGATCTTGATGGTGCCGCCGCAGATCGCGATCAATCAGTACCTCTATGCCAAGCTTGCCTATGATCCCGAGAAGGACCTGGTCCCGATCGCGCAGGTCGTGAGCCTGCCGAACATCCTGGCGGTGCGGAAGACGCTCGAGGTCAACTCCGTGAAGGAGTTCGTCGCCTACGCCAAGGCCAATCCCGGCAAGCTCAACTTCGCGTCGTCCGGCAGCGGCACGACGATTCATCTCTCGGGCGAGCTGTTCAAGAAGATGGCCGGCATCGAGATGAACCACATCCCCTACCGCGGCAGTGCGCCGGCGCTCAACGATCTCGTCGCCGGCCAGGTCGACCTGATCTTCGACAATGCGACCTCGGTGATCGGACAGGTGCGCGGCGGCACCGTGAAGGCGCTCGGCATCACGTCCCGCGGCCGCTATCCGCTGCTCTCGGACATGGAGCCGGTGGCCGATACGGTGCCGGGCTACGAGACCGGCGCATGGTTCGGCGTCGGCGTGCGGACCGGCACGCCGGAGGAGATCATCGCAACGATCGAGAAGGCGGCCATTGCGCTGGCCCAGGAGCAGGTCGTGAAGGAGCGCCTCGCCCAGGTGATCACCGAGCCCGTGGTCTCCGACCGCAAGAAGTTCGCGGCCTTCATCGATGACGAGCGCAAGAAGTGGGGCGCGCTGATCAAGGATCTCAAGCTGCGCGTGGAGTGAGGCCGCATCGGCGGAGGAGCCTAACCCGCCGAACCGACGCACAGACAATGAATCAAAAGGGCAGGTCAGCCATGAAGCTGACCTGCCCTCTTTCTTTTGCGGCGAAGGCCTGCCCGAAACTCGCTCAGGGCGGAGGCGCGCCGAACGGGTTGAACAGCACGTTCACGCCGATCTTCACGACGTGGGCATTCTGCCGGATATCCACCGGCACCGTCGCAAAGGGCGGTGCGATGTCGACCAGCGTGACCTGCTCGGTGCCGAAGTCGAAGTAGTTGTACTCGAGGAAGACGCGGAAGCGCGGATCGACCGCCATCGCCCCACCGACGCCGAACATCCAGCCGCTGCGCGACACGCGCGCGTCCCGCTCGAGCACACCGAGGTCGATGACCTCGTGATGGCCGCGCATCCAGGCCGGACCGCCGAGCACGTAGACCATCCAGCGGTCCCAGGCGATGCCGAGTCGGCCCGCGACATGGGCGGTGCTGTCGATGCGGGTGCGCAGATCGTCGAGCGGATCGAGCGGATCGAAATGGCTGCTGTCGATGCGCAACGAGGCCAGATGCCCCTCGATGCCGAAGACCCACATGCCCGCCTGGTAGTTGACGCCGGCTTGCCCGCCGAACTGCCAGCCGGTGCCGCGGTCGGAGCCCATGTCGAAGGGCGGTCCGAACGGATCGCTCCAGCCCGTATGGGCCCAGCCGGCGCCGGTGTTCACGCCGACATAAAACCCGGTCCAATTGTAGACCGGCGCCGGCTGGGCCGACGCCAGGCTCGTCAGTGAGACGAGAGAGACCGCAAGAATTCCAAGAAGCTGCAAGAACTTACGCATGACGCACGCCCCCATCGCTCAGGATGCCCGGCGTTTTCGCCGTGTGGCTGCTGGATTAGTACACGTGCCGCGAGTGCAGCCTAGGGGTAGGTGCGACAATTTAGCCGGGTGTTGCCGCTGGGTAACACACGAGATCCCTTATGAGGTTCATCAAGGGACGTAATGCGCAAGGCGGCGCGCAGCTCGCGGGCGCCGGCGGTCGGGACAGCGCCGCGGAAAACAGGGCCTAGCTTTTTCCGTCGCACACGAAGGCGCGGATCATGCAGTTGCGCCCGCCATTCGCATAGCACTGGCGCAGCGCTTCGTTCTGCGCCACCGCGAGCTTGCCGCCCGGGCGCGTCGCCCAGCCGAACGAACCGCACATGTTCGCGCCGTCCACCGCGAAGGCGGCGCACATGCGCGTGAAGTTCGCGACCACCTTGCAGTCGCGCCCCTTGCAGCGGCCGAGCGCATTGCGCTTCGCCGAGCCCTGGTTGTCGTAATCGAAGGAATAGCCGAAGGCGCCGCACTGGCCGATGGCGAGCGCACCCGCCGCGTGCGCATCTTGCGTCATCATCGCGACCGCCAAGGCGGCCGCGCCCAGAATCTTCAGGAAGCTCATCCCCCACCCCCGCGCGGCATGATGATGCCGTGCGGCGCGTTAAGGATCAGTAACGTCACGCCCCTTCGATCTCGGCCTTCACCTTCTGCAGCGCCTCGGGCGTATCGACATCGACGAAGGCGGCCGTGTCCTCGACCGCCACTTCGGCGACGGCTTCCGCATAGCTGCCGATGAGATGGCGCGCGCCGACATCGCCCTCGACGCCGGCAAGATCCGCGAAGAAACGGCGCGACCAGACGACCGGATTGCCGCGCTTGCCCGCGACCGTCGGCACCACGACGAGCGTGCCGCGCTCCGGGTCGAAGGCCGCGATGAGGCGATCGATCAGCTTCGCGTTCACGTGCGGCATGTCGCCGAGGCAGACGATGGCGCCGTCCGCATTCTCAGGGACAGCCGCGATGCCGGTCTTGAGCGAGGTCGAGAGGCCCTCGGCGAAGTCGGGATTGTGCACGAAGGTGACCGTGAGGCCAGTGAGCGCTGCTTCGACGCGCTCGCGCTGATGGCCCGTAACGACGATGACGGGCTTCGCGCGCGAGGCGAGCGCGGCCTCGACCGCGATACGCACCAGCGGCTTGCCGCCCACCATCTCGAGCAGCTTGTTCGGCCCGCCCATGCGCGTCGAGCGGCCGGCCGCAAGCACCACTGCGGCAATCCGGCGGCCCGCGGCGGATTCGGTCTCGCGCGGCTGCGGCCGCGTCACGATCTCCATCAAGAGCCCTCCGACGCCCATGCCCGTGATGTCCGCGCGCCGCACCGGCAGGCCGGCGAGCAGGCGCGTGAGCACCCAGTCGAACCCGTTCTCCTTCGGCGAGCGCGCGCAGCCGGGCGCGCCGAGCACCGGCGCGCCGCGCGCATTGGCGATCAGCAGCAGGTTGCCGGGATCGACCGGCATGCCGAGATGCTCGATCGTGCCGCCCACCGCTTCGACCGCAGCCGGGATCACGTCGCGCCGGTCCGCGATCGCGGAGGCGCCGAACACGACGACCAGCTCCGCGCCCTGCTTCAGCACCTCGTCGAGCGCCTTCGCGAGCGCCGCGCGATCGTGCGGCACGCGCCGCTCGGCGACGATGCTCGCACCCGCGGGCGCCAGCCGGTCCAGGGTCACGCGCAACGTCTTGTCGATCACCTTGTCGGCAAGGCCGGGCAGCAGCGTCGAGATCACGCCGACCTTCTTCACGCGGAACGGCGCCACCCGCACCAGCGGCGCCGTGGCGCGCACCACTTTCAGCGCGGCCTCGTGCGCGGCGCGGTCCACCGCGAACGGGATGATCTTGACGGTCGCGATCATCTTGCCGGCGACCACCGGCGCGTAAGCCGGCAGCGTCGCGAAGGTGATCGCGGGATCGACTTCGTTGAGGCGGTCGATCGCGTCCTTGTCGACGACGAGGACGCCGCCTTCCTCGGCGAAAAGATTGCAGCGTCCCGTGAAGGCGCGATCGACGCGCACGCCCTCGCCCGCAACCGCCGCCGCGATCTCGGCGGCCGAGGTGTCCTCGGACACGTCGCCGGCCTCGACGCGCGCCACGACGATCTCGTCGATGCCGGCCGCTTCCAGCGCCGCGATCTCGCGCTCGCCGATCAGCGTGCCCTTCTTGAGCACCAGTTCGCCCTTGCGGATCGAGTGCACCGCGACCGCGCCTTCGGCGTCGCGCGGCGCGACGGGGCCGAATCTCATGACGCTTTCTCCGGCAGGCGCAGCCGCGCCGTGATCTCGCCCATGATCGCCACCGCGATCTCGGAGGGCGAGACCGCGCCGATGGCGAGACCGATCGGCGCATGGATGCGCGCGAGCTGCGCGTCGCTCAGCCCCTGCGACTTCAGCCGCTCGATGCGGCGAGCATGCGTCTTCTTCGACCCGAGTGCGCCGATATAGAAGCAGTCGCGCGCGAGCGCGTGCGTGAGCGCCGGATCGTCGATCTTCGGATCGTGGGTAAGCGCGACGAAGGCCGTGTAGCGATCGATGCCGAGGAGCGGCAGCGCCTTGTCGGGCCACTCGGCGATCACCTGCACGTCGGGAAAACGCTCGGGGCTGGCGAAAGCGGTGCGCGGATCGACGATCGTCACGTCGTAGCCGAGCAGCGCCGCGATCGGCGCCAAGGCCTGGCTGATATGCACCGCGCCCGTGATCACGAGCTTGGTCGGCGGCAGGTAGACCGTGAGGAAGACCTGGCCTTCGCTCGTCTCGGCGACACCACTCTTGCCGCTGCGCAGCCGCTCGGCGAGCACGTCGCGCAGCGGATCATTCGCGATTTCCGCCGCCTTGACGAGCCGTTGCGCCCCACTCGCGACGTCGGTGACGACGATCACGGCGCGCCGCGCGGCGCGCTCTTCGTTCACGGCTTTCAGAATTTCAAGCTTCACGCGCGCCTCACGTCATGACCGTTCGTCCCCGCGAAAGCGGGGGACCCAGAATGGCGAGGCAGTGCCGCCCGGCCCCTGGGTGCCCGCTTTCGCGGGCACGAACGGAGTATGGGTCAACTTCAATCCACCTTCTCGACGAACACGCGGATCGTGCCGCCGCAGGAGAGTCCCACGCGCCACGCCGTCTCGTCGGCGACGCCGAACTCGAGCGTGCGCGACTTGCCGCTCTCGATCACCTCCAGCGCCTCGGTGACCACGGCGCCTTCGACGCAGCCGCCCGAGACCGAGCCGAGAAAGTTGCCCTGGTCGTCGATCACCAGGTTGGAGCCGACCGGCCGCGGCGCCGAGCCCCAGGTCTCGATCACGGTGGCGAGCGCGACACCGCGCCCTTCGCGGCGCCACGCCTCGGCGGATTTCAGGATGTCCTCGTCACGGGCCAGCATCGGCACCTCCGTCTCTCATCCAAACCTAATCATCACGCGACCTTGCGCAACCACTCCCGCGGATCGCCGCCGCGCACGCCGTGGTGCGAGAGCGCGTGCACCAGTTCCGCCATGGAGTCGAGATTGTGCACCGGGCGGAATTCGTCGACATGCGGCAGCATCGTGCGGATGCCCTTGGCCTTGGCCTCGAAGCCGTCGAAGCGCAGCAGCGGATTGAGCCAGATCAGCCGGCGGCACGAGCGGTGCAGCCGGTCGATCTCGAAGGCGAGCCGGTCATCCGGATCGCGTTCGAGGCCGTCGGTGATCAAGAGCACGATCGCGCCCTGGCCGAGCACGCGCCGCGCCCAGAGCTTATTGAACACCGCGAGCGAGGTCGCGATGCGCGTGCCGCCCGACCAGTCGAGCACGCTCGCCGAGCACGCCTCCAGCGCCTCGTCCGGATCCTTGGCGCGCAGCGCCCGCGAGATGTTGGTCAGCCGCGTGCCGAACAGGAACGAGTGCACGCGCTTGCGTGCGTCCGTCACGGCGTGGAGGAAATGCAGGAAGATGCGCGTGTACTGGCTCATCGAGCCCGAGATATCGAGCAGCGCCACGATCGGCGGCTGCTTGGTGCGCGGCCCGAGATATTTCAGATCGATGATATCGCCGCCTGCCTTCAGGCTCGCGCGCAGCGTGCGGCGGATGTCGACGATATGGCCGTGCCGGTGCGGCGCCAGCCGGCGCGTGCGCACCTCGTCGAGCGAGAGCATCAGCCGCGCGATCGCCTGCTTGGCCTGCGCGATCTCGACCGCGCTCATTTGCGCGAAATCCTTCCGCTGCAGCAGTTCGGTGTCGGAGACCGTCAGCCGCGCATCGATCTCGACCTCGCGCTCCTCCGGCTGCAGCTTGTTCTGCATGCCGGCGAACAGCGCCTCCTGCACGCGCTGCGCGCCGGCCTTCGGCGCATCCGGCGCGGGCGCCGGCGCCTGCGGCGCCATCATGGCGATCAGCTTGTCGAGGAACGCGCGCTTGCGGAAAAACAGGCGGAACGCCTGGTCGAACAGGATGCTGTGCTCGTGCCGCTTCACGAACACGGCGTGCAGCGTCCAGTAGAAGTCTTCGCGCGTGCCGACGCCGGCCGCATCCACGGCCGCGAGCGCGTCCATGATCGCACCCGGCCCGACCGGAATCCCCGCCGCGCGCAGCGCGCGCGCGAAGTAGACGATGTTCTCGGCAAGCCTTCCTTCGTTCAAGGTGCGTCCGGCGGGTTCGGCCATCACTTACTCCGCGGCGCGAAGCTCGGCGCGCACCTGATCGATGAGCTCCTTCGCCTTCGTGCCCTCGATGCGCGCGATGTCGTCCTGATACTTGAGCAGCACGCCGAGCGTGTCGGAGACGGTGGCGGGATCGAGCGCCACCACGTCGAGCTCGGAGAGCGCGCTCGCCCAGTCGAGCGTCTCGGCGACGCCGGGCGACTTGAACAGGTCCTCCTTGCGCAGCGCCTGCACGAAGGCAACGATCTCGGCCGAGAGCTTCTTGGCGATGCCCGGCACCTTGGTGCGCACGATCTCGAGCTCGCGCGCCGCGGTCGGATAGCCGACCCAGTGATAGAGGCAGCGGCGCTTGAGCGCGTCGTGGATCTCGCGCGTGCGGTTCGAGGTGATGATCACGATCGGCGGCGCCGGCGCCTTCACGGTGCCCAGCTCCGGGATCGTCACCTGGAAGTCGGCGAGCACTTCGAGCAGGAATGCCTCGAACGCCTCATCGGTGCGGTCGAGTTCGTCGATCAGCAGCACCGGCGCGCCCGCCGTGTCGGGCTCGAGCGCCTGCAACAGCGGCCGCTTGATCAGGAACTGCTCCGAGAACACGTCGTGCGAGAGCCGCGCCCGGTCGGCGCCGCCCTCCACCTCGGCGAGGCGGATGTTGATCATCTGCGCCGCATAGTTCCACTCATAGACCGCGGCCGAGACGTCGAGCCCCTCGTAACATTGCAGCCGGATCAGCCGCCGCCCGAGCGTCTGGCTGAGCACCTTGGCGATCTCGGTCTTGCCGACACCTGCCTCCCCTTCGAGGAACAGCGGCCGCCCCATGCGCAGCGCGAGGAACAGCACGGTCGCGAGCGACCGGTCGGCGAGGTAATTGGCACGGGCGAGCAGGCTGAGAGTGTCGTCGATGGAAGCAGGGTTTGTTTGCGGCACGTGAAAACAATCGCTGAATTGAGGGGAACTCAGCCGCAATATAGGGCCGAAGGGCGCGCCTCCCAACCCTTCTTCGGGCGCATCAGGAATGTTTGACTGCGGGTGCCTTCCGCTGCGCCGCTTTCACGGCCTTGGTGTCGATCACGGTCTCGACCTCCGCGGGCATCACGGCCCTGCCGCGGTCGTCCACGAAGGCGACCGTGACCTTCCGGCCGCCCGTTTTGGTGCGCAGCGACGCCGGCGACGGCGGCTCCCCGAGCCAGGCGTCGCCCCACTCGGTCATCGCCATGAACGGCAGGCCGAGGGCGTAGCCCATGCGGGTCAGCGGATATTCGACCCGCGCGCGCTGCCCCTCCTCGCGATATTCGCGGCGCTCCATGATGCCGCTCTCGACCAGGCCGGCGAGGCGGTTGCTCAGCACGCTGCGCGGCACATCGAGATCGGCCTGGAAATCGTCGAAGCGACGCACGCCGTACAGCGCCGAGCGCAGGATCAGCAGCGTCCAGCGGTCGCCGATCAGCTCGAAGCTTCGGGCGAGGTTGCAGAGCCGCAGCGGCACGGGCGAGCGGCGAACGGGCGGTTTCTCGGTCATGGCCCCTTCTAGCTGAGTTGCAATTCTGGAGCCAGCCCGCTAGCCTGAGTCCAGTTTTAGAACTCAGAGAGGACGCGATGCCGGCGCGCAGCATGAACCAGGATGACCCGCTCGAGGATTTCGCGGCACGCGAGATCACCCTCGAAGGCGCGACCAAGCGCGTCTACGTCGCGGGCTCCGGCCCCGCCGTCATCGTGATGCACGAGATGCCGGGCATCAGCCCGCAGGTGGCGCGCTTCGCGCGCTGGGTGCGCGACGCCGGCTTCACGGTGTTCATGCCCTCGCTGTTCGGCCGCGACGGCGCGGTGCCGGGCGGCGAGGAAGGCGCCGCTGTCTTCCAGCGCGCCTGCATCAGCGCCGAATTCCACGCCCTCGCGGGCAACAAGACGAGCCCGGTGACGCTCTGGCTGCGCGCCCTCGCCCGGCTCGCCCATCAGGAGTGCGGCGGCCCCGGCGTCGGCGCCATCGGCATGTGCTTCACGGGGAATTTCGCGCTCACCATGATGCTGGAGCCGTCGATGTTGGCGCCGGTGCTCGCGCAGCCCTCACTGCCGCTCAAGGATCCCGCCGGTCTCGAGATCGCGACCGAGGATCTCGCCGCCGTGCGCGAAAGGCTCGATCGCGATGACCTCACAGTGCTCGCCTATCGCTTCGCGGGCGACAAGATCTGCCGCGCCGAGCGCTTCGCGGCCTACGCGGCTGCGCTCGGCGACCGCTTCGTCGCCCGCGAGCTGCCGGACAGTGCCGCCAACACGGACGTGTCCCCCTTCTTCGCGAAATTCGTCAACTATCCGCACAGCGTCGTGACCCAGCACCTCATCGACGCGGCGGGCCAGCCCACGATCGCGGCGCGCGACGAGATCCTGGCGTTCTTCGCGCAGCGCCTGAAGCACACCGCGAAATGAAAGAGGCCCGGCGCGATCGCACCGGGCCTCCACACTCTGCAGAGTAGAAGATCATCAGCCCGCGGCCGCCACCGCGCGGCGCGCCATCACGCCGACGAGATGCGCGCGATATTCGGCGCTGCCGTGGATGTCGCTGTTGAGCCCGGTCGCCGGGATCGTCAGCCCTTCCAGCGACTTCGCGGCGAAGCGCTTCTTCAGCGCCTCCTCGAAGCTCGGCACGCGGAAGACGCCGCTCGCGCCCGCGCCTGTCACGGCGACGCGGATCTCGGACGAGCGCTTGGCGACGAACACGCCGACCAGCGCGAAGCGCGAGGCCGGATTGCGGAACTTCTCGTAGGCCGCCTTCTTCGGCACCGGGAACGAGACCTTGGTGATGATCTCGTCCGCCTCCAGCGCGGTCTCGAACAGCCCCTTGAAGAACTCGTCCGCCTCGATGCGGCGCTTGGTCGTGGTGATGGTGGCGCCGAGCCCGAGACAGGCCGCCGGATAGTCCGAGTTCGGATCGTTGTTGGCGATCGAGCCGCCGAGCGTGCCCATATGGCGCACCGCCGGATCGCCGATCACCGACGCGAGATGCGCCAGCGCCGGGATCGCCTGCTGCACGACCAGCGAGTTGGCGACCTCCGCATGCGTGGTGGTCGCGCCGATGACGAGCGAGCGCCCCTTCAGCTCGATCCCGTTCAGCCCCTCGACCTTGCAGAGATCGACGAGATTCGCAGGGCTCGCGAGCCGCTGCTTCATGGTCGGCAGCAGCGTCTGCCCGCCCGCGAGAATCTTCGCGTCCTCGAGCTTGCCGAGCATGTTGCTCGCCTGCCGCAACCCGGTCGGACGATGATAGGTGAAAGCGTACATCGATCAGCTCCCTACTCGGCCGCCTTGCGGCTCTGATTGACCTTCTGCAGCGCGGCCCACACCGAGGCGGGCGTCGCCGGCATCGTGATCTCCTCGGTGCCGAGCGCATCCGTGATCGCATTGATCACGGCGGCCGGCGCCGCGATGGCGCCCGCCTCGCCGCAGCCCTTGATGCCGAGCGGATTGGACGGCGCCTTGGTTTCCGTGGTGTCGACCTTCAACGACGGCAGGTCCTCGGCGCGCGGCATGGTGTAGTCCATATACGAGCCGGTCACGAGCTGCCCGTCCTTGTCGTAGACGGTGTGCTCGAGCAGCGCCTGGCCGACGCCTTGCGCGATGCCGCCGTGCACCTGACCTTCGACGATCATCGGATTGATCACCTGCCCGAAGTCGTCGACCGCGGTCCAGGCGACGATCTCGGTCTTGCCCGTCTCCTGGTCGACCTCGACCTCGCAGATGTGGCAGCCCGCCGGGAAGGTGAAGTTGGTCGGATCGTAGAACGAGCCTTCCTTCAGGCCGGGCTCGAGATCCTGACCCGAGAACTTGTGGGCGATATAGGCGTTGAGCGCCACCTCGCCGAAGCCCGCCGCCTTGTCGGTGCCGGCCACCTTGAACTGGCCGTTCTCGAAGACGATGTCGGCCTCGGCGGCCTCGAGCATGTGCGAGGCGACCTTCTTGGCCTTCGCCTCCACCTTGTCGAGCGCCTTCACGATCGCCGAGATGCCGACCGCGCCGGAGCGCGAGCCATAAGTGCCCATGCCGAACTGCACCTTGTCGGTGTCGCCATGCACGATCGAGACGTTCTCGATCGGAATGCCGAGCCGCTCCGACACGACTTGCGCGAACGTGGTCTCGTGCCCCTGCCCGTGCTGATGCGCGCCGGTGAGCACCTCGACCGAGCCGGTCGGATTGACGCGAACCTCGGCCGATTCCCAGAGGCCGACGCCCGCACCGAGCGAGCCGACCGCCTGGCTCGGCGCGATGCCGCAGGCCTCGATATAGGTCGAGTAGCCGAGCCCGCGCAGCTTGCCGTTCCGCGCCGACTCGCGTTTGCGCTTGCCGAAGCCCTTCACGTCGGCGAGCTCCATCGCCTTCTTCAGCGAAGCGTTATAGTCGCCCGCGTCGTACGCCATGATCACCGGCGTCTGGTGCGGGAAGCTCTTGATGAAGTTGCGCTTGCGCAGGTCCGTCGGATCGATGCTCATCTCGCGCGCGCCGACTTCCACCAGCCGCTCGACGACGAATGTCGCCTCCGGCCGTCCGGCGCCACGATAGGCATCGACCGGCACCGTGTTGGTGTAGACCGCGTCGACCTCGCAATAGATGCTCGGGATCGCGTATTGCCCCGAGAGCAGCGTCGCATAGAGATAGGTCGGCACCGAGGACGAGAAGGTCGACATATAGGCGCCGAGATTCGCGATCGTCTTCGCGCGCAGCGCCAGGATCTTGCCCTCGGCGTCGAAGGCCATCTCGGCATGCGTGACGTGATCACGGCCATGCGCGTCCGCGACGAAGGCTTCGGTGCGCTCCGACACCCACTTCACGGGCCGGTTCACCTTGCGCGCCGCCCAGAGGCAGACGACTTCTTCCGGATAGATGAAGATCTTCGAGCCGAAGCCGCCGCCGACATCCGGCGCGATCACGCGCAGCTTGTGCTCCGGCGCGATGCCGACGAAGGCCGCGATCACGAGGCGCGCCACGTGCGGGTTCTGCGTCGTGTTCCAGAGCGTCAGGCTGTCGTTGCCGGCATCGTATTCCGCAATCGCGGCGCGCGGCTCCATCGCGTTCGGCACCAGCCGATTGTTGATGATGTCGAGCTTCGTGACGTGGTTCGCCGACTTGAACGCGGCTTCCACCGCCTTCTGATCGCCGAGGTGCCACTGATAGATCGTGTTCTTCGGCGCGACCTCGTGGATCTGCGGCGCGCCGGCGCCTTGCGCCTTGGCGGGATCGACCACCGCGGTCAGCACCTCGTAGTCGACCGCGACCTTCTCGGCCGCGTCCTTCGCCTGCGCCTGCGTCTCGGCGATGACCACGGCGACCGGATCGCCCACATGGTTCGCCTTGCCGACCGCGATCGCCGGATGCGGCGCCATGTTCATCGGCGAGCCGTCCTTCGACGTGATCGCCCAGCCGCAAATCAGGTTGCCGACCTTGTCGCCCGCGAGCTCGGCGCCCGTGAGCACCGCCACCACGCCCGGCATGCTCTTCGCGGCGCTGGAGTCGATGTTCTTGATCTTCGCGTGCGCGTGCGGCGAGCGGACGAAGGTGATGTAGGTCTGTCCGGGCCGCGTCAGATCGTCGGTGTATTGGCCTTTTCCGGTAATGAACCTGAAGTCTTCCTTGCGGCGGACCGCCGCGCCGATCCCGGTCGCGCTCATGGCGTACCTCCCTGGGAACGTTTTTGTTTTTTATTCAGCGGCTTTTTGGGCGCCGCCCGTGCCCATGGACTTGGCTCCGGCCGCAATGGCCTTGACGATATTGTGGTAGCCGGTGCACCGGCAGATGTTGCCTTCGAGCTCCTCGCGAATGGTGCGGTCCTCGAGGGCGTTGCCCTTGCGGTTCACCATGTCGACCGCGGTCATGATCATGCCGGGCGTGCAGAAGCCGCACTGCAGGCCGTGATGCTCGCGGAAGGCTTCCTGCATCGGATGGAGCTGGGCGCCATTGGCGAGCCCCTCGATGGTCGTCACGTTGGCGCCCTCGGCCTGGATCGCGAGCATGGTGCAGGACTTCACGGCGCGGCCGTTCACGTGCACCACGCAGGCGCCGCACTGAGAGGTGTCGCAGCCCACATGGGTGCCGGTCAGGCGCAGGTTCTCCCGCAGGAATTGCACCAGCAGGGTGCGCGGCTCGACATCGGCGGTGGCAGGTTTCCCGTTCACCGTCATGGACACGGCGGGCATGAGCTCCTCCTCGAAAATCCGGCCGAAGGGCCGCTTTTTTGCGCCACAAGCAAAACGCTGCGGCGTTGCAACGCGAATTCGTGACGATTTCGCTTGGGTTTCACTGTTTCGAACGAGAACAAGTCTGAACCCGCCGCGTGGCGGCGGTCAAGGGAGTTCCGGCGCGGAACAGGCCCCGAAGCCTGATATTTCCGCGATCAGACCGCCGGGGACACGGCTTTGGCGAAGTTTGCGAAAAAATCGTCGGCCATCTTCTTGGCCGCGCCGTTGACCAGGCGCTGGCCGAGCTGGGCCAGCTTGCCGCCGATCTGCGCTTCTACGTTGTAGGTCATCAGCGTGCCGCCCTCATTCGGCGCCAGCGCAACCGTGGCGCCGCCCTTGGCGAACCCCGCCACGCCGCCCTCGCCTTCGCCCGAGATCCGGTAGCCGTTCGGCGGGTCCAGATCGGTGAGCTTCACCTTGCCCTTCCAGCGCGCCTTCACGGGGCCGATCTTCACGACCGCGACGGCCTGGAATTCGGTGTCCGATACCTTGTCGAGGGTCTCGCAGCCCGGGATGCAGGACTTCAGGGTCTCGGCGTCGTTGAGCTTGGCCCACACCACCTCCTGCTGCGCCGGGAGCTGGACCTCTCCGTTCATCGTCATGGCCATGGTCGACCCCTTTCGCTTGCTCCCCGGGCTTTAGCGCATGATCCCGAAAAGTGGAAACCGGTTTTCGGATCAGATCATGCGCCAGCAAAAGAGCCCAATTTAGGTTGGCGTGACGCACGTCCGGAGATATTGCTTCGCAACCCGCATGACAGATCCGCTCGCCCCCTCCGCCCTTCTCGGCCCGCTGTTCTCGAGCGGCGCCATGCGCGCGATCGTCAATGATGGCGCGCAGCTGCAGCGGATGCTCGACGTCGAGGCGGCCCTTGCCCGCGCGGAAGGTGCGGTCGGCGTCATTCCGCAGAGCGCCGTGGCACCGATCGAGCGGGCCTGCCGGGCGGAGCTTTTCGATGCGGTGAAACTCGGCGAAGCCGCGGCGTCCTCGGGCGTCGTCGCGATCCCCTTCGTCAAGATGCTCACCGCCGAGGTGAAGAAGCATGACGAGGCCGCGGCCGGCTTCGTGCACTGGGGCGCGACCAGCCAGGACATCGTCGACACCGCCACGGTGCTGATGCTGCGCGCGGGCTTCGACGCGCTGGCGGCCGACCTCGACCGCGCCATCAAGGGCTTCACGGCCGCCGCCGAGCGGCATCGCGCGACGCCGCAGGTCGGCCGCACCTGGCTGCAACACGCGTTGCCGCAGCCGTTCGGCCTCAAGCTCGCGGGCTATGCGGGCG
>JAEYAU010000058.1 GCA_023404705.1 Pseudomonadota bacterium
GGGGCCCGCCAGTCCCCCGGGGGGCGCTCGGCGGAATGAGCGCCTGAGCACACTACGAACGCCTCGGCCGACCGAGCACACCCCTACGAAGAAAGCGCGTTCATCTCCGCGGCGCTGCGCGCCCGGAGCTTTGCGGCCGTTTCTCCCCCGAGGGGGATGGAGCGCCGAGAGGCGCCAGCCCGCTTTTGTGCCGAGCGGGCTTGTTGTCCCAGGTGTGCTAATCCCGAGACGTGGCCGGGCTTTCTCCGACCAGGGCTGCGCTATTATTGCCGGCGCCGCCCGGGGTCCCTATTAGAGCCGAGGACCCCTGCGCCTCTAGGCGCTCCACCACAGCCGGCATGCTCCGTCTGATCAGACCGGAACTGCTGCGGCCGTCTCCTGCTCCGTCGCGGCGATTCCGGAAGACGCCCCTCATGAGCAGGAGTGACGCGAGTATGCGCGCCTTCGCGCCGAAGGCAAGAGGCTTGTTTTCTGTAAACCAGAAAAATCAACCCCAGGTGCCCTGCATCCGCGTCAGGCAAGCCATTCCTTGATCCGCCGGGCCATCGCGGCGGCCGAGATGCCGTAGCGCTCGTGCAGCGTCGGCAGCGCGCCGGCCTCCAGGAATGCGTCAGGCAGCGCGATCTGGCGGAAGCGCGCGGGGCGGACGTCGTTGCGCAGCATCGCCCCGGCAACCGCTTCACCGAGCCCGCCGATCTCGGTGTGGTTCTCGGCCACGACTACGAGGCGGCCGGGCTTGCCAGCCATCCGCAGGATCGTCTCCTCGTCGAGCGGCTTGATCGTAGGCGTGTGCAGCACCGCGACGCTGATACTGTCGGCCGTGAGCAACTCTGCAGTCTCCAGCGCCCGCATGGTCATCAGGCCCGATGCGACGATCAGCACCTCGGCGCCGTCGCGCAGCAGCTTCGCCTTGCCGAGCTCGAACCGATAGTCGTAGGCGTCGAGCACGACCGGCACCTGGCCGCGCAGCAGCCGCATATAGGCGGGCCCGCGATGCGCCGCGAGCGCGGGCACGACCTGGGAGATCTCGTGCGCATCGCAGGGATCGATCACCACCATGTTCGGCATGGCGCGGAACAGCGCGAGGTCCTCGGCCGCCTGGTGGCTCGGGCCATAGCCCGAGGTCAGGCCCGGCAGCGCGCAGGCGATCTTCACGTTGCGGTTCTCTTCCGCGATCGTCTGATGGATGAAGTCGTAGGCGCGGCGCGACGCGAACACCGCATAAGTTGTCGCGAAGGGCATGAAGCCCTCGGCCGCGAGGCCGGAGGCAGCGCCGAACAGAAGCTGCTCGGCCATGCCCATCTGGTAATAGCGGTCCGGGAACGCGGCCGCGAACACGTGCAGATCGGTGTACTTGCCGAGGTCGGCCGTCATGCCGATGACATCCTCGCGCGTGCGCGCGAGCTCGACCAGCGCATGCCCGAACGGCGCCGGCGCGGTCTTCTGTCCCTCGGCCGCGATCGAGGCGATCATGGCCGAGGTGGTCAGGCGCGGTTTGCCAGGGGCCGTCATGCCCGCCTCCCCGCGTCGAGCGCGTCCAGCGCGAGTTGCCATTCATTCGCCTCGACGCGAATGAAGTGGCTCTTCTCGCGGCTCTCGAGGAACGGGACGCCCTTCCCCATCAGGGTATCCGCGATGATCATGCGCGGCCGCCGCGCGGCATCGGCCTTGGCGGCGTCGAAGGCCGCCACCACTGCGGCGAGGTCGTTGCCATCGACGCGCTGCGCGAACCAGCCGAAGGCCGTGAGCTTGTCGGCGAGCGGCTCGAAGCCCATGACTTGCCGCGAGGGCCCGTCCGCCTGCTGGTTGTTCACGTCGATGATGGCGATCAGGTTGTCGAGCCCGTAATGCGCGGCTGACATGATGGCTTCCCAGACCGAGCCCTCGTTGAGCTCGCCGTCCGAGAACAGCATGTAGACGCGCGCGTCCGAGCGTTTGCGCTTGAGCCCGAGTGCCATGCCGACCGCGATGCTCAGGCCGAGACCGAGCGATCCGCCCGACATCTCCATGCCGGGCGTGTAGGACGCCATCCCGGACATCGGCAGCCGGCTGTCGTCGCTGCCATAGGTCTCGAGCTCGGTTTCCGGGATGATCCCGGCTTCGATCAGCGCCGCGTAGAGCGCGATCGCGTAGTGACCGTTCGAGAGCAGGAAGCGGTCGCGCCCCTCCCATTCGGGATCGTCCGCGCGATACCGCATCGCGTGGAAGTAGGCGACCGCGAGCACGTCCGCGATATCGAGCGCCTGCGCGATATAGCCCTGCCCCTGCACCTCGCCCATGCGCACCGCATTGCGCCGGATGTAATAGGCGCGATCCGCGAGGCTCTTGTTGGGGATGGCGTCAGCCATGGATCAGCATGCCCCCGTTCACGTCGATGACGGCGCCCGTGATGTAGCGCGAGAGATCGGAGGCAAGGAACAGATAGGCGCCCGCGACGTCCGTGGCCTCGCCGAGACGGCCGAGGGGAATGCCCTTGATGATCTCGGCGCGCATCGCGTCGGTGAGCTTGTCGCCCGTGATGTCGGTCTGGATCAGCCCCGGCGTGATGCAGTTGACGCGGATGCCGTCAGGCCCGAGCTCGCGCGCCATCGCTTTGGCGAGGCCGAGCACGCCGGCTTTCGCGGCCGAATAGTGCGGCCCGCCGAAGATCCCGCCCCCGCGTTGCGCCGAGACCGAGGACATGCAGACGATCGCGCCGCTCTTGCGCGCGCGCATCTGCGGGATCACGGCCTGCGAGAGGTTGAGAACGCCGCGCAGGTTGACGTCGAGGATGCGGTCCCAGCTCGCGGCGTCGATCTCCATGATCCGCACCGGCTGCGTGACGCCCGCATTGTTGATCAGGATGTCGATGCTGCCGAAGTCATCGAGCACCGTTCCGATCGCGGTCCGGCAACTCTCCGCGTCGGTCACGTCGCAGCGTGCGCCGAGATGCCCTGCGCCCAGCTCGGACGCGGCCGCCACCGCTGCCTTGCCGTCGATGTCGAGGATTGCCACGCGCGCGCCCTGCTCGGCGAACAGCCGCGCCGTCGCGAGCCCGATGCCGCGCCGGCTGGCAGCGCCCGAAATGACGGCTGTCTTGTTCTTCAGCAGCATCCTGTCCCGCCCTACGTCTCGGTTGATCCCGCACGCTAGGTGCAGCGGATCCGCACCGCTGGCAAGACGGAATACGACCCGATCACCGGCCGGCCAGGAAATCGAGGATGATCTCGCTCGCGCCGAACGCGTCGAGGTCGTTATGGTTCGCGCCCGGCAGCCGCACGAAACGTTTCGGCTCGCGCGCCTGCGCATAGAGCCGCTCGCCGAAGCGGATCGGCACCACGCCGTCGCGCTCGCCGTGCACGATCAGCACGGGCACGGTGATCCGGCCGATGCGCGCGTCCGAGCGAAACGGATCCTTGATCAGCCAGCGCACCGGCAGAAACGGATAATGCGCGGCGCCCACGTCCGCGGCCGAGCTGAACGGCGCCTGTAATGCGATCCGCGCCACCGGCCGCGCGGCCGCGAGCGCCACCGCCACCGCGCTGCCGAGCGACTCGCCCCACAGCACGATCCGCTCGGCCGGATAGCGCGCGGCCGCGAAGTCGTAGGCCGCGCGCGCATCCGCGATCAGCCCCTCCTCGCTCGGCGACCCGCTCGATCCGCCATAGCCGCGATAGCTGAGCGCGACGAGGCCGAGGCCGCGCGCGCGGAGCTTGTCGAACACGTGCACGCGATGACGAATGGCGCCGCCATTGCCCTGGAAGTAGAGCACCACGGGCGCGCCCTCGCGCGGCGGCATGTGCCACGCGATCACGGTCGCGCCGTCGGCGGTGCGCAACTCCACCTCTTCGGCCTGCGGCAGACCCGCATCGGCCGGCGGCACGCGCAGCGTATCCGGGAAGTACATCAGCGAGCGCTGCGCCACATACATCAGCGCGAGCAGCGCGCCGTAGCCCAGCACCAGGATCAGCAGGATGCTCTTGAGAGCCGTCATGACGTGGGCTGAATGAACCTGAGGAACCGGACCGGCGACCAACGACACGCAGGCCCAGCGGGGAGATCCATGCCACGCCAGACCGTTCCCGTCATCAGCCCCGAAAACGCCGATGCCGCGGCCGAGGCCGCGCAGCAGGAGGCGAGGCGCAAGAAGCCGGAGCCTGCCGAGGATTCCGACGACGGTGGCATTGTCGGCGACGTCGTGGAGGTCGTGGTCGACGTGATCGCCGGTCTGTTGAGCGACAGCTGACACTCTCCGAATACGGAACACCCCGAGATCGCGTGGGTTGAACCCGGTTGCCGTCGGCACATCGGCTTGCCATCGCATGTCTGCTGTGTAGGTTCGGCTCATCCTTGAGCCGCACAGCCGAAGCGGCTTCCAGCCCTGTTCGGCCTGCTGTCGCGGGAGGCTGCCGTTACGCTCGATCAGAACCTCCCGGCCGGCGCCTTCTCACCGTTCCGGAACGGGCTTTTCCGCGCGGTCTGGGTCGCCAACCTCATCTCCAACTTCGGCGGGCTGATCCAGGCCGTGGGCGCGGCCTGGCTGATGACCTCGCTGACGCATTCGGCCGGTCTGGTCGCGCTGGTGCAATCCTCGACCACGCTGCCGATCATGCTCTTCTCGCTGGCCTCCGGCGCCATCGCGGACAATTACGAGAAGCGCACCGTGATGCTGGTGGCGCAGCTCTTCATGATCACGGCCTCGGTGCTGCTGACGATCTGCGCTTTCCTGGGCCTGATCGCGCCGTGGAGCCTGCTGACCTTCACGTTCCTGATCGGCTGCGGCCTCGCGCTCAACAACCCGGCCTGGCAGTCCTCGGTGCGGGACATGGTCCCGCGCCAGGATCTGCCGCAGGCGATCGCACTCAACAGCGTCGGCATGAACATCGCGCGCAGCGTCGGGCCCGCGCTGGGCGGAACGATCGTTGCGGCGGCCGGCGCCGCGGCGGCCTTTGCAGCGAACGCCTTGAGCTACGTCGCCATCATCTTCGTGCTGCTGGGCTGGAAGCCGCAACGCCAGGAGCGCGTGCTGCCACCGGAGCCGCTCGGCTCGGCCATGCGCGCGGGGCTGCGCTTCGTCGCCATGTCGCCCGCGATCCGCGCGGTCCTGTTTCGCGCCGGCGTGTTCGGCTTCGCGGGCGGCGCATTGCAGGCACTGATGCCGCTGATCGCGCGCGATCTCGTCGGCGGCGGTCCGGTGACCTTCGGCCTGCTGCTCGGCGCCTTCGGCCTCGGCGCGATCGGCGGCGGCCTCTCGAGCGCACGCGTCCGCTACAAGCTGGGTACCGAGGGGCTGGTGCGCCTCTCGTTCCTCGGCTTTGCGATCGCGGCGCTCGTCGCGGCCTACAGCGCCTGGACTCCCGTAACGATGCTCGCGACCGCGCTCGCCGGCGCCTGCTGGGTGCTGGCGCTCTCCTCGTTCAACATCGCGGTGCAGGTGTCGTCGCCGCGCTGGGTGGTCGGCCGCACGCTCGCGCTGTATCAGACCGCGGCCTTCGGCGGCATGGCGGTGGGGAGCTGGAACTGGGGCCTGCTGACCGAGCTGTTCGGACTGAGCGAGGCGCTGGCGATCTCCGCATTGATCCACTTCGCGGCTGTGCTGGTCGGCCTGCGCTGGCCCTTGCCCGACAACGAGGACACCAATCTCGAGCCGCTCAACCGCTGGAAGGAGCCGAGCCTCGGGCTCGAGATCCTGCCGCGCAGCGGACCGATCGTGGTCACCATCGAGTATCGCATCCGCGCCGAGGACACGCGCGAGTTCCTCGCCCTGATGGCCGAGCGCCGCCGCATCCGCCGCCGCGACGGCGCGCGCCACTGGCATTTGCTGCGCGATCTCGGCGATCCCGAGCTCTGGACCGAGCGCTACGACACGCCGACCTGGCTCGACTATGTGCGCATCTCCCAGCGCATCACCCATGCCGACGCCACGATCGTCGACCGCCTGCGCGAGCTGCACCAGGGCGGCGACCCGCCCCGCGTCCGCCGCCGCATCGAGCGCCAGCCCATCGCGGCACCCGGAATGGGCGTCACGAACCATGTGGACGAGGAGCCGACGACGGATCCGACACAGGCGCCGGGATAAAGAGGCGAGTCACGAGTGCATCGACTTCCGTTCGTCCCCGCGAAAGCGGGGACCCAGAACGGCGAGCGCGCCACACGTGGCCCTGGATGCCCGCTTGCGCGGGCACGAACGGAGTGTGCGGTAGCCCTACAGCGACTTGCCGATCTCCTCGGTCATCTTCTTCGCGTCGCCGAGCAGCATCATCGTGTTCTCGCGATAGAACAGCGGATTGTCGATGCCGGCATAGCCGGAGGCGAGCGAGCGCTTGTTGAACATCACGGTGCCGGCCTTCCAGACCTGCAGCACGGGCATGCCGTAGATCGGCGAGGTCGGATCCTCCTCGGCGGCCGGGTTGGTGACATCGTTCGCGCCGATCACATAGGCGACGTCCGCCTGCGCGAACTCGGAGTTGATGTCCTCGAGCTCGAATACCTCGTCGTAGGGCACGTTCGCCTCGGCGAGCAGCACGTTCATGTGGCCCGGCATGCGGCCCGCGACCGGATGGATCGCGTATTTCACCTCGACGCCCTCGGCCTTGAGCTTGTCGCCCATCTCGCGCAGCGCGTGCTGCGCCTGCGCGACCGCCATGCCGTAACCCGGCACGATGATGACCTTGCCGGCGTTCTTCATGATGTAGGCGGCGTCGTCCGCCGAGCCGAGCTTCACGGGCTTCTGCTCGCCCGCAGCGCCCGCCGGGCCCGCGACCTCGCCGCCGAAGCCGCCGAGGATCACCGAGATGAACGAGCGGTTCATCCCCTTGCACATGATGTAGGAGAGGATCGCGCCCGAGGAGCCGACCAGCGCGCCCGTGATGATCAGCGCCGAATTGCCCAGCGTGAAGCCGATGCCGGCCGCGGCCCAGCCCGAATAGGAGTTGAGCATCGAGATCACGACCGGCATGTCGGCGCCGCCGATCGGGATGATGATCAGCACGCCGAACAGGAAGGCCGCGAGGGTGAGCAGCCAGAACGCCGTGTAGCTCTCCGCCCGCACGAACCAGACGCAGAGCAGGATCATGCCGATGAACAGCGCCAGGTTCACGACATGGCGCATCGGCAGCAGGATCGGCGCGCCGCTCATACGGGCCGAGAGCTTGAGGAACGCGATCACCGAGCCCGTGAAGGTCATGGCGCCGATGGCGACGCCGATCGCCATCTCGACCAGGCTCGCCTTCTTGATGCTGCCGACCGTGCCGATGTCGAAGGCGAGCGGCGCATAGAGCGCGCCGGCCGCCACCAGCACCGCGGCCATGCCGACCAGCGAATGGAACGCCGCGACCAGCTCCGGCATCGCGGTCATCGGCACGCGCCGCGCGATCACGGCGCCGGCGCCGCCGCCGATCGCGAGACCGACGATGACGAGCAGCCAGGAGAAGACGCCGGCCGGCGGATGCGAGGCAAGCGTGGTGACGATGGCGATCGCCATGCCGACCATGCCGTAGATGTTGCCCTGCCGGCTGGTCTCAGGGCTCGAGAGCCCGCGCAGCGCCAGGATGAACAGCACGCCCGAGACGAGATAGAGCAGCGCGACGGTGCTGGGATTGAAGAATTCAGCCCACATGATCGCTCTCACTTCTTTTTCTTGTACATGGCGAGCATGCGCTGGGTGACGAGAAAGCCGCCGAAGATGTTCACGGAGGCGAGGATCAGGGCGATGAAGCCGAGCACCTTGGCCCAGATCGGGCCGAAATCCGAAGAGATGATCGAGACGCTGACCGCGAGAAGCGCGCCGACCACGATCACCGAGGAGATCGCGTTCGTCACCGACATCAGCGGCGTGTGCAGCGCCGGCGTCACCGACCAGACCACGTAGTAGCCGACGAACACCGCGAGCACGAAGATCGAGAGGCGGAAGACGAACGGGTCGATCACGGTTCCGGTCGCGGCGGGGCTCGCGGTCGCGACCAGCGCCGCGACGGCGTTCGCATAGGCCTCTGCATTCGCGGCCTGCTGTTTCGCAGCCGCAGCGGCGGCTTGTGCCGCTTCGACGGCTTCCTGGAGCGTCATCGCCATGAGTGTCTCCGTCAGGCGGCTGATTTCGGCTGGAAGTTCGGATGGACGACCGCGCCGTCGCGGGTGAGCATCGTCGCCTTGACGATCTCGTCGTCCCATTTCACTGCGAGCGACTTGCTGGTCTTGTCGACCAGCGTCTCGATGAACGTATAGAGGTTCTTGGCGTAGAGGCTCGACGATGTCGCCGCCAGGCGACCCGGCACGTTGAGGTGGCCGACGATCTTCACGCCGTTCACGTCGGCGACTTCGCCCGGCCGCGCGAGCTCGACATTGCCGCCGCGCTCCACCGCGAGATCGACGATCACCGAGCCCGGCTTCATGGAGCGCACCATGTCGGCCGAGATCAGCCGCGGCGCCGGCCGGCCCGGGATGAGCGCGGTCGTGATGACAATGTCCTGCTTCTTGATGTGCTCGGCGACCAGCGCGGCCTGCTTCGCCTGGTACTCTTTCGACATTTCCTTGGCATAGCCGCCGGCGGTCTCGGCCTGCTTGAACTCCTCGTCCTCGACCGCGACGAACTTCGCGCCCAGGCTCTCGACCTGCTCCTTGGCGGCGGGCCGCACGTCGGTCGCCGTGACGATGGCGCCGAGCCGGCGCGCGGTGGCGATCGCTTGCAGGCCCGCGACGCCCGCGCCCATGACGAAGACCCGCGCCGCCGTCACGGTGCCGGCCGCCGTCATCATCATCGGCAGCGCGCGGCCGAACTCGGCGGCGCCGTCGATCACGGCGCGATAGCCCGCAAGGTTCGCCTGGCTCGAGAGCACGTCCATGCTCTGCGCGCGGGTGATGCGCGGCATCAGCTCCATCGCGAAGGCGGTGACATTGGCCTTGGCGAGCGCCGCCAGCGCGGCCTCGTTGCCATAAGGGTCCATGATCGCGATGACGAGCGCGCCCGGCTTGTAAGCCTCGGCTTCCACCGCGGTCGGGCGGCGCACCTTGAGCACCACGTCGGCCTCGCGCACCGCCTCGGCGGCGGTCGGCGCGATGGTTGCGCCCATGGCCTCGTAGTCGGCGTCGAGCACGCCGGACTTCACGCCGGCGCCGGTCTCGATGACCACGTCGACGCCGAGCGCCTTCATCTTCTTGACGGTTTCGGGAGTCGCAGCGACGCGCGGTTCGCCCGCGTCGGTTTCGGCCGGAATCGCAACTTTCATAGAGCCTCCGCGGCGGTCGGTCCCACCGTGGCGTTCGCCCCGGACGGGTCCCGGGCCGTCCCGCCGTGGCGTCGCTTCGATTGAGGTCAGGTGAGGAAGTAGGCCATCCCAATGAGGAGAACGATAATGGCGCCACAGACCCACTTGGTCAGCGTGATGAACAAGCGGTAGGTCTTCTCGTGCTCGGCGTAATCGTTGCCTTCCGCCGTTGCGTACTGCACTTCGCCGTGGTCGGCCATTCTTATCCTCCATCCAGATCGCCTTGCGCGGGAATTACCCCAATTGGCAGCCGGCCGCAACGGCGAGAGGCCCGCCGAAAGCATCTATCGCCAACTATGATCGGCTGAAAGGGCCCGTCGATCGGGCGAAACCGCTCAGGCGGCGTTCGCGAGGCCGACCGCCGCCAGCGCCGCGGCCTGCCGCTCGGCCACGCGCGCGACCGCGAAGTCCTCGATCGCCTCGTTGAACAGACGGTGGAAATTGAGTCGGGCGTCGAGGTGCAGGAACACGCCGCCGAGGCCGATGGCGGCACGGTCCATGAACACGAACTCCCGCGGCACCGTGACGGGCCCGCGCTGCTTCAGGGCCTGATGCACCTGGAAGGCTTGGCGCCGGCCGTATTCGGCGGGCTTCACGCCGTCCGCGATTGTGCGCTCGCGGTCGTCGAGGAGCGGGCCGTAGATGAAGCGCGCCCAGATGTTGAGTATGTCGATCAGCTCTGTGGTGAGTCGCTTGAAGCCCCAGGTCTCGTAGGCGTGCACCATGAGGTCGCGGTCCTCGCGCTGCAGGCCGTGATAGAGGTCGACCACCCCGCCGACGAAGCGCGCCGGAAAGATGCGGATGCAACCGTAGTCGAGCAGGTTGATGCCCGACGGCGCGCCGTCGCGCTCGAACACCGTGTAATTGCCGAGATGCGGATCGCCGTGGATGGTGCCGAAGCGGCTGAACGGGAACCACCAGGCCGTGAACATCGCGCTGGCGATCCGGTTGCGCGTCGCGAGGTCCGCGGTCTTGTGCTCGAGCAGCTTGCGGCCGTCGAGCCAATCGAGGGTCAGTAGACGACCGGTCGAGAGCTCGGGCCACACCTCCGGCACACGAATCGCGTCAGTGTCCGCGAGCATCGTCCGATAGAGCGCGACATGCTTCGCCTCGCGCTGATAGTCGAGCTCCTCGCGCACGCGCGCCGAGATCTCCTTGGCGATCTCGCTGGTGTCGATCACCGGATCCATCCGGCGATGGATCGCGAAGATCCACTCGAGCTGCTTGAGGTCGGCCTCCACGGCCGACTGCATGTCCGGATACTGGAGCTTGCACGCGAGCGGCTTGCCGTCGCGGCTGACCGCGCGGTGCACCTGGCCGAGCGAGGCGGCGGCCGACGGCTGATGCTCGAAGCTGTCGAACCGGCTCGACCAGCCGGCGCCGAGCTCAGCGGTCATGCGCCGCTTCACGAAGGCCCAGCCCATGGGCGGCGCCTCGCTCTGCAGCTTCTGCAGCTCGGCGACGTATTCGGGCGGCAGCGCGTCGGGGATCGTCGCCATCAGCTGGGCGACCTTCATGATCGGGCCCTTCAGCCCGCCCAGCGCCGCCGCCAGCTCGGCCGCGTTCTGCCCGCGGTCGAGTGTCATTCCGAAGAGCCGCGCGCCGGCAAATTTCGCGGCCACGCTGCCCACATTCGCCCCGACGCGCGCATAGCGCGCCGCGCGGGCCGAGAAGCGGTTGCGTTCGTCGTCGCTCACGGGAGAACCAGGATGGTCATGCGGACATGAGATAGGGTCTTTGCGGCGGAACGCCAGCGAGCGCGCTGCTTCAAGATGCCGCCATGTTGTCGGCGATCCAGCGTGCGAGCACGGTCTCATCGATTTCGCCGGCAGCGAGCCCGCGGATCATCACGACAGCTTCGGGCTCACTGGCCGTGAGGGCGATATTATTCAGCGCCAGAAAGGTACCGAGCGTGAGCAGCGCTGTCCGCTTGTTTCCATCGACGAATGGATGGTTCTTGGCAATACCGAACGCGTAGGCCGCCGCAAGTTGAGCAAGATCCGCACCTTCGTATGCCCATCGATTCTTCGATCGATCGAGTGCGGACTCCAGAGCGCCTTGGTCTCGCAATCCCGGCGGTCCGCCATGCTCACGCAGCTGCCGCTCGTGGATGGCGATCACGAGCTCGTACGACAACCAAGTCGGCTCTCTCACTTCGCCAGCTCGGCAAGCGCGTTGCGATACTGCTTCATGAGCTTTTCGGCGGCTTCCATCCCTTTTTCAAAGGTGGGGTCGTAGGGACTGAGACGAACACTGCCGTCAGCCATTTCAGTGACGTAGAGGACATCGCCCTGCTCGAGCCGCATGCGCGCGAGAAAATCACGCGGCAGAATAAGACCCGTCGAATTGCCAATCTTCTTTACTTCCAGCTTCATGAGCGTCGGTCCAAGGTGTGTTATACATTTTGTATAACACACGGGAGGCTCACAGGGAAGACCTCGATGAGGCCTATCTCTTCGTGTCGAGAGCCGCGAATGCCGCCCGCACCTCCGCCGCGGTTGCTGGTTTCCCGCCGGCAGCGCGAACCAGCCGCACCGCCTCCTCGACCAGCTGCCGGTTGCTGGTCGTCGCGCCCCAGGGCAGATCTTCGAGCCCGACGCGGATGTGGCCGCCGCGCGCGACCGCGGGCGCGATCAGCCCACGGATATCGACGCCGAGGCCGGCGACCATCCAGGGCGCGTCGGGCGCCTCGTCGGCGAGCAGCGCCAGATGCGCGTCGAGATGCTTCTCCTTCGGCGGGAAGCCGAAGGTGAACTCCTCCGCGAACATGAATCGGTAGATCGGCGTCGGCACGCGCGGCATCGCCTTGGCGATCGCGGCGCCGAGCCGCGTGCAGCCCGGCTCGTAGATCGCATAGCTCGGCCGCACGCCGTGCTCGGCGCAGATGCGCATGCCTTCGTAGAAGTGCTCGTCCGGGTTCTGATAGACGAAGCCGGCGGCGCCGCGGGCGACCTCGTCGTAGCGCGTGAAATTCGTCGAGCCCGGATCGACGACGCCCCATTCGGCAAGCCCACGCTTCGCCAGCTCCTCGAGATGCGCGTAACGCTCCTTGGGCGTGCGCAGCTCGCCCGCATAGCCGGAGCCGGCAATCGGAATCGTCGGATAGACGATGGCGTCCACCTTGGCGCGGATGCCTTCGATGATCCGCGCATAGGTTTGCCACTCGTCGCGCTGCCGGCCGGTCGCGACGTCATAGGCGTGGAGATGCAGGATCGCGGCGCCCGCTTCCGCGGCCGCAATGCCGTCCGCAACGATCTCCTCGACCGCGATTGGGATCGTCGGCTGGCGGCCGCGGCCCCAGGCGCCGTTCAGCGCCGCCTCGATCCAGACCGCGCCCATCTCAGGCCTGCGCTTCGAGCGCCTCGAGCTCGCCGATCAGATTGCTGATCACCGACAGCCCGCCCTGCCAGAACTGCGGATCGCGCGCGTCGAGCCCGAACGGCGCCAGCAGCTCCGCATGATGCCTGGTGCCGCCCGCCGACAGCATCGCGAGATAACGCTCCGCGAAGCCGTCACTCGCGCGCTCGTAGACCGCATAGAGCGAGTTCACCAGGCAATCGCCGAACGCATAGGCATAGACGTAGAACGGCGAGTGGATGAAGTGTGGGATATAGGCCCAGAACGTCTCGTAGCCGGGCAGCAGCTGGATCGCCGGGCCGAGGCTCTGGGTCTGCACCTCGAGCCAGAGCTCACCGAGGCGCTCGGAGGTGAGCTCGCCTTCCTTGCGTTCGGTGTGGACCTTGCGCTCGAAACTATAGAACGCGATCTGCCGCACCACCGTGTTGATCATGTCCTCGACCTTGGCGGCGAGCATCGCCTTGCGCTGCACCGGGTCGGTGGTGCCGGCGAGCAGCGCCTTGAAGGTCAGCATCTCGCCGAACACGCTGGCGGTCTCGGCCAGCGTCAGCGGCGTCGGCGCCATCAGCGGGCCGTTCGGCGCCGCGAGCACCTGGTGAACACCGTGGCCGAGCTCGTGCGCGAGCGTCATCACGTCGCGCGGCTTGCCCTGGTAGTTGAGCATCACATAGGGATGCGCCGAAGGCACGGTCGGATGGGCGAAGGCGCCCGGCGCCTTGCCGGGCCGCACCGGCGCGTCGATCCACTGCTTGTCGAAGAAGCCCTTGGCGATGTCGGCGAGCTTCGGCGAGAAGGCGCGATACGCGGACAGCACCGTGTCCTGCGCCTGCGTCCAGCCGATCGTGCGCTGCTCGACCCGGGGCAGCGGCGCGTTGCGATCCCAGTGCGGCAGCTTGGACTTGCCGAACCACTTCGCCTTCAGCGCGTAATAGCGGTGCGAGAGCTGCGGGAAGCCCGCGCGCACGGCCGAGACCAGCGCCTCAACCACCTCGCGTTCGACGCGGTTCGAGAGATGCCGCGAATCCGCGATGTCCGAGAAGCCGCGCCAGCGGTCCGCGATGTCCTTGTCCTTGGCGAGCGTATTGGTGATCAGCGTGAAGACGCGCAGGTTCGCGCCGAACGTCTCTGCGAGCGCCTGCGCGGCGGCCTGCCGCTTCTTCTCGCTCGTATCCTGCAACAGGTTGAGCGTCGGCTCGATCGCGAGCTGCTCGCCGTCCACATTGAAGCGCAGCGACGCGATGGTCTCATCGAACAGGCGCGTCCAGGCCGTGCGTCCCGTCACCGACTTCTCATGGAACAGCTGCTCGACCCGGTCCTCGAGCTGATAGGGCTTCTCCTTGCGCACGTCCTCGATCCACGGGCGATAATGCCCGAGCGCCGGATCCAGCATGGCGCGCTCCAGCACCGCGTCGTCGATGCGGTTGAGCTCGAGCGTGAAGAACAGAAGGTGCGAGGATGACGCCGTGATGCGCTCCTGCACGTCGCCATAGAATTTGGCGCGCTTCGGGTCCGTGGTGTCGCCCGAATAGACGAGCCCCGCATAGGAGATGAGCCGCCCGAGGAGGTCCTCGATCGCCTCGTAGCGCTTCACGGCCTCGGCGAGCACACGGCCCGCGTCGGGCTTTCCGGCAACCTCGATCAGCTTGCCCTTGTAAGCCTCCTCGAAGGCGCTGCACTCGGCATCGCCACGCTCCAGGTCGCGGCGCACCTCGGCCGAGTCGATCGCCGGATAGAGGTCAGTGAGATTCCATTCCGGCAGCGGGCCGAGATCGGCCCCCCGGGACTTGGCGGCAGTGGCGGTCTTGGCGGGTGCTCGGGTCGGGTGCATGGCTGAGTATCGTGTGGCGGGGCGTGGAGATGCTGGTATCGCGGCGCCTTATGGCGAAGCCGTGGCGGCCGCGCCTTATCGCGCGCCCCTCTCCCGGGTTCAACTGCGGTGCAAGGGCGCGGGGTGTATCCGCGACGCTTAATGGGACATTAAGCCGGCTCGTCGACAGTGGCCCGAAACGGCACAGCCGAGGGTCCCATGGCGGAAGCAATTCTCATCGTCGACGACGATCCGGTGCAGCGCCGGCTGCTCGAGAACATGGTGCGCCGCTTCGGCTACGAGGCGATCGTGGCCGAGGGCGGCGATGCCGCCGTCGCTACGCTGCTCGGACCGCAAGCGCAACGCGTCGACGCCGTCGTGCTCGACCTGGTGATGCCGGACCTCGACGGCCTCGGCGTGCTCGCCAAAATGCGCGAGGCCGGCATGAGCCAGCCCGTGATCGTGCAGACCGCTCACGGCGGCATCGACACCGTGATCTCGGCGATGCGCGCCGGCGCGGCCGACTTCGTGGTGAAGCCGGTCGGCGTCGAGCGATTGCAGGTCTCGCTGCGCAACGCGCTTGCGGCCAGTGCACTCGAGAACGAAGTCCAGCGGCTCAAGCGCAGCCAGGCCGGCACGCTCGGCTTCGCGGACATCATCACGCGCAGCGCCCGCATGCAGGCAGTACTGCGCACCGCCGAGAAGGCGGCAGCCTCGAACATCCCGGTGCTGGTCGAAGGCGAGTCCGGCGTCGGCAAGGAGCTGATTGCGCGCGCGATCCACGGCTCGGGCGAGCGCCGTACCAAGCCTTTCGTTGCGGTCAATTGCGGTGCGCTGCCCGAGAACCTCGTCGAGTCCACCCTCTTCGGTCACGAGAAGGGCGCTTTCACGGGCGCGACCGAGCGGCACATCGGCAAGTTCGTGGAAGCATCCGGTGGCACGCTATTCCTCGACGAGGTCGGCGAGCTGCCGCCTGCCGCGCAAGTGAAGCTGCTGCGCGCCATCCAGGAAGGCGAGGTCGATCCGGTCGGCGGCAAGCGCGCCGTGAAGGTCGATGTGCGCATCGTCTCGGCGACCAACCGCGACTTGATCGCTGACGTGAAGGCGGGCCGCTTCCGCGAGGATCTCTTCTATCGCCTGCACGTGTTTCCGATTGCGGTGCCGCCCTTGCGCGAGCGCGCCGAGGACGTGCCGGAGCTCGTGCGCCACTTCCTGGTCCGCTTCGCGGCCGAGGAAGGCAAGCGCCTGCGCGCCGTCTCGGCCGAGGCGCTGCGTCTGCTGCGCGCCTATCCGTGGCCCGGCAATGTGCGCCAGCTCGAGAACGCGGTGTTCCGTGCCGTGGTGCTCGCCGAGTCCGACGAGATCGGCGTGAGCGAATTCCCGCAGATCGCCGCGCAGGTATCGGATTCCGGAGCTGACGTTGCGGCCGCCGAAGCGCCGCTCGTGATCGCGCCGACGCGCGAGGCCGCGCCGGCGCCAATGGTCGTCGCCGACAGCCCGGCCATCACGCCGAGCGACACCGAGTTCACGGCAGCCGGCACGCCGCATGGCGCGCTGGCGGTTCTCGATCGCAAGGGCGAGATCCGTCCGCTCGAGGAGATCGAGAGCGACGTCATCCGTTTCGCAATTGCACACTATCGCGGACAGATGTCGGAGGTGGCGCGGCGCCTGCGGATTGGGCGTTCGACGCTCTACCGCAAGCTTCGCGACCTCGGTCTCGAGGGCGAACCGATCAGTAGCGGTACGGACAGCGACGAAAAAGGCGTGTCCGCAGAGTAACAGCTTCGGCGAATTGCGGGAAAGTGAACCCGAAAGGCTCCCGCGACGTTCAAAGTTTGGCTATGTACGATTGGGGGTTCCGGCCCGGATTCCTTGGGCCGATCATGATCCTTCTGACGGCGGACAGGCTTGAAAAAGTCGAAAGGGCATCTGTCTTGAAAGGACAACTCATGAGCAATCGTGGTTTCGACCGCGTTCTGGCGGGGACCGCCGTGGCCCTGGTGCTGACGCTGGGTAGCGCGCTTGCCCAGACGAACACGCCAGTGCTCGACGAGGCCGCGATCCAGGCCGCGGTTCCGGTCCCCGAGCCGGCCGACGTTCCGCCGCCGTCGCTGGCCGATGTGGGGGGCACCACCACCGCCGCAGTTCCGACGCCTGCCGAGAAGCCCGCTGCACCGCAGGCAGCCGAGCCGGCCACGCCGGCGAGCCCGGCCGCAACTGCCGCCCCGGCCGCAACGCCTGAGCCCGCAAAGCCCGCTGCGCCGGCCGCGCCCGTCAAGGCCGCCGAGTCGATGCCGAGCCCCGATGCACCCGTGATGGATGCGCTCAAGACGCAGATCACGACGCGCCTCGGCCGTCTCAGCGACCGCAAGGAAAACCGCACGGCGGTCGAGGAGTTCTACAGCAAGCGCAGCTACGCACCGCTGTGGGTGACCAACAACGCCGCCAATGCGCAGGCCAAGGCCGCGATGAGCTATCTCGCGTCGGTGGACAGCGAAGGTCTCGAGCCGTCCGACTATCCGGCGCCGAGCTTCGCCAGCGGCGATGCCAATGCGCTCGCCGAGTCCGAGCTCAAGCTCACGCTCACCCTGCTCACCTATGCGCGCCACGCCCAGATCGGCCGCGTGCACTTCTCGCGCGTGAGCGCCGACATCCAGTACGAGCTGGCCGCGCCCGATCCCGATGACGTGCTCGCGAAGCTTGCCGAGACGAAGGACGTGGCGGCCGCGCTCGCGAGCTACAACCCTCAGCACGAAGGCTACAAGGCGCTGAAGGCGAAGCTCGCCGAGCTGCGCGGCAAGAAGGAAGAGGGTGGGCCCGCTCGCATTCCGGACGGCGCGACCCTCAAGGTCGGCATGAAGGACTCGCGTGTGCCGCTGGTGCGCGAGCGCCTCGGCATGGCGGCGAGCAGCGACGAGACCTTCGACCAGGCGCTCGCCGACGCCGTGAAGGCCTTCCAGAAGCAGAAGAAGATGAAGGCGACGGGCACGCTTACGGCCGCCACCGTCGACGCCATCAACGGTCCGCGCCGCGACAAGTCGCGCGACATTGACACCGTCATCGCCAACATGGAGCGCTGGCGCTGGCTGCCGCGCGATCTCGGCAAGGCGCATGTGGTGCTGAACATCCCGAACTTCACGCTCAAGGTGATGAAGGACGGCCACCAGGTCTGGACCACCAAGGTGGTGGTCGGCAAGCCGCACACGCCGACGCCGCTGCTCAGCGAGACCATGAAGTACATCACGGTCAATCCGACCTGGAACGTGCCGCCGTCGATCGTCTACAACGAGTATCTGCCGGCGCTGCAGCAGGATCCGACCGTGCTCGAGCGCATGGGTCTGCGCCTGACGCAGAACCGCGACGGCAGCGTGCACATCTCGCAGCCGCCGGGCGAGCGCAACGCGCTCGGCCGCATCCGCTTCAACTTCCCGAACAAGTTCCTGGTCTATCAGCACGACACGCCGGACAAGCACCTGTTCGCCCACGACAAGCGCGCCTACAGCCACGGCTGCATGCGCGTCCAGGATCCGCTGAAATACGGCGAGGTGCTGCTCTCGATCGCGATGCCGAAGGAGCATTACACGGCCGAGAAGCTGCGCAGCATGTACGGCAATTCGGAGATCAACATCCAATTCCCGACGCCGATCCCGGTGCACATCACGTATCAGACGGCCTTCGTGGACGACGCCGGCAAGCTGGTGATCCGCGAGGACATCTACGGCCGCGACGCGCGCCTGCTCGCCAGCCTGCGCGGCGACGAGCGCCGCGTCGCCGACGTGGCGGTGCCGCGCAGCCAGCCGAACTACAGCCGGCCGGCGGTGCGCCTGCCGGCGGGCTATGGC
>JAEYAU010000061.1 GCA_023404705.1 Pseudomonadota bacterium
GATGCCGCGCGAGGCGCCGGTGACGAGCGCGATGCGGTTCGCGAGGGGCTTGGTCACGACGGGCTAATGGCGACGGCCGTTCGTCCCCGCGAAAGCGGGGACCCAGAAGGCCACGACACGTGGCCCTGGATGCCCGCTTGCGCGGGCACGAACGGAGTGTGGGTCGAGCTCATCGAGAAGCGCTCTGCTGCGCGGGAAATGTCAGCTCGCTTCCGCGAGCAGCGACAATTGCCGCGGCGCATGGTCGGTCGCGGTCTGGTCGGTGAGCGGCGTCGGGTATTCGCCCGTGAAGCAGTGATCCGTGAACTGCGGGCGCAGCGGATCGCGGCCCTCGAAACCCATGGCGCGATAGATGCCGTCGACCGAGATGAAGGCCAGCGAATCCGCGCCGATGAACTTGCGCATGCCTTCGAGGTCGTGGGTGGCGGCCAGCAGCTTGTCCTGCTCGGGCGTGTCGATGCCGTAGAAGTCGGGATGGCGGATCGGCGGCGAGGCGATGCGGAAATGCACCTCCTTGGCGCCGGCGTCGCGCATCATCTGCACGATCTTCACCGAGGTGGTGCCGCGCACGATCGAGTCGTCCACCAGCACGATGCGCTTGCCGTTCACCACCGCGCGGTTGGCGCTGTGCTTGAGACGCACGCCGAGCGCGCGGATCTGCTGGGTCGGCTCGATGAAGGTGCGGCCCACATAGTGGTTGCGGATGATGCCGAGCTCGTAGGGGATGCCCGAGGCCTGCGCATAGCCGATCGCGGCCGGCACGCCGGAGTCCGGCACCGGCACGACCACGTCGGCCTCGGCCGGGGCCTCGCGCGCGAGCTCCGCGCCCATGGTCTTGCGCACGTCGTAGACCGCGCGGCCGCCGACGATCGAGTCGGGCCGCGAGAAATAGATGTACTCGAAGATGCAGGGCCGCGGCGCCATCGCGGGGAACGGCATCATGCTCTCGAGCTTGCCGATGCCTTTCTCGGTCGCGACCACGACCTCGCCCGGCTGCACGTCGCGCACATAGCGCGCGCCGATGATGTCGAGCGCGCAGGTCTCCGAGGTGAAGATGGGGCAGCCGTCGAGCTCGCCCAGCACCAGCGGGCGGATGCCGAGCGGGTCGCGCGCGCCGACCAGCTTCTTGTTGGTGACGGCGACCAGCGAGTAGGCGCCTTCGAGCGCGCGCAGCGCGTCGATGAAACGGTCGATGAAACGATTGCGGCGCGAGCGCGCCACGAGGTGCAGGATCACCTCGGTGTCGTTGGTCGACTGCATGATCGACCCGTCGCGCACCAGCTGACGGCGCAGCGCGAGGCCGTTGGTGAGATTGCCGTTGTGCGCCACCGCGAAGCCGCCCGAGTCGATCTCGGCGAACAGCGGCTGGACGTTGCGCAGGATCGTCTCGCCCGTGGTCGAGTAGCGATTGTGGCCGACCGCGATCGCGCCGGGCAGGCGGTCGATCACCTCGCGGCCCGAGAAGTTGTCGCCGACGAGGCCCATGCGCCGCTCGGAGTGGAACCGCTTGCCGTCATAGGTGACGATGCCGGCCGATTCCTGGCCGCGATGCTGGAGCGCGTGCAGGCCCAGCGCCGTGATGGCGGCGGCCTCGGGATGGCCCAGAATGCCGAACACGCCGCACTCCTCGTGCAGGCGATCGGCTTCGAGGTCGAGATCTGAAAGGGCGGTCTGTTGGTCCATGTCTCGCCTTTCAGGCCTCCCGGGGCGGCCCGATGTTGCTAGCGTTTGGATAGATGCGCGGTCTGCCACGGGGAGTCGAGGCTCGAACGACTACCTGCGGGATTCTCCTGAGGCTGCTCCGAATCGTCCGGCCGCTGCTTCTTGAACCGCTTTAAGATGGTGCTCTCGGGGTCGTCCGGCAACATGGAGATCAGCCATTGTCCCGTGCCTTGTAGGACCACGCGGGACTTGGCGTTCTTCACCCATTCGGGCTGGCTGCGGTCGGGAACCAGCCAAGCGAAGAACAGGAAGGCGACCACCACGATGATCAGCCCGCGCGCGAGGCCGAACAGGAAGCCCAGGGTGCGGTCGAGGGCGCCGACGCGGCTGTCCAGCACCATGTCGGAGATCTTGATGGTGATCACCGAGACGACGAGCAGCGTGCCCAGGAAGACGCCACCGATGGTGACGGCCGCCGCGACCGCGTCGCTGGTGAAATACTGCTTCGCGACCGGCAGGAGGCGCGGGTAGGCATACACCGTCAGCAGGGCCGCCGCGAGCCAGGACGCGATCGACAGCACCTCGCGCATGAAGCCGCGCACCATCGCGAGGATGGCCGAGATGAACATGACGACGAGCAGGATGATATCGAGCAGTGTAACGGGCATCGACGACTCTTTACGCCTGCCGATGCGCCGCAAGGCAACGACCGGCGGTGGAATCGGGCCCGGCTTGGCGCGGGCGCCGACGTGTATAGCGGCCGGAACTGCCGCCGTCATCACCCCTCTTGCCGGCCGCTTCGCACAGCCGCGGGGCGTGGTTTTCCGGTCGCAGCGATGCGCGCCACGATATCCGTGAGCGATCCTATCGCCTGCAGATCGAGTTCTCCGCCGAGTTCCCCGCGTCCGGCTTCCGGAACGAAAGCGCGGGTGAAGCCGAGCTTCGCGGCTTCCTTGAGCCGGCCCGCCGCCTGGGCGACCGGGCGGATCGCTCCGGACAGTGATACCTCGCCGAAATACACCGCCTCGGCCGGCAGCGACGCCCCCGCGAGCGAGGAGACCAGCGCCGCCGCGACCGCGAGATCCGCAGCCGGCTCCTGGATGCGAAGCCCGCCCGCCACGTTGAGATAGACGTCGTACTGCCCGAGCCGCACCCCGCAATGCGCATCGAGCACCGCCAGAACCATCGAGAGCCGCGCCGGGTCCCAGCCGACGACCGCACGGCGCGGCGTGCCGAGCGTGCTCGGCGCCACCAGCGCCTGGATCTCCACCAGCACGGGCCGCGTGCCCTCGACGCCCGCGAACACGGCGGTGCCCGGGCTGCCGAGATCGCGCTCGGAGAGGAACAGCTCGGACGGGTTCGGCACCTCGCGCAGGCCGGCGCCCGTCATCTCGAACACGCCGATCTCGTCGGTCGGACCGAAGCGGTTCTTCACGGCGCGCAGGATGCGGAACTGATGCGAGCCTTCGCCCTCGAAGGAGAGCACCGCGTCGACCATGTGCTCGACGACGCGGGGGCCCGCGATGGTGCCTTCCTTGGTGACGTGGCCGACCAGGATCACGGCCGCCCCGCTGCGCTTGGCGAAGCGGATCAGCGTCTGCGCGCTGCCGCGCACCTGGGTCACGGTGCCGGGCGCGGAGTCGACCGCATCGGTCCACATGGTCTGGATCGAGTCGATGACGACGAGCCGCGGCGGCTTGCCCTCGCGCAGCGTCGCGATGATGTCCTCGACCGAGGTCTCAGAGGCGAGCTCCACCGGCGCATTGGCGAGCCCGAGCCGCTCCGCGCGCAGCCGCACCTGGGCGACCGCTTCCTCGCCCGAGATATAAACCGAGCGGTGGCCGCCACGCGCCAGCGCCGCCGCGACCTGCACGAGCAGCGTCGACTTGCCGATGCCGGGATCGCCGCCGACCAGCAGCACCGAGCCGCGCACGAAGCCGCCGCCGGTGACGCGGTCGAGCTCGGCGATGCCTGAGGCGAGGCGCGGCGCCTCGCGCTCTTCGCCGGTGAGCGGCTGCAGCTCGAACACGCGGCCCTTGCGCGCCGCGCGTCCCGGACCGGCGCGCTCCTGGCTCGCGGTCTCGTCGACGATCGTGTTCCACTCGCCGCAGGCTTCGCACTTGCCCACCCAGCGCCGATAGGCGGCACCGCAGTTCTGGCAGACGAAGCTTTGCCCGGCCTTGCTCAAGGAGAGTCTCCGAATCCATTGCGCAGCCTGCAGACGCAGGATCTGCGACTCAATCTATCACGGGGGTCAACCGCGTGGGCGTTCTTCAGATAGGAGTTGCGCTTGCTCCGTGAAACCCCTGGAAGGACTCACAAATAAATCCGGTGATAGCGGCGGCCGAGGCTCGTCAGGATCTCGTAGCCGATCGTGCCGGCATGCGCCGCGAGATCGTCCACCGTGATGCCGTCGCCGAGCAGGGTGACGAGGTCGCCGCGATGCACCTCGTTGTCGGAGACGTCCGTCACGTCGATTGCGATCAGGTCCATGGAGACGCGGCCCGCAAAGCCGCACCGCTTGCCGGCCACGACCGCCTCCGCGCCGGTCCTCGCGTCACTCCCACTCGCGGCGCGCAACAGGCCGTCGGCGTAGCCGACCGCGATCACGGCGACGCGGCTCGGCCGCCGCGCCGTCCAGGTCGCGCCATAGCCGACGGTCTCACCCTGCGCGACCTGGCGGATCTGCAGGATGCGGCCCTCGAGGCGCACCACGGCGCGCATGGGGTTGGGCCGGTGCGGCGTCGGGTTCGCGCCGTAGAGCGCAACGCCGGGACGCACCAGGTCGTGGTGCGCCTCGGGGCCAAGAAACACGCCCGACGAATTGGCGAGCGAGCCCGGAACGCCGGGGAAGCGCGCGCGCAACTCGCGGAAGGCTGCGATCTGCCGGGATGTGAGGGGATGGTCCTTCTCGTCCGCGCACGCGAAGTGGCTCATCAGCAGCGCGAGACCGGGCAGGGGGCGCGCCGCCAGGGCCTGCGCCTCTTCGATCGAGAGGCCGAGCCGGTTCATCCCGGTGTCGACATGCAGCGCGAAGCCGACCGTCGCGGATGCGGCCGCGAAGGCCTCCCACTCGTGCAACTCGTCGAGGTTCCCGATCACGGGACGCAGCCCGGCGGCCGCGATCGCAGGCGCGGTGCCCGGGATCACACCGTTGAGCAGATAGATGGTCGCATCGGGCGCAACGCGCCGCGCGCGCCGCCCTTCCTCGAGATGCGCGACGAAGAAGGTACGGCACCCCGCCCCTGAGAGCGCCGTGACCACTGGCTCGATCCCGCAGCCATAGGCGTCGGCCTTCACGACCGCTGCGCATTCGGCCGGCGCGGCGCGTTGCGCCAGCAGGCGCCAGTTCGCGACGATTGCGGCGAGATCGATCGTAAGGAGGCCGCCGGCCTCCACGGAGGCGTCGCGCGCAATCTCGGGTGAGCGGTTCATGCGCTCATCCTAAACCAGAATACATGGGTGCGTGGGCTCAGACGTGATCCGGCAGCCGTGCGTCGTCCGCCAGATTGGCGAAGCGCGTGAACTCGGCCATGAACTGCAGCTGGACGGTGCCGGTCGGGCCGTGGCGCTGCTTGCCGATGATCACCTCGGCCTTGCCGTGCACCGCGTCCATGTCGGTCTGCCACTTGAAGTATTCCTCGGTGCCGGGCCGCGGCTCGCGGTTCTTCAGATAGTATTCTTCGCGGTAGACGAACATCACGACGTCGGCGTCCTGCTCGATCGAGCCCGATTCACGCAGGTCCGAGAGCTGCGGCCGCTTGTCGTCGCGCGACTCCACTTGGCGCGAGAGCTGCGAGAGCGCGACGATCGGGACGTTCAGCTCCTTCGCCAGCGCCTTGAGGCCGGTGGTGATCTCGGTCACCTCCTGCACGCGGTTGTCGGAGCGCTTGCCCGAGCCCTGCAAGAGCTGGATGTAATCCACGACCAGGAGATCGAGGCCGCGCTGGCGCTTGAGCCGGCGCGCGCGCGCCGCGAGCTGCGCGATCGAGAGGCCGCCGGTCTGGTCGATATAGAGCGGCATCGTTTCCATCTCGCGCGCGACCTGCGCGATCTGGTCGAAATCCGTCGGCTCGATCTCGCCGCGGCGGATCTTGTAGGAGGCGATCTCGGCCTGCTCCGCGATGATACGGGTGGCGAGCTGCTCGGACGACATTTCCAGCGAGAAGAAGCCGACGATGCCGCCGTTCAGCGTCTCCATATGGCCGTCGGCGCGCACTTCGCCGCGCCAGGCGCGAGCCACGTTGTAGGCGATATTGGTGGCGAGCGCGGTCTTGCCCATGCCGGGACGGCCCGCGAGGATCACCAGGTCCGAATGCTGCAGGCCGCCCATCATGCGGTCGAGATCGGAGAGGCCGGTCGCGATGCCCGACAGCTTGCCGTCGCGCTGGTAGGCCTTGGCCGCCATGTCGACCGCGGTAGTGAGCGCGGTCGCGAAGGTCTGGAAGCCGCCGTCGTAGCGGCCGGTCTCGGCGAGCTCGTAGAGGCGGCGCTCGGCGTCCTCGATCTGGTCGCGCGGCGCGAGGTCGATCGGCGCGTCATACGCGACATTGACCATGTCCTCGCCGATCGTGATCAGGTTCCGGCGGATCGCGAGGTCGTAGATCGTGCGGCCGTAATCCTCGGCATTGATGACCGTGGTCGCTTCGGCCGCGAGGCGCGCGAGATACTGGCTGCCCGTCAGGCCGCCGATGTCGAGATCCGGCGGCAGGAAGGTCTTCAGCGTGACCGGGCTCGCGACCTTGTTGGCGCGGATCAGGCTCGCGGACAGCTCGAACAGCTTCTGGTGCACCGGCTCGTAGAAATGCGCCGGCTCGAGGAAGTCGGAGACGCGATAGAACGCCTCGTTGTTGACGAGGACCGCGCCCAGCAGCGCCTGCTCCACCTCGATGTTGTGCGGCGCAGTCCGATAGAGCTGCACGGGCTGTGCGGCCGTCGGCTTGCGTGCTGTGGAGTCCTGCGATGCCATTCGATTCTCCCCGGGGCACGCGGCGTAGCACGCCGTCAGACCGCAAGGGTAGATTGTTGACGGGCCGCGAAACTTTCGCCCCGTTATCCCTGATTCACACAGCGCCGGGCGGAACCGGAATCCGGAATCGGCGGCGCGAATCAGAATCGAATTGACAGGATATTGAGTCCTTATCCGGGCGCTCTCACTCGCCCGCGAGTCGCAGTGGCGGACGGCTGCCGCCTTCCACGCCGCGCAAGCGGGCTTCCTCGCGCGCGATGTAATCGCGCGTGATGGGGACGACGCCCTGTCGCTTCGTCAATTGCAGCTGGAACACCATGAGGTTCTGCTCGCGGAAGCTCATCTCGGAGCTCGCGAGATAGAACTCCCACATGCGCACGAAGCGCCGGTCATAGACCCGTTCCGCCTCCTCGCGGTGCGCGAGGAAGCGGTCGCGCCAGTGCTTCAGGGTTTCTGCGTAGTGCAGGCGAAGGATCTCGATGTCGGTCACCAGCAGACCCGCGCGTTCCACCGCCGGGAGCACTTCCGACAGCGCCGGAATATAGCCGCCCGGGAAAATGTACTTGGCGATCCATGGATTGGTGACGTTGGGACCTTCCGAGCGGCCGATCGAATGCAGAAGCATCACGCCGTCATCGGAAAGCAGCTCGGCGCATTTGCGGAAATAAGTGTCGTAGTGGCCGACGCCGACATGCTCGAACATGCCGACCGAGACGATCCGGTCGAACGACTCGGTGATGTCGCGATAGTCGCGCAAGTGAAACGCCGCCCGCTCGCCGAGGCCGCGCTCCTCCGCGCGCTCGCGCGAGACCGCGTGCTGCTCTTCGGAAAGCGTGACGCCGGTCACGCGCGCGCCGGTGATCTCGGCAAGATAGAGTCCGAGCCCGCCCCAGCCGGAGCCGATGTCGAGGACCTGGTGCTCAGGCTCGATCAGGAGCTTGGCCGCGATGTGCCGCTTCTTGGCGAGCTGGGCGTCGTCCAGCGACTGATCCGGGCTCTCGAAATAACCGCAGCTGTACTGCCGGTCGGCGTCGAGGAAGAGCGAGTAAAGACGTCCGTCGAGATCATAGTGATGGGCGACGTTGCGCCGCGAGCGGCTGCGCGGATTGAACTGGGCGATGCGGCGCCTGATGTAGCGCAGCAGCCATTGCGGACGCGCCCAGAGCGGCGACTTGCCGGAGCGGTCCTGCGCCAGCAGCAGTGCCAGCAGATCCGCAATGGAGCCTTGCTCCATCACGAGCGTGCCGTCCACATAGGCTTCTCCGACGGCGAGCTCCGGGTCGATCAGCATGGCGCGCTCCGTCGCCTTGCTCGTGATCCTCACCGCCAGCGGCCGTCCGGTTCCGTCACCAAAGACGTGAGTCCCGCCGCTTGGGCTCGTCAGCCGCAAATTCCCGGTATGAATGAACATCCGCAGAATACGCTGCAGCACCCACTCCATGGCGCCCTCCACGACGCACGCCACCGGAACCACTTCCGCAACGGCAGAGCGAGTCGGTGCCATCGCACGGCCGCCGGCCGGCGGACCGCACGAGGCACGAGGCCGCCGGGCACGGAATTCCCGTGATTACAGCAAAATCACGGATCACCGGCAATGTGGCACCGCCGCTTCAAATCCGCCATATAACGGCCGATAATGAAAACGAATGACGGGTCTGCGGCGGCGGAATTGCCCGACATTCTGGTTTCGAGGAGGGGCTGCGTGGTGAATCGCGGATTGAGCTTGGCTTGCGGCGTGACGATGCTGCTGGCCGCGGGGACGGGTGCAGCCGGGGCGCAGGCTGTGGTGGGCGAGCCGACCAACGCGGCCAAGACCTTCTCGACCAATTGCGCGATGTGCCACAACAGCCCGCGCGGCCTCGCCAAGGACGATCGCTCCCTCTCGGGCTTTCTGCTGCAGCACTACACGACGGGTCCGGCCATGAGCGCCGCCATGGCGGCCTATCTGGCATCCGCCGGGCGGGGCGCACCACCCCAAGGTCGCGAAGGTCGTGAGAAGGGACAGCGCGAAGCCACCCGTGATGCGACGCGCGATCCGACCGCGCGGGAGGGCGCGCCGCGCGAGGGACAGCAGTCGCGCGAACCGCGTCCGCCGCGCGAGGTGCGTGTGACTCCGCCGGAGGAGGGGGCCGAGAAGGAGAAAGGTGCGCCGAAGCGCACCGAAACGCCGCCCCGCAAGCAGCAGGCGAAGGCGACGCCGGCGGAGCCGAAGCGGCGCCATCACGATGCGGCGCCCGCGATCGAGATTCAGCCGGCCGACGCCGCAAAGCCGGACGCGAAGCCCGAGGCCAAGCCGGAGTCCGTGAAGCTGTCGGACCCGCCCAAGCCCGAGGCGAAGCCGGAGACCAAGCCCGAAGCCAAGCCCGAGGCAAAGCCCGAGACGCCGCGTCAGGA
>JAEYAU010000125.1 GCA_023404705.1 Pseudomonadota bacterium
CCTTCAGCCAGGGGGTGATCCCGCCGACGCGGGCGACGTCCACCTGGACGATGGAGGCGGCGCCCGCCTGGAGGTACTCGCGGAAGTGCCCGACGGAGTAGATCGACTCGCCGACCGCGACCGGGACGCTGGTGGACTCCGCGAGCCGCCGGTGGCGGGCGACGTCCTCCGCGGGGAGCGGCTCCTCGAACCAGAAGATGTCGAGATCGCGCGCCGCCGCGCAGAAGCGCAGGCAGGTCGGCAGATCCCATTTGCCATTGCCGTCGATGGCGATGCGGATCTCGGGCCCGATCGCCTTGCGCACCGCCGCGAGCCGCGCCACGTCGAGCATCGGATCGTCGTGACCGACCTTGAGCTTGATGCGGCCGAAACCCTCGCCGACCGCGCGCTTCGAGCCCTCGATGAGTTGGTCGCGCGTGAAGGAGAGCCAGCCGATGTCCGTGTTGTAGGCCTCGAGCACCGGCCGGTTGGCGCCGCCGAGGAATTTCCACAGCGGCAGCCCGGCCTGCTTGGCGCGCAGATCCCAGAGCGCCACGTCCACGGCCGCAAGCCCCAGATGCGTGATGCCGGCGCGTCCGACCCATTGCAGCGCCGGATAGCGCGCGAGCCGGGTCCAGAGGCGCGTCTGCTCGGTCGCGTCCTCGCCCAGCAGCAGCGGCGCGTAGCAGTCGCGGATGCAGGCCGTGATCAGCCGGTCCGACGCGAGATGCGCATGGGTGCCCGTGAAGCCATAGCCTTCGAGCCCGCTGTCGGTGGTGATCCTGCACCCGACCACGCCCCAATGGGTGATGCTGTGGGTCGAATCCGAGATCGAGCTCTGGGTGAGCGGCAAGTGGAGGATGAAGGGTTCGACGGCGGTGATTTTCATGGGGCTTCCGGACCTGCGATCGGCACCGCGTGTGTACGGTGCATTCCGTCCCGCGTCACGCGCAGCACCGGCAGATCGGCTGTGCAGAATTGCTGTCTCTCGTGTCGATCTTCAACTAGTCTGTGCGGTCTCGCACAGGCTCTGCATGGATTGGGATGACCTTCGCTACGTTCTCGCGGTCGCCGAGGCGGGCTCGCTCGCGGGCGCGGCACGCGCGCTCGGGGTCAATCACACGACGGTTCTGCGGCGCATCGATGCCTTCGAGAGGCGCCTCGGCCTGCGGCTGTTCGAGCGGCTGCCGACCGGCTACGTGCTCACGGCCGGCGGCGAGGAGTTGATCGCGGCGGCCCGTCAGGTCGGCGACACGGTGACGGCGCTCGAGCGCAAGCTTGCGGGCCAGGACCTCCGCCTCTCGGGCACGCTGCGCGTCACCACCACGGACACGCTGATGGGCTCGATCTTTCCCGAGATCCTCGCCGACTTCCGCGCCGCGCATCCGGGCATCCAGGTCGAGGTTGCGGTTTCCAACCAGATGGCGAACCTGAGCCGCCGCGACGCCGACGTGGCGGTGCGTCCTGCCAATGATCCGCCCGAGGCGCTGGTCGGTCAGCGCATCAGCCGCATCGCGTTCGCGATCTACGGCAGCAAGGACTATCTGGCGCGGCGGCCGCGCACCAAGGACCTCGCGGCGCATCAGTGGGTCGCACCGGACGACAGCCTCGCCGGGACATCGGTCGCGCGCTGGATGCGCGCCACGCTGCCGGAGGTCGATGTGACGCTGCGCGCGGACTCGCTGCTCGCGCTCAGGCATGCGGCCGAGGCCGGCCTCGGTCTCGCGGCCCTGCCCTGCTATCTCGGCGACACGTCGCGGCTCGTGCGCGTGCAGGCGCCGATCGCCGCGATGAACACGAGCCTCTGGATCCTCACGCACGAGGATTTGCGCCGCACCGCGCGCGTGCGCGCCTTCACTGAGTTCGCGAGCGCCGCCTTCCGTCGCCGCCGCACGCTGCTCGAAGGCACGCGCAAGCGCTAGAGCGGGATGACTTTTCTTCGAATCGTCATCCCGCTCTAGCTCTTTGTTTGAGCATGATCTTTCCCGAAAACCGGGTTCCACTTTTCGGGATCATGCTCGACCTGTGCGCCGACGCAGTCCGCGCCGGCAATCTCGCAGATCGCAGCGCACCGAAGCCGAGCCTACCTCCCGGACGAGATCGGCCGCGTCCTTCGCGGCCGCATGGAGACTCGTCATGGAAGCGCTGTTCATCCCTCTCTCGCTCATCGCCGGCGGCCTGCTTGCCGTGCAGGCCGGCGCCAACACGCAGCTCGCAAAGGCGGCCGGAAGCCCGTTCGCGGCGACGACCATCCAGGTCGTGATGGCGGGCGCGCTGCTGCTCGCGGTCGCGGCCGTGACCGGCACCGTGGTCGCGTTCGCGCATTTGCCGGCCGTGCCCTGGTGGCACGCGCTCGGCGGGTTTGCGACCGCGATCTATGTGGCCTCGACCATCCTCTTGTTCCCGCGCCTCGGCGCGGTCGTCACGGTCGGGCTGTTCATTGCGGGCCAGATGCTGGCCTCGCTCGCCCTCGACACGTTCGGCGTGCTCGGCGTGCCGCCGCAGACGCCGGAGCCCGCGACGCTGCTCGGCACGCTTGCGGTTCTCGCCGGAGCCGCCGCGATCGTGCTCGGACAGAAGGACGCGACCCAGGAGCTCTCGCTCTCGAAGCTCGGCTGGATCCTGCTTGCGCTCGTTGCGGGCGCCGTGCTGCCCGTGCAGGGCGCGATCAATGGCCTGTTGCGGGGCGACATCGGCGCGCCCTTCGTGGTCGGCACCGTGAGCTTCGCGGTCGCGACGCTTGCGATGATCGTGGTGCTGGTCGTCACCATGCTGTTGTCCGACGCGCCGAAACCGCAGCTCTCGGGGCTCGCCGGCATGCCCTGGTGGGGCTGGCTCGGCGCCTTCTGCGGCGCGACCTATGTGACGACCGTGTTCACGGCGATTCCCGTGATCGGTACGGCGGCCGCGGTCGGCCTCACGGTCGCGGGCCAGCAGATCGCCTCGCTATTCGTCGATCGCCACGGCTGGTTCCGGTTGCCGAAGCGGGAGATCTCCGGCCTGCGCTACGCGGGCGTGGCGCTGCTGCTGATCGGCGTGGCGCTGATTCAGGCGTTCTAGGAAAGCATAGTCTTTTCAATCGGCTAGAACCAGCTGCAAAATTCCTGCACGAAGCCGAAAAAGAATGTCGGCCCGCGGCAACCCTGTTCGTTCCTGGGACCGGTGGGTCAGCTCCGCGGCGACGGCGCCGCGGCTCGCCGCATGAGGGAGTTCGCATATGAAGTTCTTGTTTCTGGTGAAGTCGGCCCAGCAGGTCGCGCCCCCGCCGGCGCTGATGGAGGCCATGGGCAAGTTGGCCGAGCGGGAGATCAAGGCGGGGCGCCTGCTTGACATGGGCGGCCTGATGCCGGCCGCGACCGGCGCCGAGGTGCGCATCCGCAAGGGCCGGCTCAACGTGATCGACGGACCGTTCATCGAGGCCAAGGAAGTGATCGGCGGCTACGCGATCTTCGAGCTTGCCAGCAAGGAAGAAGCACTCGCTCACACGAAGGAGTTCATGCAGCTCCACATCGATCACTTCCCGGGCTGGGAAGGCACCTGCGAATTGCGCGCCTTCGCGCCCCAGGACGGAGCGCATGTGGACTGCGGCGTTAGCGCGTCTCCCATTCCGTTGGAACGGGAGGCGCCCTAGCGTTTTGTTTGGTCGCATTTTCTGCGCCGAACCGGTGCCCACTTCGGCGGAAAATGCTCTACGGCGTCCGCAACGCCTTGAGGATACGGCTGCCCGCGCGGCCGGTCGCCGGCAGGCCGAGCTTCTGCTCGGCCTGCGCGATCGCGGTGCGGGTCGAGGGACCGATCTTTCCGTCCGGCTCGCCGATCTCGTAGCCCTTGGTCAGCAGCAGCTTCTGTAGATCGCGGCGCTCAGCGCGCGAGAGGCCCGGATCGTCGGTCGGCCATGCGGTGCGCAGGGCCGGACCGCCGGCCAGCCGGTCCGCGAGATGCGCGACCGCGAGCGCATAGGAGTCGGCGTGGTTGTAGGAATAGATCACATCGAAGTTGCGGAAGACCAGGAAGCCCGGTCCCTTCGATCCCGCTGGCAGAAGCAGACCCGCCCTCGCCCGCCCCGCCAGTTTCGCGCCGTCGGCGCGGATGACGCCGCGCGATGCCCATTGCGACAGCGTCGCCTTGCGCTTGCGTCCGCTCGCCCCGCGATAGGCGGCCGGCACCTTCACCTCGATCATCCAGGGCTGGCCCTTCTGCCAGACGGTGCGCCTGAGATAATTGCCGGTCGAGCCGAGCGCGTCGGCGACCGAGCCGACGAGATCGCGCCGGCCGTCGCCGTCGAAATCGACCGCGAGCCGGCGATAGGTCGAGGGAATGAACTGCGTCTGGCCGAATGCGCCGGCCCAGGAGCCTTTGAGGTCGGCGAGCTTCAGGTCGCCGCGCTCGACGAGCTTGAGCGCAGCGATCAGCTCGGCGCGCCAGAAGCGGACCCGCCGGCCGCCATTGCAGGCGAGCGTCGCCAGCGCGTGGGGAAGGACATTGTCGCCGGCCTCGCGACCGAAATCGGACTCGACGCCCCAGATCGCCGCGATGACGTGACGGTCGACGCCGAATTTCTGCTCGGCCGCGCGCAGGGTTGCCTCGTGCTTGCGCATCATCGCGCGCCCGTCGGCGATGCGCTGCTCGTCCACCAGGAAAGCCATGTAATCCCAGATCGGAATCTTGGTTTCCGGACTCACCTGTGACAGCCGCAGCACCTTCTCGTTCGGCTGCGTGAAGTCGAACGCGCGGGCGACGATCTCCTGCCCGACGCCGGACTTCGAGGCGAGCTTGCGCAGGTCCGCGACACAGGACGTGAAGCTCGCGGCCGCCATGTTCGACGACAGCATCAAAGCCAGGGTGCCGATCACGATCCGCATGTTCGCCCTCGCGTCTTCGGGTGGGACGCCCCGTGCACGTTGGGACCGTATGGTTGACGAAGTGTAAACACGGCGGCGCGGCGGAAATGCGCTGCCTCTGCGGCATGGCGCGGCGGCCGCAGCGTGCCCGGATGGGCGCTCAGGTCGCTCCGCTGGCTTGACAGATTAGGACGCTCGCCCTAGCCTCCATTAGGGCGCGCGTCCTAATGAGCGCGCGAGTGAAGCCCGCCGCAGGGGCGAACGGCATGAACCAGAAGAGCACGCGCGAGCAGATCGTCGAGGCGGCCGACCGGCTGTTCTACAGCCGCGGCTATGAGCACACCTCGTTCTCGGGCATCGCCGATGTCGTGCAGATCTCTCGCGGCAACTTCTACTATCACTTCCGGACCAAGGACGAGATTCTGGACGCCGTGATCGCGGCGCGGCTCGCGCAGACCAGCGCGATGCTGGAGCAGTGGGAGATACAGGGGAAAGATCCCGCGGAGCGCATCCGCAGCTTCATCAACATCCTGATCGCGAACCGCGCCGACATCAAACGCTTCGGCTGCCCGGTCGGCACGCTCTGCACGGAGCTCGCGAAGCTCGGCCATGCTTCGCAGGGCGAGGCCAACAAGCTGTTCACGCTGTTCCGCACCTGGCTGCGCCGCCAGTTCACCCTGCTCGGCTGCGCGGACGCGGACGCGCTGGCGATGCATCTGCTCGCCCGCAGCCAGGGCGTCGCCACGCTGGCGAGCGCCTTCCACGACGAAGCGTTCATCCGCGAGGAGGTCGCGCAAATGGAAGCGTGGCTGCAATCGTGCGTGGACCGCGCGCCGGCGAAACGTCACCGCGCCGCGGCGAGCCGCCGCCGCACATCACATTGAGGGAAGACCTATGTTCGTCGTGTTGCTCAAGTTCGCCGCCAACAAGGCGAAGGCCGGTCAGCTGATGGACGGCCACAACGCCTGGATCAAGCGCGGCTTCGAGGATGGGGTCTTCCTGCTGGTCGGAAGTCTGAAGCCCGGCCTCGGCGGCGGGATCGTGGCACACAATGCGTCGCTCGAAGAGCTGCAGCATCGCGTGAACCAGGATCCGTTCGTCGCTGAGAATGTCGTGAGCGCCGAGATCCTCGAGCTCGCGCCGTCGAAGGCGGACGCGCGCCTGAGCTTTCTGGTTGCCTGAGCCCGAGAGCCGTCTCTCGATTGACCTCGCTCGGCCTCCTGGAACATAGTTTCGCATTCTCACGAGCACGCTGCTGCCCTCGCTCGTTCGCGCGACGACGGCGGCTCGCGTTCCAGGCGCAGGCGATGGCGGAGATCATCGGCATTCTCGGCGGCAACGGCGTTTATGCGCGGCACCTCGTGCCGCGCCTCGCCGCGGCCGGACACACGGTCCGCGTGATCGTGCGGCGGCCGGAGGCCGCCGGCCTCGCCTATGCGTGCGGCGCCGAGATCGCGGTCGCCGACATCTACGACGTGGCAGCCATGAGCGTCGTGCTGCGCGGCTGCACGGTCGCAGTCAATCTCGCGACCAGCCTGCCGGGGCCGAGCGGCCGTGGCGACTTCGCGGCAAACGATCTGGTGCGGGTCGTGGGCACACCGAATTTCGTTGCTGCGTGCCGCAGCGCCGGCGTGCCGCGCGTTCTGCAGCAGAGTATCGGCCTCGTCTGTGCGTCGGGGGACTTGCGATGGTCCGACGAGACGGCCGTCTACCGGCCGATGGAGGACACGATTGCCGCGAAGGCGATCGCCGCGGCTCACTTGATGGAAAGCAGCATCACGGCCTCCGGACTCGACTGGGTCATTCTGCGCGGCGGCCTGTTCTATGGGCCCGGCACCGGTTTCGATGAGGGCTGGTTCGCCCGCGCGGCTGCGGGGAAATTGCGCCTGCCCGGCGACGGCAGCGACTACGTTTCGCTGATCCACATCGCCGACATGGCGACCGCGACCGTTGCGGCGCTGGAGCGCTGGCCCTCACGGCGCGCGCTGATCGTGTGCGACGATGCGCCGGCGCAGTGGCGCGACGTGTTCGGATTCATCGCGAGTTGCGCGGGTCAGGAGCCGCCGCGGCCCGGAGGCCGGATCGACTTTCCCTCGTTCCGGCTGCGCAATGCGCAGGCCGCCGCCACGCTCGGATGGCGGCCGTTCTACCGCAACTATCGTGAAGGGCTCGCACGATGAACCGGCGGCTTCTGCTCGGGAGCGGATTGGGCGCCCTCGCCCTGCTCGCGGGCGGCGGAGCCGCGTGGCTGCTCTCGCTGCCGCCGACGCCGGCCGGCGCTGCCGCGCCGCCGATCCCGGAGGACGAGACCGCCGCGATGTTGGCGGCGCTGAAACCGCCAAAGCGCGCGCGGCCGCTGATCGCGATCATCGGCATCAATGATGCGACCGAGACCACCGACTATGTGATGCCCTACGGCATCCTGCGGCGCGCCGATGTCGCCAACGTGGTGACGCTCTCGACGCAGCCCGGACCGATGATCCTTTATCCGGCGCTGAAGGTCGCGCCGCAGGCGACCACCGCGGAATTCGACGCGCGCCATCCCGAGGGCGCCGATTATGTGATCGTGCCGGCGATGAGCCGCGACGACGATCCGGCGGTACTGCAATGGCTGCGCGCCCAGGCCGCGAAGGGCGCCGTGGTCGCGGGCATCTGCGTCGGCGTCATGGTCGTCGCGGCGAGCGGCCTCCTCGACGGCAAGCGCGGGACGACTCACTGGTACTATCTCGACAAGCTGCGCAAGAAGCATCCCGCGGTCCGCTATGTGCCGGACCGGCGCATGGTCGTGGACCGCGGCGTCGCGACCACGACGGGCATCAGCGCCTCGATGCCGTTCTCGCTCACGCTGATCGAGGCGATCGCGGGGCGCGCCAAGGCCGAGACGGTCGCGGCTGATCTCGGGCTCGCGCATTGGGATGCGCTGCACGACAGCAGCGCGTTCCGCTTCACGCGGCCTTTCGCGCTGACCGCGATCCGGAACACCCTTGCGTTCTGGAATCGCGAGCAGCTCGGCCTCGCGCTCACGCCCGGCGTGGACGAAGTCGCGTTGGCACTGGTTGCCGATGCGTGGTCGCGCACCGGGCGGTCGCGCGCCGTCACCTTCGCGGACACGCCCGACGCACGCGCGAGCCGCAACGGCCTGCGCCTCCTGCCGGAGCAGCTGGGCCACAGTGTGCCGCCCGCGCAACGACTGCCGGATCTCGGCCGCACGCCGCCGGCCGCAGCACTGGATCAGGCCCTGCAGGCCATCGCGGCGCGCTATGGGCAGGACACCGCACGCTTCGTCGCGATGCAACTCGAGTATCCGGTCGCCTCTACGACGTGAGGCGAAACCGGATTGGTCACAGCCGCACCTTGGCGACATTCTCCTTGTAGTCCTGCTTGGGATCGATGCCGATCAGCATCTTGATGCCTGCGACGAAGCTCGATCCGTCGCGCCAGATCTCGCCGCGCTCCGGATCGAAGCGCAGCAATGCGAGCTTGGGATCATCCTTGCCGCCCTCATACCAAGCCGCAACGAAGCGATTCCACAGCCGGTCGATCACGTCGGGATCGTTGTCGAGCGCGAGTGTCCCGTGCAGCGAGGCGAAGAGGTCATGACCTTTCGACGTGAAGGTCGCGATGGCGCGGGCGCCATCGCGAAGCGGCTGG
>JAEYAU010000157.1 GCA_023404705.1 Pseudomonadota bacterium
TTAATGGGGGGGGCGCGGCCCGGGGGGCTCCGGGCGGGGGCGGGGGAGGGCATTGTGCGCAGCCTGCTCAGGGTCTGCGACGCCATCGATGCGTTCAACGCGAAGTTCGGCGTTGTCGCCAACTGGCTCGTGCTTCTGGCTTGTGTGATCAGCGCCGGCAATGCGGCGAGCCGCTACGCGTTCAGCATGAGCTCGAACGCGTGGCTCGAGATCCAATGGTACATGTTCGCCGGCATGGTGCTGCTGGGCGCGCCCTATACGCTCAAGATGAACGAGCACGTGCGCGTCGACCTTCTCTACAGCGCGGTCTCCGAGCGCACGCGCATCTGGATCGACATCGTCTGCGGCATCCTCTTTTTACTGCCGATCTGCATCATCCTCATCTACTTCACCTGGCCGTGGTTCGTGCAGTCGTGGGAGCTCAATGAGAGCTCGTCCAATGCGGGCGGGCTCGTGCGCTGGCCCGTGAAGCTCATGCTGCCGGTCGGCTTCTTCCTGATGGCACTGCAAGGCGTCTCCGAGATCATCAAGCGGGTCGCGGCTCTACGCAGTCTCGTCGCCGTGACGGCCTACGAGAAGCCTGTCCAATGATCCACTTCGTCCAGGAGAACATGGCGCCGCTGATGTTCGCCGGCATGATCTTGTTCATGCTGATCGGTTATCCGGCCGCCTTTTCGCTCGCCGCGACGGGTCTGTTCTTCGGCTTCATCGGCATCGAGCTCGGGCTGATCCGGCCCGACTTCCTCGGCAATCTGACCTATCAGCTCTACGGCATCATCTCCAACGAGCTGCTGCTGGCGATCCCGTTCTTCACGCTCATGGGCGCCATTCTCGAACGCTGCGGCCTCGCCGAGGATCTGCTCGACTCGATCGGCCAGCTGTTCGGTCCGGTGCGCGGCGGCCTGTCCTATGCCGTGATCGTGGTCGGCGCCATTCTGGGCGCGATCACCGGCACGGTCGCGGCCTCGGTGATCGCCATGGGCGTGATCTCGATGGCCCCGATGCTCAAATACGGCTACTCGACGCGCCACACCATGGGCGTGATCGCGGCCTCGGGCACCATCACGCAGCTCATTCCGCCCTCTCTCGTGCTGGTCGTGCTGGCCGATCAGCTCGGCCGCTCGGTCGGCGACATGTATGCGGGCGCGATCGGTCCGAGCATCATCCAGATCGTGCTCTTCTGCGGCTGGGTCGCCTTCATCAGCCTCGTCTGGCCCGAGCAGGTGCCGGCGCTGCCCAAGGAAGCACGCACGCTGCAGGGCTGGGCGCTCTGGTACAAATGCCTGCGCGGCATCATCCCGTCGCTCGGGCTCATCTTCCTCGTGCTCGGCACGATCTTCATGGGCCTCGCGACGCCGACCGAGGCCGGCGCCATGGGCGTCGTCGGCGCGATCGCGCTCGCCGCCTCCTACCGCACCTTGAGCTGGAAGCTGCTCTACCAGGGCATGGCCGGGACCATGCGGATCACCGCCATGGTGGTCTACATCCTGATCGGCGCGCGCGTCTTCAGCCTCGTGTTCCAGGGCGTCGGCGGAAAGGAATGGATCGAAGGCCTGCTCACCGCCTTACCGGGCGGTCAGATCGGGTTCCTCGTCTTCGTCAACGTCTTCATCTTCATCATCGCGTTCTTCCTCGACTTCTTCGAGATCGCGTTCATTCTCATTCCACTGCTCGCGCCGGCCGCCGACAAGCTCGGCATCGACCTGATCTGGTTCGGCGTGCTGATCTGCGCCAACGTCCAGACCAGCTTCATGCACCCGCCCTTCGGCTTCGCGCTGTTCTACTTGCGCGCGGTTGCGCCGCCGGAGGTGAAGACGTCGGACATCTACTGGGGCGCCATCCCCTGGGTCTTCCTGCAGGTGGCGCTCGTCGCGATCGTGATCCTGTGGCCCACCTCGGTCACCTACTGGATCGACAAGGGCCCGGTGCAGGATCCCTCGAAGATGAAGATCGAGATCCCGGTCATCGACCTGCCACCGCTCGATCTCGGCCCGCCGAAGATCCAGTAGCGCTACTTCGCATCCTTGAAGTTGCGGAACGTGATCGAGTAGCGGGTTTCCGCCACCGGCGGAATGCTGTGCTCCCATTCGGTACGCGAAGGGCCCTGCAGCAGATAGGCCGAGCGCGGCGCGGCCGTGAGCGAGATGCGCTCCCAGCCGCTGCCTTGCTTGCGCCGGAAGCGGAAGGTGCAGGGCGCGAGCAGCGAGATGCCGACCACCTCGCCGAACACCGGGCGGTCCTTGTGCCAGCCGATCGCCGCGCCGGGCGGATAGTGCGTCAGCAATACCTGCTGCAGCGACGCTGCCGGCAATCCCGCGAAGCGCGCCGCCGTCTCGCGCAAGGGCAGCAGGAACTCCGGCATGTCCTCGGTGCGGTTGAGCTCCATGGAATTGAAGTCGTAGCGCCAGCCGAACGACACCGTGCGCCGCTTGCCCGTGAAGCCCTGGAACTGGAATTCCGCGAAGGGCAGCGGCTCCATCGCCCGCAGCAGCGCCTGCTCCTCGGCCGGTGTGATCAGGTCCGGCTGATCTTGAAACCTGCAGGGAAGCGCGGGGTGGGCTCGAGAAGGGAGAGTTGGGTCATGGTGGCTCCTGCAGGCAATAACGCCGCAGGGGCGCCATGGATCGGCCCCGACCAGATTTGCGCTCTTCTGCCCGGCCGGATTATGTCCGAATATGACTCCAAGCCGTTGGAACTATGACCTATGGGCAGACTGACGACGCACGTGCTCGACACTTCGGCCGGCAGGCCCGCCGCGGGCCTGCGCCTGGTGCTGAGCCGGCTCGACGGCAGCATCATGCTGCAGGCCGTGACCAATGCGGATGGTCGGGTTGATCGCCCGCTGATGGAAAACGAGGGTTTCGCGCGCGGGAATTACGAGCTGGCCTTCCATGTGGGCGACTATTTCCGCGCCCAGGGGGTCGCCCTCGCGGATCCGCCGTTCCTCGACGTGGTGCCGGTGCGCTTCGGCATCGCCGAGGACGGCCACTATCACGTGCCGCTGCTGATCTCGCCTTACGGCTATTCCACCTACAGAGGCAGCTGATGCGCAGCGAGATCCGATTCCTGCGGCGCGGCCGGACCGTCCGGCTCGCCGACGCGTCGCCAACGCTGACGCTGCTCGACTACCTGCGGCTCGAGGAGCGCGCGACCGGCACCAAGGAAGGCTGCGCCGAGGGCGACTGCGGCGCCTGCACCGTGGTGCTGCGCCGCGCGCGCGGCGACCGGATCGTCTACGAGCCCGTCAATGCGTGCATTATGCTCGCCGGCCAGGCCGACGGCGCCGAGGTGATCACGGTCGAGGACCTGGCCGACGGCGAGACGCTGCATCCCGTGCAGCATTCGCTGGTCGAGCAGCACGGCTCCCAATGCGGCTTCTGCACGCCGGGCTTCGTGATGGCGATGTTCGCCCTCTATCACGCGCCTGGGCCGCGCCCGCTTGCGCGCAAGCAGGTGAACGACTGGCTCGCCGGCAATCTCTGCCGCTGCACCGGCTATCGCCCCATCGTTGACGCCGCGCTCGCGTCCTGCGCGGGCGCGCCCGCCGACCGCTTCGCCCGCCATGAAGAGGAGGCGCGCCGCACGCTGGCGAAGCTGACCGACAACGACGACCTGTTCGTCGGCACGCCCGAGCGTTTTTTCGCAGCGCCCGCGACGCTCGCATCCTTGGGCAAGCTCTATGCGCAATATCCCGATGCGACGCTAGTCGCCGGCGCGACCGATGTCGGCCTCTGGATCACCAAGGCATTGCGCGACCTGCCGCGCATCATCTGGCTCGGCCGCGTGCGCGGCCTCGACGTGATCGACGACGGCCGCGATGCGCTCAGCCTCGGCGCCTGCGTTACGCATGTGACAGCGACGCCCTATCTCGCCAAGCTCGATCCCGATCTCGGTGAGCTGATGCGCCGCTTCGCGGGCACGCAGATCCGCACCACCGGCACGGTCGGCGGCAACATCGCCAACGGCTCGCCGATCGGCGACCTGCCGCCCGCGCTGATCGCGCTCGGCGCCACGGTCGCGCTCCAGCACGGCGAGGAGCCCCGCACTCTGCCGCTGGAAAACTTCTTCATCGCGTATCGCAAGCAAGACCGCCGCGAGGGCGAGTTCGTCCGCATGGTGCGCATCCCGCGGCTCGTCGCCAACGAGCAGTTCCGCTGCTTCAAGGTCTCCAAGCGCTTCGATGAGGATATCTCGGCCGTGATGGGCGCCTTCAAGCTGCGCCTCGAAGGCCCGCGCATCGCCGGCGCGCGCATTGCCTATGGCGGCATGGCCGAGATCCCGAAGCGCGCCCGCGCCACCGAGCGCGCGCTGATCGGCGTGAAGCTCGACAAGCCCGAGACCTGGGAGGCGGCCGTCGCGGCGCTCGCCCAGGACTTCAAGCCTATCGACGACCAGCGCGCCAGCGCGCGCTATCGCCTCGACGCCGCGCAGGCGATCCTGCGCAAGGCGCTCACCGAGCTGGGCGGCGCCTCCACGCAAGAGACCCGGATCGTCGGCCGGCGGGAGAGCGCGGATGTCGGCGCCGCTTGACATCAAGGCCCAGGCGGCGGCCCTCGAGGCCGCGCCGCTGCGCGTCGTGCGCCAGCCGACGCGGCACGATTCCGCCATCAAACACGTCACGGGGCACGCGACCTATGTGGACGACATCCGCGAGCCCGAAGGCACGCTGCACATGGCGGTCGGCGGCGCGCCCGCGGCCGCCGGCAAGCTCGGCCGCGTCGATCTCGATGCGGTGCGGTCCGCGCCTGGCGTGGTCGCGGTGCTCACCGCTGCCGACATTCCGGGCCACAACGATGTGAGCCCGGTCGGCGCCGGCGACGATCCGATCTTCATCAAGGAGCATGTCGATTTCCACGGCCAGGTCGTGTTCGCGGTGGCCGCGACCACCCGCGACGCGGCGCGGCGCGCTGTCCGGCTCGCGCGCATCGAGGTGGAGCCCGCAAAGCCGCTGGTGAGCGTCGACGATGCGCTCGCCGCGCGCACGACCGTCGTGCCCGACTATGGCTTCCGCCGCGGTGACGTCCCGGTGGTGCTGGCGCAGAGCACCAATCGGCGCAAAAACAAGCTGCGCATCGGCGGCCAGGAGCATTTCTACCTCGAAGGGCAGATCGCGCTCGCGATCCCGGGTGAGGACGGCGACATGGTCGTGCACTGCTCGACCCAGCATCCGACCGAGGTGCAGCATCTCGTCGCCGGCATGCTCGGCATTCCGGATGCGGGCGTCACCGTGGAGGTGCGGCGCATGGGCGGCGCCTTCGGCGGCAAGGAGAGCCAGGCCGCGCAATGGGCCGCCATCGCGGCGCTCGGCGCGCGTGTCACGGGCCGGCCCTGCAAGCTGCGGCTCGACCGCGACGACGACATGCTGCTCACGGGCAAGCGCCACGATTTCCTGGCGAACTACGACATCGGCTTCGATGCGGAAGGGCGTATCACCGCTGCCGACATCATGCTGGCGTCGCGCTGCGGCTACTCGGCGGACCTGTCGTCGTCGATCAATGACCGCGCCATGTTCCACGCCGACAACGCTTACTTCATTCCGGCGGCCGCGGTGCTCACCAAGCGGACGAAGACCAACACGGTCTCCAACACGGCTTTCCGCGGCTTCGGCGGCCCGCAAGGCATGATGGCGGCCGAACGCATCATCGATGAGATCGCCTGGGCGCTGAACCTCGACCCGCTCGACGTGCGCAAGCGCAATCTCTACCGCGAGGGCCGCGACACCACGCCCTACGGGATGAAGATCGAGGACAACATCCTTCCGCCGCTGGTCGAGGCGCTGGAGCGGCAGTCCGACTACCGCCGCCGCCGCGAGGCGATCGCGGCGTTCAATGCGGAGAGCCGCCTTCTCAAGCGCGGCCTCGCGCTGACGCCGGTCAAGTTCGGCATCTCGTTCACCACCACCCATCTCAATCAGGGCGGCGCACTGGTCCACATCTACCAGGACGGCTCGATCCACCTGAACCACGGCGGCACCGAGATGGGGCAGGGGCTCAATGTCAAGGTCGCCCAGGTGGTCGCCGAGGAATTCGGCGTCGACCTCTCCTGCGTGAAGATCACGGCCACGACCACAGCCAAGGTGCCGAACACGTCGCCCACGGCCGCCTCGTCCGGCACCGACATCAACGCCATGGCGGCGAAGAATGCCGCCGCCGCCATCAAGGCGCGGCTGATCGCCTACGCGGTCACGACCTACAACGCGCCGGTGGAGCAGGTCGCGTTCCGCGACAACCGCGTCTTCGTCGGCAATCGCGCGACGCCGTTCGGCGAGTTCGTCAAGCAGGCCTATCTGGCCCGCGTGTCGCTCTCCTCGACCGGCTTCTACCGCACGCCCAAGATCTCCTGGCATCCGACCAAAGGCGGCCGCCCGTTCTTCTACTTCGCCTACGGGGCGGCCTGCTCCGACGTGATCGTCGACATCACGACTGGCGAGATGAAGGTCGAGCGCATCGACATCCTCCATGACGTCGGCCGCTCGCTCAATCCGGCCGTCGACATCGGCCAGATCGAGGGCGGCTTCGTCCAGGGCATGGGCTGGCTCACCACCGAGGAGCTGGTCTACGCGGCCGACGGCCGCCTACTCACGCACGCGCCCTCCACCTACAAGATCCCCTGCGCTTCGGACGTCCCTGAGCAGTTCAACATCCGCCTCTGGGATGGCGCCAACCGCGAGGACACGGTCTACCGCTCCAAGGCCGTCGGCGAGCCACCGCTGATGCTGGCGATCTCGGTCTTCGCCGCGATTGCGGACGCCCTGCACAGCCTCAAGCCCGGCGCCTCCGTGCCCCTCGACGCGCCCGCCACGCCCGAAGCAATCCTCCGCGCCGTGCAGGCGCTGAAAGGAAACGCATGACCGTAGGGTGGGCAAAACCGCCGTGGGACTCGCAATCAAGCACGCTGAGCTTGATTGCGGTTTTGCCCACGCGTGCTGACTCGCGAGTCAGACGCGTGGGCAAAATCGCTCGCGATCCCGTACTTCGTGGAAAGGCTGAGCACCGCGATTTTGCCCACCCTACAAGGTGGCGCCGATGATCGTCTGGCCCGAGATCGCACGCCTGATCGACGCGCAAGGCGCCGCCGCGCTGGTGACGCTCGCTGAAGCCCAGGGCTCGAGCCCGCGCGAGCCGGGCGCGCGCATGGTGGTGGCGCCCGATGGCCGGTTCACGGGCACGATCGGGGGCGGCGCGCTGGAATGGGGCGCGCTCGCCGAGGCGCAGGCGCTGCTCGCCGACCGCGACGGCCCGGCCGTGCGCCGTCTCGACAAGGCCCTCGGCCCCGATCTCGGCCAATGTTGCGGCGGCCGCGTGACGCTGATGATCGAGCGCTTTGAACTGAATGACCGCGCCGCCGTGGAAGAGCTCGCCGCGGCGGAGCGCACCGGCGAGGTCGTCACGCGCGCCACGTCCGACACGCAAGGCCGGCTGCAGCGCCGCGTCGCCACTGCAGACGCCGCGCGCCTCGCCTCTGACGAGCTCTGCCGCCGCCTCGACGACGGCAGCATGCTCGAACGCTTCGGTGACCCGCGCACGCCGCTCTCCTTATTCGGCGCCGGTCACGTCGGCACCGCGCTTGCCAGCGCGCTCGCGCCACTGCCGTTCGCCGTGACCTGGATCGACCCGCGCGCCGGCGCCTTCCCGGAGCACGTCGCAGCCAATGTCCGCTGCATCACGGCGGACGATCCGGTGCGGTTCATCGCGGATGCGCCCGCCGGCGCGTTCATCGCGGTCATGACCCATAGCCACGGCCTCGATCTCGACCTCGTTATCGCAGCCCTCCAGGCCGAGAAATTCCCCTATGTCGGCCTGATCGGCAGCGAGACCAAGCGCGCGCGCTTTGTCTCCGCCATGCGCAAGATCGGCGTGCCCGGGATCGACCACCTGGTCTGCCCCATCGGCCTGCCCGGCATTCGCGACAAGGCGCCCGCCGCCATCGCGGCTGCGGTCGCCGCGCAGCTCCTGATCGTGCGGGAGGCGCAGGCGGATGCGGCCTCGCATGCGCCGCGGCACGAGGGCGAACAGCGGGGAGGGCGCCGTGCTTGACGCGCCTGCCGCGACCGTCACCACGCCGCTGCTCGAGGCGGTGGGCATCGGCAAGTCCTTCGGCGAGCTGCGCGCCAATGACGGCATCGACCTCGCGATCCGCCCGCGCGAGATCCACGCGCTGCTCGGCGAGAATGGCGCCGGCAAGTCGACGCTGGTGAAGATCTTCTACGGACTGCTGCAGCCGAGTGAGGGCGAGCTGCGCTTCGAAGGCAGGCCGATCGAGCTGCGCAACCCCGCACAGGCGCGCGCGCTCGGTATCGGCATGGTGTTCCAGCATTTCTCGCTGTTCGAGCAGCTCACGGTCGCCGAGAACGTGGCGCTCGGCCTCGATCCGTCCACGCCCCTTGCCGGGCTGACCGAGCGCGTCGCCGAGGTCTCGCGCGCCTATGGCCTGGCGCTCGAGCCGCGCCGCGAGGTCTGGCGCCTCTCGGTCGGCGAGCGCCAGCGTATCGAGATCGTGCGCTGCCTACTGCAGAACCCGAAGCTGCTGATCCTCGACGAGCCGACTTCGGTGCTGACCCCGCCCGAGGCCGAGGAGCTGTTCAAGACCTTGCGCGTCCTGCGCGAGGAGAACCGCGCCATCCTCTATATCAGCCACAAGCTCGACGAGGTGCGCGCGCTCTGCGACACGGCCACGATCCTGCGCGCCGGCAAGGTGGTCGCGACCTGCGACCCGCGCGTCGAGTCGGCGCAGTCGCTCGCCCGCATGATGGTCGGAGGCGAGGTCGGCGCCGTGCGCGCCGATGCACCGAAGGAGGTGGGCCCGCCGCGCCTGATCGTGAACGGCCTGACGCTCATTCCCGACGATCCGCATGGCGTGAAGCTCGACGACATCCATCTCGAGGTCGCGGCCGGCGAGATCGTCGGTATCGCGGGCGTCGCCGGCAACGGGCAGGACGAATTGTTCTCCGCGCTCTCCGGCGAACGCGCCGGCGGCCGCGCCGACGCGATCCGCATCGACAGCAAGGACGTCGGGCAGGCTTCGATCACGGAACGCCGTCGCCTCGGCGCGGCCTTCGTGCCGGACGAGCGGCTCGGCCATGCCACGGCGCCGCGCTTCACGCTGAGCGAGAACGTGCTGATCTCGGGTCATGCCGCGAGCGACACGGTGCGCAAGGGCTTCATCGACCGCGCGCGCACGCTCGACTGGGTGGACCGCATCACCAAGGCCTATGACGTGCGCAAGAGCCGGCGCGACCCTGAGGCTTTCAGCCTCTCGGGCGGCAACCTGCAGAAATACGTGGTCGGCCGCGAGATCCTGCGCGAGCCGAAGCTGCTGGTCGTGAGTCAGCCCACCTGGGGCGTCGATGCCGGCGCCACCACGGCGATCCGCCAGGCGCTGGTGGATCTCGCGCGCCGCGGCGCCGCGATCCTGGTCATCAGCCAGGATCTCGACGAGCTGTTCGAGATCGCGGATCGTCTGGTGGTCATCTCGGGCGGGCGCCTGTCCGCCCCGCGCCTGACGCGCCGCGCCGACCGCGGCGAGATCGGCATGCTGATGGCGGGCGTCGGCATGAAGCGGGAGGCCGTGCATGCGCCTCGTGCTTGAACGCCGTGCCGAGCAGTCAATCGCAATCGCGGTGCTCTCGCCGCTGCTCGCCGTCGTGCTCACGCTGGTCACGGGGGCAATCCTGTTCGCCATCCTGGGCAAGCCGCCGCTGGAGGGCCTGAAGGTTTACTTCCTCGATCCGCTCACCGAGCCCTGGGCCCTTCAGGAAATGGCCGTGAAGGCGACACCGCTGATCTTCATCGCGGTCGGCCTCGCGCTCTGCTATCTCGCCAATGTCTGGAACATCGGCGCCGAGGGCCAGTTCCTGATCGGCGCCGTCGCGGGCGGCGGCATCGCGGTCGCGACCCACGGCACCGGCGCGGGTCCCTGGGTGCTGCCCGCGATGCTCATCGTCGGCGCTGCCGCGGGCGCGCTCTATGCGCTCATCCCGGCGGTCTGCAAGGTGCGCTTCGGAGCGAGCGAGATCCTGGTCAGCCTGATGCTGGTCTATGTCGCGGAGCTCGTGCTCGATTATCTGGCGCGCGGGCCGTGGCGCGACCCGAAGGGCTACAATTTTCCCACCACCGCCGAGTTCGATCCCGTCGCCGTGATGCCGACCTTCTTCGAAGGCAGCCGGCTGCATCTCGGCACGGTGCTCGCCGTGCTCGTCGTGATCGGCGCCACGATCGTGCTGCGCAACACCATCAAGGGCTTCGAGATCCGCCTGGTCGGCGCGGCGCCCAAGGCGGCGCGCTTCGCGGGCTTCGACGACAAGACGCTGGTGCTCGTCACCTTCGCGATCTCGGGCGCGCTTGCGGGCTTCGCAGGCGTCGTCGAGGTCTCGGCCACGGTCGGTCACCTGCAGCCGAACATCTCACCCGGCTACGGCTTCACGGCGATCATCGTCGCCTTCCTGGGGCGCCTCAATCCCATCGGCATCCTCATCGCGGCGTTCGTTCTCGCGCTCACCTTCATCGGCGGCGAGAGCGCGCAGATCACGCTCAAGGTGCCGCTGGACGTGACCAAGGTGTTTCAGGGCATCCTGCTGTTCTACGTGCTCGCCTGCGACACGCTCATCCTCTATCGCTTCCGCCTGATGCCGACGCATGTGAGACCCGCTCATGCTCCTTGAGGCCGTGCTGCTCACCGTGATCACGGCCTCGACGCCGCTGCTGCTGGCCTCCGCCGGCGAACTCGTGGTCGAGCGCGCGGGCGTGCTCAATCTCGGCGTCGAAGGCATGATGATCGTCGGCGCGGCTTTCGGCTTCGCGGGCGCCTTCCTGACCGGCTCGATCCTGATCGGCGCTCTCTGCGGCATCGTCGCGGGCGCGGCGCTCGCCGCGATCTTCGGGGTGCTGACCCTTGGGCTCGCCGCCAATCAGGTGGCCTCCGGCCTCGCGCTCACGATCCTCGGCGTCGGCCTCGCGGGCCTGGTCGGCGCCGGCTTCGTCGGCCAGAAGATCACCGGCGCGCCGCACCTCTACATCCCCTTGCTCACCGAGATCCCGTTCGTCGGGCGGATCCTGTTCGGCCAGGATGGCTTCGTCTATCTCTCGGTCGCGCTCGTGATCGGCATCTGGTGGTTCCTCTACCGCACCCGCGCCGGCCTGGTGCTGCGCGCGGTTGGCGACAACCACGCCTCCGCGCACGCGCTCGGCTATCCGGTGCTGCGCATCCGCTTCCTCGCGGTGCTGTTCGGCGGCGCCTGCGCGGGGCTCGGCGGCGCCTATCTGCCGCTCGCCTATACGCCGTTCTGGGTGTCGGGCATGACCGGCGGGCGGGGCTGGATCGCGCTCGCCCTCGTGGTCTTCGCCTCCTGGCTGCCCGGCCGCCTGGCGCTCGGCGCCTATTTGTTCGGCGCCGTGACCATTCTGCAGCTGCACGCCCAGGGCGCCGGCCTCGGGATTCCGTCCCAGCTCATGACCGCGCTCCCATATCTCGCGACCATCCTCGTGCTGGTCATGATCTCCTGGGCACGCGGCCGTGCAGGAAGCCCTGCGCCGGCCTCACTTGGGCTTGCATTCGTGCCCGACCGCTGATCTTTTCGGATCACGCGCGCCGGCGGCCGGCGCGATCCGGGGGTAGGGGCCGCCAGCGCATGTTCCCGCAAAGCTTGCGGGGAGCACGCGCCAAAGACACGGAGGATCGGAGTTCCATGCGCAAACTTTTCATCGCCGCCGCCGCGCTCGCGCTCGCTTTCGGCGCCGGAGCCGCACAAGCCCAGCAGAAGCTCAAGGTCGGCTTCGTCTATGTCGGACCGATCGGCGATTTCGGCTACAGCTATCAGCATGACCTCGGCCGCCGTGCCGTCGCCGAGAAGTTCAAGGACAAGATCGAAACGAGCTTTCTCGAGAACGTCAACGAGGGGCCCGACGCCGAGCGCGCGATCGAAGCGCTGGTCCGCTCTGGTCACAAGCTGATCTTCACGACCTCCTTCGGCTTCATGGACCCCACCGCCAAGGTCGCGAAGAAATATCCGAACGTCTGGTTCGAGCACGCCACCGGCTACAAGCGCGACAAGAACCTCGCGACCTATTCGGGCCGCTTCTACGAAGGCCGCTACATCCTCGGCCAGATCGCGGCCAAGATGTCGAAGACCGGCACGGTCGGCTATATCGCCTCGTTCCCGATCCCCGAGGTGGTCTCCGGCATCAACGCCTTCATGCTCGGCGCCCAGTCGATCAAGCCCGACATGAAGGTCAAGATCATCTGGGTGAACACCTGGTACGACCCCGGCAAGGAGGCCGATGCCGCCAAGGCGCTCGCCGACCAGGGCGCGGACATCATCTCGCAGCACACGGACTCGCCGGCCGCCATGCAGATGGCGGAGCAGCGCGGAATTCACGCCTTCGGCCAGGACTCCGACATGATCAAGTTCGGCCCCAAGGCGCAGCTCACGGCCATCGTCAACAACTGGGCGCCCTATTACATCGAGCGCGTCCAGCTCGCCCTCGACAACAAGTGGACGAGCGGAGACGTGTGGGGCGGGCTGAAATCCAACCTCGTGCACATGGCGCCCTACACCAACATGCCGGACGACGTGAAAAAGATGGCGCAGGAGACCGAGGCGGCGATCCACGACGGCAAGCTGCATCCCTTCAAGTGCCCGGTCATGGGCCAGGACGGCAAGCAGATCGAGTGCAAGGGCGGCACGCACCTCTCGGACGAGCAGATCCTCGGCATGAGCTTCTTCATCAAGGGCATCGACGACAAGGTGCCGGGGAAGTGAGCTGACGATCCGCAGACGCCAACCCATCGACCGTCGCCCTGAGGCGCTCGGCGCGCTAGCGTCGAGCCTCGAAGGGCGACGGCCCGGACGTCGCCGCGTGCAAGTCTCTCTGCCTCGGCCGTTCATCCTTCGAGGCTCGCGCTCATCGCTGACGCGATGAGCCCTCGC
>JAEYAU010000210.1 GCA_023404705.1 Pseudomonadota bacterium
GGCGGGTGCTGCCCCGGCGGCTCCGGGTGCGGCGCCGGCGGCCGGCGGCGGCGAGAAGAAGTAACGCCCCACGGCTCAGGCCATGCAGCTGTTCGTCGGGCTCGGCAATCCGGGCACGCGTTATGCCGGCAACCGGCACAATATCGGCTTCATGGCTCTCGACGCGATCGCGCGGCGCCACGGCATCGGTCCGTGGCGCCGTCGCTTTCAGGGCCAGGCGGCCGAGGGCTCGATCGGCGGCGCGCGCGTGCTGCTGCTCAAGCCCGAGACCTACATGAACGAGTCCGGGCGCGCGGTGGCCGAGGCGGCGAACTTCTACAAGCTCGACCACGCCGCGATCATCGTGCTGCACGACGAGGTGGACCTTCCGCCCGTCAAGCTGCGCGTGAAGGCGGGCGGCGGCATTGCGGGCCACAACGGGCTGCGCTCGATCAGCAGCCATGTCGGCAACGAGTATCGCCGCGTGCGCATGGGCGTCGGCAAGCCGGACCTGAAGGACCTGGTGCACGTGCACGTGCTCAGCGACTTCGCCAAGAGCGAGCGTCCCTGGGTCGAGGCCATGTGCGGTGCGATCGCGGACAATGCCGAGCTGCTGGTGCGCGGCCAGGACTCAACGTTCCAGAATCGGATCCACCTCGCCATGGAGGCGAAGGGATTCGTCGAAACGAAATCACCGGTGAAGCCGGCCGACTAGTGCCGGTTCGAAAAGGCTCTGATCATGGGCTTCAAATGCGGAATCGTCGGATTGCCGAATGTCGGCAAGTCGACGCTGTTCAATGCGCTGACTGAGACCGCGGCCGCACAAGCCGCGAACTATCCGTTCTGCACCATTGAGCCGAATGTCGGCGAGGTGGCGGTGCCGGATCCGCGGCTGGAGGGGCTGGCGACGCTGGCGAAGTCGGCGCAGATCGTGCCGACGCGGCTTACCTTCGTGGACATCGCAGGGCTCGTGCGCGGCGCCTCCAAGGGCGAGGGGCTCGGCAACCAGTTCCTCGCCAATATCCGTGAGGTCGATGCGATCGCGCATGTGGTGCGCTGCTTCGAGGACTCCGACGTCACGCATGTGGAAGGCAAGATCGATCCCATCGCCGATATCGAGACGATCGAGACCGAGCTGATGCTCGCCGATCTCGACAGCCTCGAGAAGCGCGCCGATTCGCTGGAGAAGAAGGCAAAGGGCGGCGACAAGGAAGCCAAGGAAACGCTGGACCTGATCCAGCGCGCGCTGACGCTGCTGCGCGACGGCAAGCCGGCGCGGCTGGTCGAGCGCAAGCCCGAGGAGGAGCGTACGTTCCGCATGCTCGGGCTGCTGACGTCGAAGCCGGTGCTCTATGTCTGCAATGTCGACGAGGGCGCGGCTGCGACCGGAAATACTTTCGCGGAGCGCGTCGCGGCGCGCGCCAAGGAGGAGGGCGGCCGTTCGGTCGTGATCTCGGCCAAGATCGAGGCCGAGATCGCGGTGCTCTCGCCCGAGGAGCGCGTGGAGTATCTCGAGGCGATCGGCCTCAAGGAGCCGGGGCTGAACCGGCTGATCAACGAAGGCTATGCGCTGCTCGATCTCGTGACCTTCTTCACGGTCGGGCCGAAGGAGGCGCGCGCCTGGACGATCACGCGCGGCACCAAGGCGCCGCAGGCGGCCGGCACCATCCATACGGATTTCGAGCGCGGCTTCATCCGCGCCGAGACCATCGCGTATGATGACTACGTCAAGCTCGGCGGGGAAGCCGGGGCGCGCGATGCCGGCAAGCTGCGGCTGGAAGGCAAGGAGTACATCCTGGCCGACGGCGACGTGATGCACTTCCGCTTCGCGACCTGAACCGGCAAGGTAGTTCCGCCGACCAAGGCACGAGCGGCCGACTATGGCCGTATTCGTCGTCGGGAGATCGCCATGACATTCCGGGCCCGCAGCCTCGCCGCCGCTGCCATCCTTTTCGTCGGGCTCTCGGCTCCGGCCTCGGCCGAGATCGAGAAGTTCATGAACATGTGCGACGGGAAGCTGTGCGCCTCCTTCCGCGCCTCGATCACGGTGCCGGAGGGCTGGGTCGAGGACAAGGAAGCCTCGCGCGAGCTCGGCGTGCAGATGCTGCTGCCGAAGGGCAAGGGCTTCGACGAAGCGCCGGCCAAGATCTACGCCATGGTGCGCTACAATCGCGAGAAGAAGGCGGTCGTGACCTTCGTGCCGCCGCAGATCAAGGAGTGGCGCGGCCTCGCCAAGGACGCCAAGATCGAGAAGCTGCCCGACCTGCCGCGCACGGACGGCAAGACCGTCTACCTGCGCCACAAGTTCCAGGCGCCGAGCCTGAAGGAGCAGGCCTACGAGCAGGTCGCGCTCACCAGCGACGGCGACAAGGACGGCAACGCCTTCGTGGTGGTGATCATGCTCTCGTCCGACACGCGCAAAGACTTCGAGGCCGCGCGGGAGGCGTATGAGGCGGTGCTGGCGAAGTATTGAGGGCTTTCCCCGAGTTCAGCGCCTCATCCGTCACCCTGAGGTGCTCGCGCGCAGCGCGAGCCTCGAAGGGCGACGGCCGGTGAGCTGCAGCGAGCAAGCTGAACCGCCCGGGCCGTTCATCTTCGAGGCTCGGGCTCGTCGCTGCGCTACGAGTCCTCGCACCTCAGGATGACGGGATCGGGGGGCAGTGTGCCGGCGAGCGGATGCCTTACATCCCGCCGCGATTGCGGATCGCAGCCAGGTGCTCGTTGATCCTGAAGATCATCAGGATGAACTCGGTGACGATGCGGGCGAAGAGGATTCCGAACAGCGTGCCGACCAGGCTGACGATCGCGGTGACGGCGCCGCTGAGCAGGCTGACGCGGATCAGGCCGATCGCGGTGAACAGGCCGGAGAGGCCGGAGAGCAGCACGATCACGACCATGAGCCAGTAGAACAGCCGGATGATGGACGGCGTGATGAAGCGTTCCCACTGAAACAGGTCGCCGATATAGAACATAAGAGTCTCCTCACGACCCGGCGCCGCGACCGCCAATGGTCAAATCGATCGACGCGGAGCCTGCACGGCAGTGCGCTTACGGTCAATGTGGCTCAGTCCGGTCTCGCGCATTGGCCTCTCCTCATACGTCGGAAAAGCCGTTTCCGGTTTCGGTCCGCATGCGCTAGACAATCCGTCCCGCCATCCACGTCCGAGTTTCCGTGCCCAAGCTCCACTTCGAAGACTTCACCACCGGCCAGATCGCCGAATACGGCCCACGCCGCGTCACCCGCGAGGAGATCGTCGGCTTCGCGGCGGAGTTCGATCCGCAGCCGATGCATCTCGATGAGACGGCGGCGGCCGCCAGCATGCTGGGCGGGCTCGGCGCCTCCGGCTGGCACACCTGCTGCATCCTGATGCGCATGTTGGTCGACGGCTTCCTGCACGACTCGGCGTCCATGGGGTCGCCGGGCGTCGACGAGGTGAAGTGGCTCGCACCGGTGCGGCCGGATGACGAGCTGACGGTGCGTGCCACGGTGCTCGACACGCGCGTCTCGCAGAGCCGTCCGGACCGCGGCTTCGTCAAGTTCCAGTATGACGTTCTCAACGCGACGGGCGTGCAGGTCATGACATTGACCACCAGCCTGATGATCGCGCGCCGCACGCAGGCCTGAAGCCCATGCCCTTTTTCGAAGACCTCCAGATCGGCGAGCGCAACGAGATCGGCAGTCACACCTTCACGGCCGAGGAGATCAAGGCGTTCGCGGCGCGCTACGATCCGCAGCCGTTCCATCTCGACGAGGAGGCCGCGAAGCGCTCGCATTTCGGCGGGCTGGTCGCGTCCGGCTGGCACAGCGCCGCGATGTGGATGCGGCTCGCCGTCGACCGGCGCAAGCGCCATGCCGAGGAGGCGCGCGCGCGAGGCGAGCCGTTTGCGGCGCTCGGGCCGTCGCCCGGCTTCCGCGAGCTCAAGTGGCTGGTGCCGGTCTATGCCGGGGACACGATCACCTATGCGACCGAGGTGATCGGCAAGCGCGAGTCGGCGAGCCGGCCCGGCTGGGGCCTGATGCAGGTGTTCAACACGGGCACGAACCAGCACGGCAAACTGGTGCTCTCGTTCCTGAGCACGGCTTTCGTTCAGCGCCGCCCGGGCGCAGAACCGTGACCCGACATCACGCAAAGCGAAACGCCCGGCGGCTTGTGCCACCGGGCGCTTTTGATCCAAGGATGTCGCTGTGTGCCTTACTGGCAGACGCGGACGCGACGCCAGCCCTGCGAGGTGCGCTCGCGGGCCGTGTAGCAGCCTGTTGCCCGCGGAGCGGTCGGCTGCACGTAAACGGTGCCGCGCGGTCCGTAGTACGGGTCAGCATAAGCCGCGCTGGAGGCCGCACCGGCAACGACCACGCCACCGACGCCGGCTGCGATGATCGCCGGGATCACCCACACGGGGTAAGCATTGGCGGAGGTCGGAACCGTCAGCGTGGCGGCACCGAGCGCCGCAGCGGCCGAAAGGGCGACGAGGGTCTTTTTCATACGGATCTCCGTTTCTCTGGAATGCCCAATACCCTTCCCAATCACGTCCCGGATTGAATGTTCCTGGAGAGCGGGGCGACATCGCGGAATTCTCATGACCATTCATGGGCCTTGGAACTTCGCTACGCAGGCCTGTGGCACAGCGGTTTCGCACCTGCGGTTGCGATCAGCGGCCGTGATCGGGCTGCTGTTCCTCGCGTGCGGCCCGACCACCCCGATTCATGCGCAAGATCGTCGGGCGGGCTTCGTTGATGCGGCAGCGGTCGTGTCCGGGCTCGTGGTCGAAATGCGCTATGCGGGCAGTCACAACTTCGTGGGGCGTCCCGTGGCCGGCTACGAGCGGCCCCTTTGCCTGCTGACTCACCAGGCGGCCGCGGCGCTCGCCGAGGTGCAGCGGGACCTCGCCCCGCGCGGTCTCGGGCTGAAGGTTTACGACTGTTACCGGCCGGCGCGCGCCGTCGCCCATTTCGTCCGCTGGGCGCGGGATCCCGATGACACGGCGACCAAGTCCGAGTTCTATCCGGGCCAGGACAAGCGAAACCTGTTCCGGGAGGGCTATATCGCGACCCGCTCCGGCCATTCGCGCGGATCCACCGTAGATCTGACGCTGGTGCATCTGGCGACCGGGAAGGAGATCGACATGGGCAGCCCCTTCGACCTGTTCGATGCCCGGTCCTGGCCGAGCCATCCGGGCCTGCCCGAAGCCGCCCGCCGCAACCGGGCGCTGCTCGGCGAGGCGATGCGGAAGCGGGGGTTCCGGGGCCACCGCAAGGAGTGGTGGCACTTCACCCTGGCGGGCGAGCCTTATCCCGGCACCATCTTTGACTTTCCGATTCGTTAAGAAGATCCCTCTACATCTCACCTAGGGTGTTAATTGCGCAGTAATTTGCTCGGGCGCCCGAAACCAACAGGGCACGAGCGCGTAATAAACATTGCGGCTGTTGAACCTCGCACGCGGCCGCCTCGACCAAAGAGCGGGTACGAAAAACAATTCAGGGGAACGGCTATGGCCGACCGGCGGACACTCGGACTTCTCGGTTTCTTCTTCGGCGGCATCACCCTTGCGGTCATGCTGACGGCAGCCTTCATCGTGAAGCAGCACGTGGACGGCCGGCTTTCGCTGGAAGGTCCGCGCATGCCCGTGATCGCGGCCACCACGGCGCCGATCCTGCGCTGAACAGCTTTCGACGCGCCGCCGAGCGGCCGCGCCTGACGAAAACGGCCCCGCACCGCGGGGCCGTTCGCATTTTCAGGATGTCGATGTCCTATTCGGCCGCGATCTGCATCGGGATCGAGAAGTCGTGCTCGGGCCCGGCTGCCACGATGGTGTCCTGCACAGGCTCTTCCTTGACGCGGAACCAGAGCGCGTAGAGCGCCGGAACCACCAGCAGGGTCAGCACGGTCGCGACGAACAGGCCGCCCATGATGGTGATCGCCATCGGGCCCCAGAAGGCGCTGCGGGCGAGCGGGATCATGCCGAGGATCGCGGCCGCCGCGGTGAGCACCACCGGGCGCGCGCGCCGGACAGTGGCGTCCACGATCGCGCGGTAGCGCGTGTGGCCCTCCGCGATGTCGTGGTCGATCTGGTCGACCAGGATCACGGTGTTGCGCATGATCATGCCGGCGAGCGCGATCAGGCCGAGCAGGGCGACGAAGCCGAACGGCTTGTTGGCAAGCAGCAGCGCGCCGGTTGCGCCGATCACGCCGAGCGGTGCCGTGACGAAGACCAGCGCGAGACGCGAGAAGCTCTGCAGCTGGATCATCAGCAGCGCCAGCATGGCGATCGCCATCACGGGGAAGACCGCGACCAGAGCGACGTTCGCCTTGGCGCTCTCCTCGATCGAGCCGCCCTGCTCGATGCGGTAGCCGTAGGGCAGGGCGCTCTTGATGTCGCCGAGCTTCGCCGCGATTTCCTTGCTGACGTCGGGCGCCTGCACGCCGTCCACGATGTCCGCGCGGGCCGTCAGCACGAGGTCGCGGTTGCGGCGCCAGAGGATCGGCTCTTCATACTCGTAGTTCAGACGCGCGACCTGGGCGAGCGGCACCGGCACGCCGTTGCGGGTCGCGATCGTGAGGTTGGGCAGGCCGTCGAGGCCGAGCCGCTCGGCCGGGATCGCGCGCGCGACCACGCCGATCTGCTCGATGCCTTCGCGATATTGCGTGACCGTGAAGCCGGAGAGCAGCGTCTGCAAGGTCTGGGCGATGTCCTGCGGCGTCAGCCCGAGCGCGCGGGCGCGGTCCTGGTCGACCTCGAGGCGGATCGACTTCACCTGCTCGCCCCAGTCGAGATGCGGGTCGATGACCTTGCGGTTCTGCTTCATCACCTGGCGCACGTCCTCGGCGATCTCGCGCACCTTCATGGGGTCGGGGCCGACCACGCGGAACTGCACCGGGAAGCCCACCGGCGGCCCGAACACGAAGCGGTCGACGCGGGTGCGCGCCTCCGGAATGGCGCCGTCGGCGAGCGCCTTCTCGAGCCGCGCCTTCACGCGCTCGCGCCCGTCGAGATCCTTGGTGACGATCACGATCTGCGCGAAGTTGGTGTTCGGCAGCACCGGGTTGAGGCCGAGCCAGAAGCGCGGCGAGCCCTGGCCCACATAGGTCGTGTAGGTCGCGACATCCGGGTCGTCGCCGATCAGCTTCTCGGCGCGCTTGGCAGTCGCCTCGGTGACGCCGATCGCGGTGCCCTCGGGCAGCCGCATCTCGAAGAACAGCTCGTTGCGGGTCGAGGTCGGGAAGAACTGCTGCTGCACGAAGCCGAAGCCCGCGATCGAGATGCCGAACATCAGCACGGTCGCGGCGATCACGCTCTTGCGCCAGCGCAGCGTGAAACCGATCAGGCGGCGCAGCGCGCGGTAGATGCGCGTGTCGTAGATCGCGTCGGGGTCGTGGTGCGCCTTGTGCTTGGCAAAGTCGGGCAGCAGCTTGAGGCCGAGATAAGGCGTGAACACGACGGCGACGAACCACGAGGCGATCAGCGCGAGGCCGACGACCCAGAAGATGCCGCCCGCATATTCGCCCGAGCTCGACTTGGCGAAGCCGACCGGCAGGAAGCCGGCCGCTGTGACGAGCGTGCCGGTGAGCATCGGGAAGGCGGTTGAGGTCCAGGCGAAAGTCGCGGCCTTGGCGCGATCGAAGCCCTGCTCCATCTTCACGACCATCATCTCGATCGCGATGATGGCATCGTCGACCAGCAGACCGAGCGCGATGATCAGCGCGCCGAGCGTGATGCGGTGCAGGTCCATGCCCCAGGCGAACATCACGACGAACACGATCGCGAGCACCAGCGGCACCGAGAGCGCGACCACGATGCCGGTGCGCCAGCCGAGCGAGAGGAAGCTCACCACCAGCACGATCACCAGGGCTTCGGCGAAGACCTTGAAGAACTCCGAGACCGAGTTCTCGACGATCTGCGGCTGATCCGCGATCTGCGTGATCTCGACGCCGACCGGCAGCTCGGCCGTGATCGCGGCCATGGCGGCCTTCAGGTTGTTGCCGAGATTGATGATGTTGGCGCCTTCCTGCATCGAGATGCCGATGCCGAGCGCGGGCTTGCCGCCGGTGCGCACGAGGAAGGAGGGCGGGTCCTCGTAGTCCCGCTTCACGGTCGCGATGTCGCCGAGGCGGAAGACGCGGCCCTCGACCTGCACGGGCACCGCCGAGATCGCCTCCACGCCCGAGAAAGCGCCGGTGACGCGCAGGTTGATCCGGTCGGCCGAGGTGTCGACCGCGCCGCCCGAGACCATGGCGTTCTGCCGGGTGACGCTGTCGAAGATCTGTTGCGGCGTCAGTCCGAGAGTCGCGAGCTTGGCGTGGCTGAACTCGATGAAGATCTTCTCGGGCCGGTTGCCGATGATGTCGACCTTGTTGACGTCCGGCACGCGAAGCAGGCGCTGGCGGATGTCCTCGGCGCGGCTCTTGAGCTGTGCGAGGCTCTGGCCGTCCGCGGAGAGCATGTAGAGCGCCGAATAGACGTCGCCGAACTCGTCGTTGAAGTTCGGGCCGACGATGCCGGCCGGCAGCTCGCCGCGGATGTCGCCGACCTTCTTGCGGACCTGATACCAGAGCTCCTTCACCTTGGCGGGCGGCGTCGTGTCCTTCAGAAACACGCGCAGGAAGGCGATGCCCGGCTGCGAGTAGCTCTCCACGCGGTCGAGATAGGGCATCTCCTGCAGCTTCTTCTCGATCTTGTCGGTGACCTGGGTCTGCACCTCGCTCGCGGTGGCGCCCGGCCAGGCGACGTTCACGACCATCACCTTGATCGTGAAGGAGGGGTCTTCGGCGCGGCCGAGATTGAGATAGGAGTAGAGGCCGGCGCCGGCGATCAGCAGGATCATGAACAGCACCAGCGGCTGATGCGTGATCGCCCAGGCTGACAGGTTGAAGCGCTGCATGACGTGTCCCCTTGTGCCTGGCGATCCGCGATCGCCTCGGGCGTCTAGAGCGTATGGATCAACGGGCGTCGACGGTGCGGACCTTCAGTCCGGCTTCGAGCTTCTGCACGCCGAGGGTCACGACCTTGTCGCCGGGACGCAGGCCTTCGGTGACGAAGGCGGTGTCCTCATTGAAGGAGGCGAGCGTGACCGGCCGCAGCTCCAGGGTGCCGGTCTTCTCGACCACATAGACCGAGGGGCCGGTGCCGCGGTTGAGGACCGCGGAGAGCGGCAGCTTGGCGACCTGCTGGTTCGCGCTGCGTGCGAGCACGACGGTCGCGGTCATGCCGAAGGCGACGGTGTCGTCGGCGCCATCGATCGTGAAGCGCGCCGCATAGGTGCGCGTCGCGGGATCGGCCTGCGGCGAGAGCTCGCGCAGGCGCGCCGTGAAGACACGGTTCGGATCCGACCAGAGCTTCACCGAGGCCTGCGCGTCGCGCACCTCGGCGAGCCAGGACTCGGGCAGCGCGACCACGGCTTCCTTCTCGCCCTGGTGAGCGAGCCGCACGACGGCCTGGCCGACCGCGACCACCTGGCCGGGCTCGACCGGCGCCGCGGTGATCACGCCGTCGGCGTAGGCCTTGAGCTCGGCATAGCCGAGCTGATTGCGCGCAAGCTCGAGCGAGCGGCGGGCGCGCTCGAGGCGGCCGGCGGTCTCGTCGTTGGTCATCTTCTTGCGATCGTAGTCCGCGTTCGAGGCGAAACCGCGGGCGCGCAGGGCGGTCGAGCGCTCGAGATCGGCGGCGGCTTGCGCCTGCGCTGACGTCGCGGCCGCGAACTCGGCCTCGGCGCTCTCGACCTGCAGGCGCAGATCCTCGGCATCGAGCCGCGCCACCACATCGCCGGCGCGGACGCGGTCACCCACATTGACGGTGCGGGCGATCACCTTGCCGGCAACCCGGAAGCCGAGATCGGTCTCGTGCCGCGCACGGACCACGCCGACGAACTCGCGGGCCTGACCGGCTTGCGCGAACGCGACCTGCTGCACCTGGACGGGCCGCTCGACCGTGTTGGTGGCCGGGGCCGTGTTGGCTTCACAGCCGGCGAGGAGGAGGAGAGCCGAAAGGGCCGTCAGAGGGCGCGACATGAGAGGCTCCTGATCACTGAAAGTTGAACACTGACGAAATCGGTAAATCGTCAGTTTTGAGACGCAGAAAGTCGTTTGCGGACAGAGGCATAGCTCAGCTCCGGGGCGTGACCGTGCGTAGGAGGAAGCGGACCGTCTGGCTCGCCGCGGCCTCGAGGTTGATCTCGTCGCGCAGGCATTGGCCGATCACGACGGGATTGAGGAAGGCGACGAGGGTGAACTGCATGACCCGCGAGGTCTGATGCGGATCCACGGGCTCGAACTCGCCCGATTCAACGCCGTCGCGCAGGATGTGCTCGATGGCGCGGCGCACGACTTCCTTGTGGGCCGCGACCGCATCCCAGCTCGATTCGATGGCGGCGAGGACCATGTCGTGCACGCGCCGGTCGGTCATCAGGTTCTCGGTGTGATACGCGATGATCTCCAGGATCATTCGCTCGAGACGCTCGCCCGCCGGCGCCTGTGAGCGGGCAACCGCCCAAATCTTCTCGTCCAGCTCGGCGAGACAACGGCGGCAGATGGCATCGACGATGGCAAGCTTGGAAGGAAAGAACCGGTAGATGTTGGCGGGCGACATGCCCAACTCGGCCGCGATATCGGCGACTGCAGTCTTGGCGAAGCCCATCCGGCGAAACAGCGAGTCGGCGCTGTCCATGATGCGAGCCCGGGTGTCTTCGGCTCTGGTCTTGAGTTGCGTGCTCATCGGTCCCACAAGGGGTGAGATTTGAGGTCTCACAAGGGGTGAGATTTGAGTGCTGACGAATTTCGTAATTCGTCAGTGCCCCAAAGTCAAGCGGATCCGCCGGGAGGGCGTTCAGCACCCTGTGATCGCTACTGAATTACCTTCTCCAGCATGGCGAGCATCTTGGTCCAGCCCTCGCGGCTCCGGTCAGCATATTGCGCCCAGGCCGGATCGATCTCCTGCGTCAGGGTGAGCTCGCAGCCGCTGCCGGCCGGGACGATCTCGATGGTCACTTGGCTGTCGCCGCCGAACCCCGCGATGCCAAACGTGAAGACGAGCCGGCGCGGCCGGTCGATCTCCAGATAGCGGCCGATGTGGTCGATCTCCTCGCCCTGGCGGCGCACCAGAAAGGAGAAGCGGCCGCCGACCCGCGCGTCGACCTCGATGCGCAGGATCTCCTCGTCGCGCACCGCGGCGCCGAACATCCATTTGCCGATCATGTCGGGGGAGAGCCAGGCGTCGAACACGCGCTCCGGCGAGGCGGTGTAACGATGGGTGACTCGCACCATGGTCATCGGCGTTTCCTTGTCTTGGCGCCTGGAATTGCGCGCGCGGCGTCCTCGGCCTGGAGCAGAGCGTCGAGCGCGGCGAGACGCGCGGTCCAGAGCGCGCGCTCGCTCTCGATCCAGGCCGTGACGGCGTCGAGCGGGCGCAGATCGAGGGAGAGCACATGCTCGCGGCCGACGCGCCTGCGTCGCACCAGATCGGCGCGCTCCAGCATGCGGATGTGCTTCGAGACCGAGTTGAGGGAGATCGCGAAGGGTTGCGCGAGATCGGTGACGCGCGCCTCGCCGCGCGAGAGGCGGCGCAGGATGGCGCGCCGCGTCGGATCGGCGAGCGCCGTCAGCGTGAGATCGAGGCGCGACGGAGCGGTCTGCATTATTCACCCTTAGGGGTGAATATCGTGCAGCCCATAAAGGTCGTCAAGCCTGAGGGCGGCCCCCGGGGGGCGGCCGCGCGTGGGAGGCTCCGGCGGAAGGGCTCAGTCGCCCTTGATCTTCGCCATCGAGAACACGAAGTCCTTGTCGGCGTGCGGCTTGTGGCAAGTGAAGCAGGCCGCGAGATTGGCCTTGTCATTCACCTTCCGGTCGGCCGAGAACACCTGATATTCCCACTCGCCGTTGCGCACATTCTCGGGATACTCGGTGCCCCAGCCGGCGCGCTTCTCCATCACGGCGTAAGCGATGAGATCGCCCTTGATGAAGCGGCCGTTGGCGTCCTTGCGCGGATTGCCGTCCGCGTCGAGCTGCGCCTTGTACTGCACCAGCGTGAGCACGGTGCCGCTCGGCAGCGGCTGCCCCTTCTTCGCGGCTTCGACCGCGTCCTTGGTCGCCCAGAGCTCGCGATACTGCTTGTTGTCGGCGCGATCGACCGTCGTATACATGACGCCGTCGGCATAGTTGGCCGGGAACGCCACCTTCTCTCCGCCGGCCCACACGCCCATGGCGGACACCGACACGGCCGACACTGCGGCGGCGAGGGCCGCGAACTTCCGACTAGTCATGACTCCCTCCCTGGCGGAACGGCGCTTCGCCGTTGCGCATGCGGTTTCATCCCACACCTCGCGCAAGCCACGGCTACAAAAGGCAGTGATTTCGCTTGCAACCAAGTGCCCGGAGCACCGGCAATGCCGGAGCGCCCCGCGCGAGCTACGGACGCGGCTGGGCCACGGTTTCACCGATGCGGAGAAAAATTCGGAGCCCGCGTAATCGGCCGACTTGTGACCACCGTCACAGGCCGTGATCGCGGAGGCGCCTAGGGTGAGCGTCGTCGCGGGGCGATGGTCCGGCGAGCGTGTCCCGACATCCCACGCTCGACGGCCGCGCTCCGCGGCGACGCTTTTTCCGAACAGCGGTTGGTAGGGTGCGCTAAGGCGGCCCGTGAGATTGCGATCGCTCCGAGGGTTAACGATCCGCCGTGCGCACGCGAGCTGAATCGTGAGC
>JAEYAU010000191.1 GCA_023404705.1 Pseudomonadota bacterium
GCGTTTGCGAGACGCTGTCGTGCGGGCTCCTTGCGATCGGAGACCCGCGCGCCTCTCGGCGCTCCACTGCGGTTCCCGGTCCCTGTGCCCCCGTTAGGGCGACCCATGACCGTCACGGCATCGAAGCAGCGCTTCGCTCAACGAAGGCGAAGCCGTCGTCGAGCCAGCAGGCTCCCTGCGCTCCGGTCATTGTGCCGGAGTGGCTTTCGCTTCGAACCGCCCCAGGTTCGGGTTGGTCAGCCCGAACCGGAGGACCGCGTCTCTGCTCGCATCGCGGCATCACCCGGGGACGCCCCTCGTGAGCAGGAACGAGAGCAGTATGCACAAGCGGTCCGCCGAGGCAAGAGGTTTTTCCGTAAAACAGAAATCACATTTTCGGCATGCCTACATGCGCGGCGCGACATCGACGCCGGTCAGGGCGGCGCGTTCGAGGGCGCTGCGGATGAGACCGCTCGCGCGCGCCTCATCGAGGAAATCGTCCACCAGCTTCAGCCGCGCCGATTGGCCTCGGGCGACCGCGATCGCCTGCTGCACGGCGTAGAAGTTCTCGTCGAGCAGCCGCAGGCCGGGCGTGCGCGCGATCAGCTCCGAGAGGCGCTGGCGGTTGGCCGCATAGGCGTCGATCTCGTTGGCGGAGAGCTGGCGCACCGCGGCATCGAGGTTGCCGGTCGGATTGCGCTTGAGCTCGGCATGCGTGAGCGTGCGCGTGAGGAAGAAGTCGCCGGCGTCTCGTTCGCCGACGCCGAGGCGCATGCCGGGGCGGTCGATATCGGCGAGGCTGCGGATCGGCGACTCCGCGCGAACCACATAAGTGTTGTGCGCGAGCGAGTAGGGCGCCGAGAAATCGATCTCGGCGGCGCGCACGGGATCGACGGCGACAAAGCCGATATCGGCGGCCCCCGACTTGATGCTCTCGATCACGGCCGGCGCATTGGCGACCGGCAGCATCGTGAAGGGCACGCCGTGACGGCGCGCGAGCTCGCGCGTGAGATCCGCGGCGGGGCCACGCACCTCCTTTGTGACGGGATCAACCGTGCCCTGCACGGGATTGCGGCCGATGAAGGCGGCGCGCAGCGTGCCGGTGGGCGCGAGCTCGGACGCAAAGGCTTGCGCGGCGGCGAGCAGCAACGCAGCGGTACACAGAATGCGGATCATGGCCAGCTCCGGCGTCTCGGCTGAGCGACGAGAGCACAGCGCCTTGTGCGCGGCAATCCACTGATCACGCTCCACGCTCCGGTCATGCCCGCGAAAGCGGGCATCCAGGGCCGCAGCTCGCCGCCCTGGGTCCCCGCTTTCGCGGAGACGAACGGAGTCGAACTTCCTAGTGCAGATGCACTACGCCTTCCGTGGGACTTCGCAGCAAGTCTCGTCGATGTAGCCTCGCGAATGCGATCCGAGGAGGCTACGTTGAGTCCATCGACCGAAACCGTCCTCGCCGATCTCGCTGCGGAAGCCGCAGCGGAAACGAGCCCGGCAGTCCCGCCGGTCACGCAGACCGAGCTTCTGCGCGACCGCCCGACCCCCGGCTACTTCTACCGCATCCGCAAAGGCGACACGCTGCTCGCCATTGCGGGTCGCGCCTACCACGTTTCCGCCGGGACGCAGGCGCGTCTCGACTTCGCGCGGCGTATCAACCGGCATCCGCTCAATCGCAAATTCCTGCGCACGCAATCCGCGTCGAGCCTGTTTCCCGAGGGCCTGATCTCGTTCTTCCCGCGGCACTCCTGCGATGCGCTCGCGCTGATCAACTCCGAGACGCCGCCGGGAGGCGGATGCTTCGCGGTGATCTATATCCCGGCGCGCGAGGTGCTGACGCATCCGGTCTTCGGCCCACTCGTCGACATGCCGACATCTCTGGTCGGGGCGCGCATCGCAGCGATCATGCAGACAGCGGCGCCGACGCTCGGACGCGCGGTGGGCATGGAAGATGAGCCGCCCGAGGGCCTCGTTGTCGTGCCCGACACGACACGGACCCCATGGCGCTTCATCTGCTCCGTGTTCGCGACCGCGCCGCATCCGTTATCGCCGCATATCTGCTTTCCCTGGGGTCCGGCCACGGGCACGTTGATCGGTCACCGCTCCGTGCTCACGGCCGCGCATGTCCTGCATGAGAATTACGACGTCATCTTCGGCGAGGGGCGGGGCACCTTGCGCGCCGAGCGCGTGTTCGTAGTCCCGGCAGGCGACAGCGCGGCCAAATACAGGCGCCTCGCCAATGAGATCAAACACCCGCTCGATCAAATGCGGCTGCAGACAAAGCCCCTCGGCATGTTCGAGGCGCGCAGCTACCACTATGACAAACGCCACGAAACGCCGTCAAAGACGAGTCATCTCTTCGATTACGCCGTGATCAAGACCGGGCGATCGATCGGCGGCCACGCATGGAAGGGCGGACGCTACGGCTATTGGAACAGCCACCGCTTCGGCGACGGGACGGTGCTGCTGCCGCAGCGGCCACGCGCTGCATACCAGGGCCGCACGGTCTACCTCTCGGGCTATCCGACGGATTGGTCCGCGTATCACGGCGCCACGCAGTTGTTCGGGCGCGGCCGCCTCGACAACGACCAACTTGAGCCCTTCCGGGAGAACACGTTCGAAGGCCGGGAGCGCATCGCCTACGAGATCAACAGCCAGGACGGGCACAGCGGCGCGCCGGTCTGGCGCAACGTGACCTCGGACGGCCGCACCACGCGCATGCTGACGGCGGTCCACTCTCGGCGCCTCGACGGGGGCACGCCGTCAGGCGTGCTCATCACGCAGCCCGTCTACGATCAGATCGTGTCGTGGATGAGAGCTCCATAGGAGGCGACATGGATCACCTTCGCGCGCTCGAAGCAGCGGTGTGGCAGGAACTCGGGAGCGATGCCGCGGCTCGCGAGGCATCGACGGTGACGCTCTCCGAAGCTATCGAAAAGATTGCTCCGGCTTACTACGATGGCCGCTTCGGCTGCTTCTCGAAGCAGGTCTATCGGCGGCTCAACGAGCTGACGCCTGCATTCACGTATCGCTATGAGACGATCACGCGTCGCGACGGCGTGAAGATCGCGGGCGAGATTGCGGAAGCCGCGGCGTCCGCGGACTGGCGCACGCAGCTCAGCGGAACGCCGGCATCCGGAACGTTCTATCGCATCCAGAGCGGCGACACCCTGCTGAATGTCGCGAAGCGCGCCTACAGCTCCAGCCGATACTATTGGGGTGCGCAGTCGATCAACCTTCATCCGTTCAATCGACGGCTCTGGCGCACCGATCTCGCCTATCCGCGGCTGTGGCCGCATGGCCGGATCTCGTTCTCGCCGCGCTTCAGCAGTGACCTCGACGCGCAAACGACCACGGGCGCCGGCATCGGTGGTGCGCCGCACGGCGGGGTGTTCGGCGTCATCTTCATTCCGCATGCCGCATGGGAGATGGAGTTCGAGAGCGCCGACCTGACGCCGGGCGGCATCGACACGCTGACCTTCGACGTGAGGTCTTCGCTGAGCCTGGACAGGGACCTGCCGCGCTGAGGAGGCCGCAAACGCAGCCGCAATGTGGCGCGGCGCGCCCAAATTGCGGCACTCCGGAACGGCATCGGAAAGACGGGCGTTGATCCGCGAAGCGGAGTCGTCTCATGTCCGATCCCGGTCCCGGCACACCATTCGAGCCGCCGATCCCCAAGGAGCCGCCGCCGATCCCGGGCGACGTGCCGGTGCGCGATCCGCCGGCGCCGCCGTTCCGCGAGCCGATCAAGCCGCCCGGCCGCGAGCAGCCGCCGCGGCCGCAGGAGGATCCGGACACGCCGATCATCGTCCCGGACGATGCGCCGATCCGCGAGCCGGATCGGGAGGGGTGAGGGGAAGCATTCTCACCGTCATCCCGGAAGCCGCGTAGCGGCTGTCCGGGATCCATAATCCCTGTCTATCCGCATCACGACCCCCGGGGATATGGATCCCGGCTCTCGCTGCGCTCGCCGGGATGACGCCGAGGAATCTACGCCGCCTTCAGCACGTGCGCGATGCGCGCCAGCATGGCGGGGACTTCGTTTGCGGGGCGCGGCGGGCTGAAGAGGAAGCCCTGCACCTCGGTGCAGCCTTCGGCGCGCAGGCAGTCGAGCTGCTCTTCGGTCTCGACGCCTTCGGCCGTGGTCGACATGCCGAGGCTGTCGGCGAGACCCGTGACGGCCCGCACGATCGCCAGCGTGTCGGGCCGCTCGGCGACATCCTGGATGAAGGAGCGGTCGATCTTGATCTTGTCGAAGGGGAATTTGCGCAGATAGCTCAGGCTCGAATAGCCGGTGCCGAAATCGTCCATGGCGATGCGCACGCCGAGCCCGCGCAGCTCGTTGAGAATCGACAGCGTGGCGTCGATCTCCTCGATCAGCACGGCCTCGGTGATCTCGAGCTCGAGCCGCGAGGCCGGCAGCTCGGAGGCGCCGAGCGCCGCGATCACGTCGAGCGCGAGCGTCTGGTGCTTGAACTGCACGGGCGAGAGGTTGACCGCGACCTTGAGCGGCGCCGGCCAGGTCTTCGCCTCCGCGCAGGCCTGCTTGAGCACCCAGGCGCCGATCTGATTGATGAGGCCGATATCCTCGGCGAGCGGCACGAACTCCGAGGGCGGGATCATGCCGCGCTCTGGATGGCGCCAGCGCAGCAGCGCCTCGAAGCCGCTCACGCACTGATCCTTCAGGCTGACGAGCGGCTGATAGAACAGCTCGAGCTCGTTCTGCGCCAGCGCCTTGCGCAGGTCGAGCTCCAGCGCGCGGCGCGCCTGCATCTTTGCGTTCATGTCGGCTTCGAAGAAGCGATAGGCATTGCGGCCTTCCGACTTGACGCGATAGAGCGCGAGGTCGGCCGCATGCAGGAGCTGGTCGCCGGAGCGGCCGTCGAGCGGCGCTACCGCGATGCCGATGCTGGCGCCGATCATCACCTCGTGGCCGCAGACCTGATACGGCCGGCTCACTGCCTCGATGATCTGGCGCGCGAGCGTCGCGGCCGCGGTCGGCTGCTCGCATCCGAGCTGCACGATCGCGAACTCGTCGCCGCCGAGGCGCGCCAGCACGTCCTCGGGCCCGACGCAGGCACGCAGGCGCTCGGCGACCATCTGCAGCAGCGCGTCGCCGACCGGATGGCCGAGCGTGTCGTTGACGGCCTTGAAGCGGTCGAGGTCGATGCAGAACACGGCGAGGCGATCGCCGTCGATGTGGGCGAGCGCCTCGTCCATGGAGGCGCGGAAGCTCACGCGGTTCGACAGATTGGTGAGCGCGTCGTGGTGCGCGAGATGCGCGATCTGCGCCTCGGCCTTGCGGCGCTCGGTGATGTCCTCGTGCAGCGCGACCCAGCCGCCGCCCGGCATCGGCTGATGGCTGACCGAGATGACGTGCCCGCTGCGCTGCTCCACGGTCCAGATGCGGGCGGTGCCTTCGGCCGCGCTCTTGACCCGGTTATCCACGAAATCCGCACGACGCTGAGCGGGCCCGCGCGGGCCGTTCGCATAGGCGGTGAGAACCTCGCGCAAGCTCGTGCCGGGCCGCGTGAGCTCCGGGGGCAGGGCGTAGATCTCGGCGAAGCGCGCGTTGCAGATGATCAGGCGCTGGTCGCGATCGTACATGGACAGGCCCTGCCGCATGTTGTCGATCGCAGCGTTGAGCCGTTCGTTCTGGGTACGGATCTCTTCTTCGGATGCCGCGATCAGGCGGCTGCGCGCATCCGCGAGCTCGGCCAGCATGTCGTAGAAGGAGCGCGAGAGGGTGCCGATCTCGTCGCCGCGCGCGACCAGCGCGGGATCGGGCTCGACCTCGAGCGTGCGGCTCGCGCCGATATCGGCGACATCCCGGGTGAGCCGCTGGATCGGCGCCGTGATGCGGTGCGCCATGAAGCCGCCGAGCTGGATCGCCATGAGAAGGGCGAGCAGCACGGCGCCCGCGATGGCGGCGGTGGCGTTCTGCACCGAGGCGCGGGCGTCGGCCTCGGCCGTGTTGTTCATCGCGCGCACGGCGCGCTGAACATCCTCGAGCAGCGCGAGATAGCTCTTCTCGATGCGCTCGAGCTCCTCGCGGCCGGCGATGAACTCCGCGCGTGCGGCGAGCGCCTCGCGCTGCGCCGTGAAATAGCCGGTCGGACCGATGAGCCGCGTCTCGAATTCGGAGAAACCGGACAGCACCTCGGAGAGCTCGGCACGTCCTTCGCCCGGGCCGGGTCGCGCCGCGATGCGCGCCGCGATCACCTTCACGGAGTTGAATGCCGTGACGGCGCGGATCTCAGGCATCACCAGGCGCTCGGGATTGGTCTCGGCCAGCGTCGTGTAGACGCTCTCGCGCACGCGATCCGCCTCGCGCACGAGCTTGTAGATGTCCTGCAGCGTATCGAAGGCCGTGGTCGTGGCCTCGGCGGCGATGACGCCATAGCTGCCGATGCCGTGCTGGCGCGCCTCGATCTGCAGGCGCGTATCCTCGGCGAGGCGGGCCGCCTGCGCCTCGGTGCCGAGCGCGAGCAGCGCCGTAATGGTCTCGAGCCGGCGGCGCGCCGACTCGAACTCGGCGACGCGGCTGCGCACCAGCTCGGTGGCGGCGCTATCGCGCCGTTGCGCCGCGAGCGCGGCGCGCACCGTGCTGGTGAAGGTGCGTTCCAGCCGTTCGGCTTCGTCGATCGGCACTGTGATGCCCGACCGCATGGTCAGCCGCCGTAGCTGCTGGATGTGGCTCTGGCCCGCGAAGCCGAGCCAGTCGAGCGTCGGCTCGATCTCGTCGGGCGGGCGATTGTTCTGCACGGCGTCGAGGAAGGTCGCGCGCGTGCGCTGCGCGTGATCCATCAGCGCGGTGCTCTCGACCAGCAGCGGCGAGGTGCGTTCCGCGAAGATCGAGACAGTGGTGCCGATGCGGTCGACGAAGATCAGTCCGACCAGGCCGCAGAAGCCCGTGAGCATTGCCATGGCCACGAAGGCCAGCATCAGCTTCGGCAGAAGCTTGATGCTGGTGAGCGGTGCGCGCGCTCCCCGGCCGGCAAACATCGGGCTCCCCTCCCGCCGCGTCGCGCGCGCCGGTCAGGGTCGCGCGCGTGCGGCTCTCATTAGGCCGCAATCTGCCGCAGGGAGCCTCAATGCCGCGTTAGCGCCATGGCAAAACGGGCCTTTCGGTGAGCAATTCCAAGGGAATGCGTAAACGAATTGCCATTCCGGGCTTGTTTATCTGGTATCTTGACACCTCTCTGCTCAGAGCCGCGTCTGCCGCAGCCGCAGGGCATTGCCGACGACGCTGACCGAGGAGAGCGCCATGGCGGCGGCCGCGATGATGGGCGAGAGCAGGATGCCGAACACCGGATAGAGCACGCCCGCCGCCACCGGCACGCCGGCCGCGTTGTAGACGAAGGCGAAGAACAGGTTCTGGCGGATGTTGCGCATGACGGCTTCCGAGAGGTGGCGCGCGCGCACGATGCCGACGAGGTCGCCCTTGATCAGGGTGACGCCGGCGCTCTCGATCGCGACGTCGGTGCCGGTGCCCATGGCGATGCCGACCTCGGCGGCCGCGAGCGCAGGGGCGTCGTTGACGCCGTCGCCCGCCATGGCGACGACGCGGCCTTCCCGGCGCAGCTTCTCGACGACGGCGCTCTTCTGGTCGGGCAGCACCTCGGCCTCCACCTCCTCGATGCCGAGCCGGCGCGCGACCGCGAGAGCGGTGGTGCGGTTGTCGCCCGTGAGCATGACGACGTGGATGCCGTCGGCCGTGAGTGCCTTCAAGGCTTCGGGCGTGGTCGGCTTGACGGGATCCGCGATCGCGATGACGCCGGCCGCCTTGCCATCGATCGCGATGAAGATCGCGGTGGCGCCATCCTGGCGCAGGCGCTCCGCCTCCGCGTCGAGCGCGCTGGTCGCGATGTTCAGCTCGGCGAGGAACTTGGCATTGCCGAGCACGAGGCGCTTGCGCTCGACCATGCCGATCACGCCCTTGCCGGTCGGCGAGTCGAAGCCCATGACGCGGGCGAGCGCGATGTTGCGCTCCTCGGCGGCCTTCACGATGGCGGCGGCGAGCGGATGCTCGCTCGAGCGCTCGACGCTGGCGGCGAGACGCAGGAGCTCGGCCTCGTCGTATCCCTCGGCCGGCGCGATGGCGACCACCTTGGGCTTGCCCTCGGTGAGGGTGCCGGTCTTGTCGATCACCAGCGTGTCGACCTTCTCGAGGCGCTCGAGCGCCTCGGCGTTCTTGATCAGCACGCCGGCGTGCGCGCCGCGGCCGACGCCGACCATGATCGACATGGGCGTGGCGAGCCCGAGCGCGCAGGGGCAGGCGATGATCAGCACCGTCACGGCGGCGACGAGGCCGTAGGCGAAGCGCGGCTCGGGGCCGTAGAGCGACCAGGCCCCGAAGGCGATCAGCGCGATGACGATGACGAGCGGCACGAACCAGCCCGAGACCTGATCGGCGAGCCGCTGGATCGGCGCGCGCGAACGCTGCGCGGCCGCGACCATCTGCACGATCTGCGAGAGCATGGTGTCGCGGCCGACCTTCTCGGCGCGCATCAGGAAGCCGCCGGACTGGTTGAGCGTGCCGGCGATCAGCTTGGCGCCGGTCTCCTTGGTGACCGGCATGGATTCGCCCGTGACCATGGACTCGTCGAGCGTCGAGCGGCCTTCGCTGAGCACGCCGTCGACCGGCACCTTCTCGCCGGGGCGCACGCGCAGCGTGTCGCCGACCACGACGGTGTCGAGCTGGACCTCCTCGTCGGAGCCGTCCTCCTTCACGCGGCGCGCGGTCTTGGGCGCGAGGTCGAGCAGGGCGCGGATGGCGCCCGAGGTCTGCTCGCGCGCGCGCAGCTCGAGCAGCTGGCCGAGCAGCACCAAGACGGTGATTACCGCCGCGGCCTCGAAATAGACCGCGACCTCACCATGCGGACCGCGGAAAGCGGGCGGGAAGGTCTGAGGCGCGACGGTGGCGATGACGCTGTAGACCCAGGCGACGCCGGTGCCCATGGCGATCAGCGTGAACATGTTGAGATTGCGGGTGACGAGCGAGTGGGCGCCGCGCTCGAAGAAGGGCCAGCCGGCCCAGAGCACGACGGGCGTCGCGAGCGCGAGCTGCAGCCAGTTCGCGGTCATCGGGTCAATCCAGCGGTGCAAGTCGAGCAGGTGGGCGCCCATCTCCAGCGCCACCACGGGGAGCGAGAGTGCGAGGCCGATCCAGAAGCGGCGCGTGAAGTCGACCAGCTCGGGGTTCGGGCCGGCGTCGGCCGTCACCAATTCGGGCTCGAGCGCCATGCCGCAGATCGGGCAGGAGCCGGGGCCGACCTGGCGGATCTCGGGATGCATCGGGCAGGTGTAGATGGTGCCTTCCGGCACCGGCTCCTCGGCGCGCTTGTCGCCCAGATACTTGTTGGGATCGGCCGCGAACTTGGTGCGGCAGCCGGCGGAGCAGAAGTAGTAGGTGTGCCCCTGGTGGGTATGGCGATGCGGCGTCGTGTGCGGATCGACCGTCATGCCGCAGACCGGATCGATCACGCTGCCGGCGGCCGGAGCCGCGCCGTGGCCGGTGTGGTCATGACCCGCATGCCCGTGCGCCGCATGATCATGCCCGGCGTGTTCATGCCCGTGGGGGGTATGGGCTGCCTGCGGGGCGGCCGGCTTGGCATGGGAGGAGCAGCAGCTGCCGCCGTGCTTGTGATCGTGCTCGTTCATGGCCTTCTCAATTCTGTCTTGAAACCAATACCCGGTAGGGGTATATAACGCGCATGAACCCAAAAGCCAAGACCTCAGTTCTGAATCGTCTGCAGCGGATCGAAGGCCAGGTGCGTGGGCTCTCGCGCATGGTCGAGGAGGACCGCTACTGTATCGACGTGGTCACGCAGATTTCCGCCGCGCGCGCGGCCCTGCGCCGCGTCGAGGAAGAGATCTTGCGCGACCACGTGGCCCATTGCGTCGAGCACGCGATCGCGTCGGGCGACAAGGCCGACCAGCGCCAGAAGGTGAGCGAGCTGATCGATGTCCTCGCGCGCACGCACCGCTAAGGTCTCCGGGCGCTCGAAGCGACCGACAAAGAAGAAGGCCGCGTCACGTAAGGCAACGCCGCGACGCGGTGCATTGATCCGCGTCAAACGCGCCTATGACGCGCCCGAGAAAGGCGACGGGATGCGCATCCTGATCGACCGGCTGTGGCCGCGCGGCGTGACCAAGGCGAAGCTCGCCGTGGACGCGTGGCCGAAGGAGCTCTCGCCGAGCACCAGCCTGCGCAAATGGTACAAGCATGACCCGGAGCAGTTCGCGGAATTTCGCAAGCGCTATCGTGCGGAACTGAAGGAGCACGCCGCGGAGCTCGCGGAGCTGCGCAAGACCGTGCGCGGGAAGCGCGTCACGCTGGTCACGGCGACGCGTGTCCTGGAGTACAGCCACGCGCCGGTGTTCAGGGAGGCGCTCAAGAGGCGCTGACCGTCACGGCGCCGTCGCCACGGCCTCGGGCTTCGGCACAACCTGGATGGGGCGGCGCCGGCGCTGCAGCAGCGCCAGGCCGACGAACGCCAGCAGCGCCGGAATCGCGAACCAGAACGGCGTTGTCCGCTCATTCGGCACACTGATCTGCTCGATGCGATCGCCCGGCCGCAGCTTGAGCCGCGCGGCTTCGGAGCCGGGCCGCACCGAGGCGATCACCGGGTTCTGCGGCGAGGGCACCGTGATGCCGGACTCTGCGAGACGCGTGCGCGGATCGGGGTTGGGTCCGAGCTGCAGGCGGATCGCCTTGATGACGGTGTCGCCGGACATGTCGGTGGTCTCGACATGCAGGCGCAATGTGCCGTGCGGCGGCGTGCGCTCGAGCACCTGAGTCAGCTCCGCGGCCGGCAGCTGGCGGAAGGGCGGCGCCACCTGGTCGAGCCAGAACTGCGGGCGGAACAGCGTGAAGCAGATCAGCAGCAGCAGGATCGTCTCCCACCAGCGATTGCGCGCGAAGAAGAAGCCCTGGAGGGCCGCCACGAATGCGCCCATGGCGAGCGTGCTCAGCGCGATCACCATGATGAAATGGACGGGGCCGCCGATATCGATCATCAGCATCTCGGGACTGAAGATGAAGATGAAGGGCAGCAGCAGCGTGCGCAGCTCGTACCACGTGCCTTGCCAGCCGACCTTCATCGGGTCGCCGCCCGCGATCGCCGCCGCCGCGTAGGCCGCGAGCCCGACCGGCGGCGAGACGTCCGCCATCAGCCCGAAATAGAAGACGAACATGTGCACCGCGATCAGCGGCACCGCGAGGCCGTTCTCGGCCGCGAGCTCGACCACGACCGGCGCCATCAGGGTCGCGACCACGACGTAGCTCGCGGTGGTCGGCAGGCCCGAGCCGAGAATGATGCAGATCACACCGACCAGCACGAGCATGATCACGATCGAGCCCCCCGAGAGGAACTCGACGATCTCGGTCATGACGAGGCCGATGCCGGTGAGCGTCACCATGCCGACCAGGATGCCGGCGGTGGCGGTCGCGATCGCGACGGCCGTCATGTTGCGGGCGCCGAGCGCGAGCCCTTCGACGAACTCGGTGAAGCCGCGCCGCCAATGCGCCGCGAAGGCGCGCTCGTGCCGGAACAGCGCGGTCAAGGGATGCTGCGTGATGACCACGCTCGCCATCGCGACCACGCCCCAGAACGCTGCGAGGCCGGGCGACATCTCCTCGATCATCAGGCACCAGATCAGCACCACGACCGGGATGATGTAGTGCAGTCCGGTGCGCGCCGTTTCGTAGAAGTCGGGCACGGCGACGAAGGACTTGGTCGGATCGTCCGCCGCGAGGTCGGGATGCCGCGCGCGGGCGCGAACCAGGATCAGATAAGCGATGATCACGACGGCGCCCGCGATCCAGGTGGCGCCTTCGCCGAAGGCGGTCTTGGTCCAGCCGAGACCGTAGTAGATGGCAGCGCTCAGAATCACGAGCGAGGAGAGCGTGAACAGTGCTTTGATTGCCGCGTCTTGAAAAGAACGTCGGCGCGTGCGCGGCAGGCCCGACATGCCGGCCTTCACGGCCTCGAGGTCGACCACATAGAAGAGCGCGCCGTAGGTGAGCAGCGCGGGCAGCAGCGCGTGCTTGCATACGTCCGCGTAGGTGATGCCGACATACTCGGCCATCAGGAAGGCCGCGGCGCCCATGACGGGCGGCATCAGCTGGCCGTTGACGCCGGCCGCGCATTCGATGGCGCCGGCCTGCGTCGGCGTATAGCCGACGCGCTTCATCAGCGGGATCGTGAAGGTGCCGGTGGTCACGACATTCGCCACCGACGAGCCCGAGATCATGCCGGTCATGCATGACGACACGACGGCCGCCTTGGCGGGGCCGCCGCGGAACTGGCCGAGCAGCGAGAAGGCGACCTGGATGAAATAGTTGCCGGCGCCGGCCTTATCGAGCAGCGCGCCGAACAGCACGAACAGGAAGATGAAGTTGGTCGAGACGCCGAGCGCGACGCCGAACACGCCCTCCGACGTTAGCCAGAAATGCGACGCGGCGCGCGAGATCGAGGAGCCCTTGTGCGCCAGCAGTCCGGGCAGCCAGGGACCCGCGAAGACATAGGCGAGCGCCAGGATGGCGATGATCGGCATCCACGGCCCTTCGACTCGGCGCGAGGCTTCGAGGAGAAGGACGACGCCGATGACCGAGGCCGCGAGGTCGCCCGCCGTCGGCAGTCCGGGACGCAGCGCGAGCTCGCGATAGAACACGACGAGGTAGAGCACGGCCGCGATCGAGGCGGCCACCAGCGCCCAATCGGTGAGCGGCACGCGATCGCGCGGCGATGACGCCAGCGCCGGATAGGCCGCGAACGCCAAGAACAGCGCGAAAGAGAGATGGAAGGCGCGTGCCTCGGTGTCGCCGAAGACGCCGAAGCCGAGCATGAAGGGAAGGGGCGAGGCGTACCAGAGCTGGAATAGCGACCACGCGACCGCGACGCCGAAGAGAATGCGCCCGGCGAGTCCCGCCGGCGCGCGTGCGCCGGTATCGGCCTCGGCTACGAGCAGCTCGAGTTCAGCCTTCGAGGCCGGCTTCAAGTCCATGGCGCTCCCCCTTTGGCTGACGCGCGCCTCGTCCCCAGAGGCGGAACGGCGCGCCACGTGTCCCGTGGCACGCCGCTCAGATCACTTCAGCCAGCCCTTTTCCTTGTAGTATTTCGCGGCGCCCGGGTGGAGCGGCGCCGAGAGGCCGTCCTTCACCATCTTGGTCGGATCGAGATTGGCGAAGGCGGGGTGCAGCTTCTTGAACTCGTCGAAATTGTCGAAGGTCGCCTTGACGAGCTGGTAGACGGTGTCGTCCGGCACCTTCGCGGAGGTGACGAGCGTCGCGAGCACGCCATAGGTTTCGGTGGCGTTCGGGTTGTTGCTGTACATGCCGCCCGGAATGCTCGCCTTGGCGTAGTAGGGGAAGTCCTTGAGCAGCTTGTCGACGGCCGCGCCCGTGATCGGCACAAGCTTGGCGCCGCAGGTCGTGGTCGGATCCTGGATGTTTGCCGACGGATGGCCGACGCCGTAGTAGAAGGCGTCGATCTTGTTGTCGCACAGCGCCGGGCCGTGCTCGTCGGCCTTGAGCTCGGAGGCGAGCGAGAAGTCGCTCATCTTCCAGCTCAGCGCGTCGAGCAATTGCTCCATCGAGGCGCGCGTGCCGGACCCTGGATTGCCGACGTTCACGCGCTTGCCCTTCAGGTCCTCGAACTTCGAGACGTTCGCTTCCTTGCGGGAGAGCACGGTGAACGGCTCGGGATGCACCGAGAACACGGCGCGCAGCTCGGGGAAGGCCTTGCCCTTGTACTGGCCTTCGCCCTTCACGGCATTGAACTGCACGTCGGACTGGGCCATGCCGAAGTCGAGCTCGCCGGCCTGGATCGTGTTCACGTTGAACGCGGAGCCGCCGGTCGATTCCACCGAGCAGCGGATGCCGTGGGTCTTGCGCTCCTTGTTGAGCAGGCGGCAGATGGCGCCGCCGGCCGCGTAGTAGACGCCGGTCACGCCACCGGTGCCGATGGTGACGAATTTCTGCCCCTGCGCCGAGGCCGGCAGCGCGAACAGCAGCGAGGCGGCGGCTGCGAACGGCACCGCAAAGAGGGCAGGGCGCCCGGTTACGAACGTCATTTGTGTCTCCCCGAAAAGGTCTGAAGGATGCGGGCCCTCCTTGTGCGGGGCCGCCATCCGGTGAAGGGCGACGATACGAATGTTGCGAGGGCCCATTCAAGGGACTATGCCTCGGCGTGGGCGGAAATTTCGGAATTGACACGGGCAGAATTTGGCAGGGTCGACCATGAACCATGTGTTTCACCGGACCACGCGAGGCGAACTGCCGGTTGCGGTCGGAGGTGAAGGAGTCTGGCTGATCGACAGCGAGGCGCGCCGCTATCTCGATGCGTCGGGTGGTGCCGCGGTGTCGTGTCTCGGACACGGGCACCCGCGGGTGACGGCCGCGATGATCGAGCAGGCGAAGAGCCTCGCCTATGCGCACACGTCGTTCTTCACGACGCAGGTTGCCGAAGAGCTCGCCGACATGCTGATCGCGGCGGCGCCGGATCAGTTCGGCCGCGTCTATTTCGTCAGCGGCGGATCGGAGGCGATCGAGACGGCGCTGAAGATGGCGCGCCAATATTTCCTGGAGACCGGGCAGCCGAAGCGCACGAAGTTCATCTCACGCAAGCAGAGCTATCACGGCAATACGCTGGGCGCACTGTCGGCCGGCGGCAACATGTGGCGGCGCGAGCCCTATGCGCCGATGCTGATGGATGTCTCGCTGGTGGAGCCCTGCTTCGCGTATCACTTCCGCCGCGACGACGAGAGCGAGGAGGCCTACGGCCGCCGCGCCGCCGACGCGTTGGAGGCCGAGATCCTGCGGCTCGGGCCCGAGACCGTGGTCGCCTTCATCGCCGAGACGGTGGTCGGCGCGACGGCCGGCGCCGTCACGGCGGCGCCCGGCTACTTCAAGCGCGTGCGCGAGATTTGCGACCGGCATGGCGTGCTGCTCATTCTCGACGAGGTGATGTGCGGCATGGGCCGGACCGGATCGCTCTATGCTTTCGAGCAGGAGGGTATCGCGCCCGACATCGTTGCGATCGCGAAGGGTCTCGGCGGGGGCTATCAGCCGATCGGCGCGACACTGTGCACCAGCAAGATCTACGAGGCCTTCGAGAAGGGCAGCGGCACGTTCCTGCACGGGCACACCTATCTCGGACACGCGATGGCCTGCGCGGCCTCGCTCGCCGTGCAGAAGACGATCCGCGACGAGAAGCTGCTCGACAACGTGAATGCGATGGGACGGCGGCTCGCCGACGGTCTCACCGAGCGCTTCGGCAATCACCGTCACGTCGGCGACATCCGTGGGCGCGGACTGTTCCAGGCGGTCGAGCTGGTGGAGGATCGCGCCGCGAAGAAGCCGTTCGATCCGAGCAAGAAGCTGCACGCGCGCATTAAGAGCGAAGCGATGAAGCGCGGGCTGATGGTCTATCCGATGGGCGGCACGATCGACGGACGTCTCGGCGATCACGTGCTGCTGGCGCCGCCCTTCATCATCACGCCGGCCGAGGTCGATATCGTGGTCGAGCGGCTGGGCGATGCCGTGGACGCCGCGCTGCAGGCGTGAGGCGTAGCGCCGTAGGGTGTGCTCAGCGCGCGCGAGGTAGTTCAGGTTAGGCAATGAATTAGATCGCGCTGAGCGCACGCGTGCGGCGAGTCAGCACGCGTGCGCTCGGCGGATCGAGGCATTGTCACTTGAATCGCGAGGCCCGGGCCGCCGAGCACACCCTACGGCGCAAGCTCAGAAGTTATCCTTGCTGATGCTGCAGGGCACGTAGCGGCCGTAGCCTTCGTCTGTGAAGCATTCGTTCGGCCCTGCCCAGGCGGGCCGAGGCCGCCCCATGGTCGGATCCACATGGATGGGCGCAGGCGCGCTGACGACGGCGGGCGCATGGCCGCGGGAGACCTTCGGCCTCTTCTTCTTGGCCGGCGCCGCATCCGCCGCGCTTGCGCAGAGCACCGCGGCGGCAGCGAGCAGTGCGACCAGGGTGCTGCTCTTCATCATCGTCGTCGTTCTCCATCGCGCCTGCGGCGCGCCACAAGCATCATCGCGCCTGCGCGTCAGGCGTCTTCGGCAAGAAGAGCCATGTTAGAAGCTCTTGGCAAGGTCGCACGGAAGGAAGCGGCCGTAGCCGTCGTCCGTGTAGCATTCCGTGCCGCGCGTCCAGGCAGGGCGGGTCGGCGGATGATTGGGATAAGCCTGAAGCGCCGGGCTCTGCATCACGACCGGAGCCTGATGGCGGACGAGCTGCTGGCGCTTGTGCTTGCGGCTCGCCGCATCCGCAACGCTGGCGCCGAGGATCGAGAGGGCGGCCAGCGTTGCGATCAGGAGCCTGAGGGTCATGGTCGGGATCCGTGTCAGCGGCCGCTGCGGCTCATGTCGCAGGGGCTGAAGCGGCCATAGCCTTCATCCGTGTAGCACTCGGTGCCGCGGGTCCAGGCCGGGCGGTTCAGCGGATGGTTCGGGTAGGCCTGATAGCCGTATCCCTGATAGCCGCCGCCGTAGACCACGATCGGCGCGTGGTGACCGTAGACATGGTGGCGCTTGTGCTTGCGGTGACCTGCGTCAGCCGCGCTGGCGCCGAGTACCGCGAAAGCCGCGACGGCGGCGATCAGAAGCTTGGCTTGCATCGTTGTCCTCCATAGCCATTCGACCGATCAACGCGGCCGGCGCGGCTTTGGTTCACAGGACATCCGGCGACACGCTACCACGCGTCCGGCTCGCGGCAAGGTCACAGGTTCGTGTCGGGGAATCTGGCTTTGCGAAATCCGTTCGTCCCCGCGAAAGCGGGGACCCAGAAGGATCAGCCGAGACCCGCAGCCTCTGGATGCCCGCTTTCGCGGGCACGAACGGAGTTTGGGCTCTCCCTAGCGTCAGGCGTGGCGCTTACGGGCCAGCGCCGCGCCCTTGCCGAGCGCAGCGAGCTTGGCGGCCGCGATGTCCCGGCGCATCGGCGCCATCCCGCAATTGGTGCCGGCGACGATCTTCTCCTTGGCAACATATTTGAGCGCCTCGTCGATCACGGCGGCGACCTGCTCGGGCGTCTCGACCTCATCGCTCGCGACATCGATGGCGCCGATCAGCACGTCCTTGCCGTCGAGCAGCTTCATCAGATTCATCGGCACGTGCGAATTGCGGCACTCGATCGAAACCTGGTCGATGCGGCTCTTGGCGAGCGCGGGAAACACCGCCTCGTACTGGCGCCACTCGGAGCCGAGCGTCGCCTTCCAGTCGATGTTGGCCTTGATGCCGTAACCATAGCAGATGTGCACCGCGGTGGTGCAGGCGAGCCCCTCGATGGCGCGGTGCAGCGCCTCGATGCCCCAGTCGACCACCGCGTCCATGTAGACGTTGAAGGCGGGCTCATCGAACTGGATGACGTCGACGCCGTCGGCCGCGAGCGCGCGGGCTTCCTGGTTGAGCAGCTCCGCGAAGGCGAAGGCCATCTTCACGCGATCGCCGTAGTGCGCGTCCGCGATCGTGTCGACGATGGTCATCGGACCCGGCAGGGTGATCTTGAGCTTGTGCTTCGTATGCGCGCGGGCGAGCCGCGCCTCGTCGGCATGCACGCGGCCCTTGAGCCGCAATGCGCCGGTGACTTGCGGCACCATGGCTTTGTAGCGGTCGGCGCGGATGCCCATCTCGACCTTGTGGCTGAAGTCGATGCCGTCGACGAATTCGAGGAAGCCGTGCACGAAGTGCTGGCGCGACTGCTCGCCGTCCGAGACGATGTCGATGCCAGCGTCCTCCTGCACCTTGAGCCAGAGCAGCGTCGCGTCGCGCTTGCCAGCTGCGAGTTCGTCACCCTCGAGCCGCCACGGCGCCCAGAGCCGGTCCGGCTCGGCGAGCCATGAGGGCTTCGGCAGGCTGCCCGCGATGGTGGTCGGAAACATGTGACGTTCTCCCTGGACCCTTGATCTTTTGCCGGCAGGTTGTCGGAAATGGCCAGTGAGATCAATGAAATACGTGAATGGCGTGCAGGTGGGCCGGCTCCAACTCTTGGCGCCCCCATTTGACGAAAGTGGGATGCGCTGAGGTCGGGTCCTGACGATGGGGCAGTCGTCCTTGGCACACCGCTTGACCATCTGTGAATCCGTATCTACATTGTATCATTAATGTCGGAGCCCGTCATGAAGGTGGCATTTCAGAAGTGGGGCAACAGTCTCGCGCTGCGCGTGCCAAAAGCGTTCGCTGATGAAATCGGCGCCCGCGAAGGCAAGGCCGCCGAGATGACAGTGAGCGACGGGAAGTTGGTTGTCGCGCTCACGCAGCCTCGGCGCAAACGTCGTTATTCGCTCGATAAGCTCGTTGCCGGCATCACGCCGGACAACCGTCATGAGGAGATCGATTGGGGGCCGCCCGTTGGCAACGAAGTCTGGTAGCTACTGTCCGGAGGCCGGCGATTTCATCTGGCTCGATCTCGACCCGACGGTCGGCCACGAACAAAGCGGCCGACGACCGGCCATCGTATTGTCACCGCACAATTACAATGCCGCAGCCGGCCTTTGCGTGATCTGCCCCATCACCAGCCGTGTGCGCGATTACCCGTTCGAGGCCAAGCTGCCTGACGGCGCCGGCTTCAGCGGCGTTGTGCTGGCCGACCAGCCTCGCAGTATCTCCTGGGAGAAGCGACCGATTCAGCCTGCCGGACGAGCACCTGAGGCCGTGCTTTCCGAGGTGCGCGAACGCTTGGCCGCGTTGCTCGGAATCGACTGAACTCCTCGTCATCCGCAACGGACGGTATCCGTCCGCACTGAACCGCTATTCGGTACGCCAGCCATAGAGCCAGTCGTAGCGCGCGAGCAGGGAGCCGCCGCCCATCACGGCAAGCGCCGCGTTGCGCACGAGCGCGGCCGGCCCGCGCAGGTGATAGCTGCGGCCCACGGCGCGGGCCGCGCGC
>JAEYAU010000196.1 GCA_023404705.1 Pseudomonadota bacterium
CTACCGCTGGAACAAGGCGCTCATCCGCCTCTACGCGAGCCTCATGGCCAAAGGCAAACTACACAAGGTCGCCCTGATCGCCTGCGCGAGGAAGCTGCTGATCTACGCAAACACCGTCGTTCAGCGCAGCACACCTTGGTCTGAGCGTCCAGCTGCTGTCTGATGCTGCTGACCGGTGGAGCTTGTCGGCGGGTGCGGAGCAGCCGTCCACAAATCCACCCGCCCTAATGGTTGCTACGAGCAGCTACTTCGGCTCTTTGCGGCTCGGATCGAAGTGCTTCTTCAGCCCGGCCCAGCAGTCGATGTAGTTCTCCTGCAGCGCGGGCGAGCGCGCGGCGTAGCGAGTGACGCGCTGGCGGAAGCGACACTCGAACATGAAGGCAAGCGTGTCGGTTAGCTTCACGGGCTTCAGATCCACATTGCTCGCGTGCTCGAAGGCGTCGGTGTCGGGGCCGTGCGGGAGCATGGTGTTATGCAGGCTGAAGCCGCCCGGCACGAAGCCTTCGGGCTTGGCGTCGTAGACGCCGTACACGAGGCCCATGAACTCGGACATGATGTTGCGGTGATACCAGGGCGGACGGAAGGTGTTGTCCGCCACCATCCAGCGCTCCGGGAAGATGACGAAGTCGATATTGGCGGTGCCGTGCGTCTCCGACGGTGAGGTCAGCACCGTGAAGATCGACGGATCCGGATGATCGAACGAGATGGCGCCGACCGGCGAGAAGTGGCGCAGGTCGTACTTGTAGGGATAGTAGTTCCCGTGCCAGGCGACGACGTCGAGCGGCGAATGCGGCAGCTCGGTCTTGAACAGTTCGCCGCCCCACTTCACGAACAGCGTGCAGGGCTCCTCGACATCCTCGTAGTCGGCGACCGGCGTGAGGAAGTCGCGCGGGTTGGCGAGGCAGTTCGCGCCGATCGGGCCGCGGTCCGGCAGCGTGAAGGCGCCGCCGTAGTTCTCGCAGACATAGGCGCGCGCGGGGCCGTCGATGAGCTCGACGCGGAAGATGACGCCGCGCGGGATCACGCAGATCTCGCCGGGCGCGATCTCGATGACGCCAAACTCGGTGCGGAAGCGGAGGCTTCCCTCCTGCGGCACGATCAGGAGCTCGCCATCCGCATTGAAGAAATGCTCGTGTTCCATCGATTGCGTGACGAACAGCAAGTGGCTCGCCATGCCGGACATGCTCTCGGAATCGCCCGCGAGCGTGAGCGTGTGCAGGCCGGTGACGAAGGTGAGCTTCTGGCTCGGGATTGCGACCGGGCTCCAGCGCAGCTGGCCGAGGGCGGGCTCGCTTTCGTCGCGCTCGGGCGCGGTGCGGATGTGGCCGCGGTCGATGCGCATGAAGCGCGCGGTGTGCCGCACGGTTGGGCGGATGCGATAGAGCCAGGAGCGCTGGTTGGTTGCCTGCGGCGCCGTGAAGGGCGAGCCCGAAAGCTGCTCGGCATAGAGCCCGTAGTTCACCTTCTGGGGCGAGTTGCGCCCGATCGGCAGGGCGCCGGGCAGCGCCTCGGTCTCGAAGGAGTTGCCGAAGCCCGACATGTAGTCGGGCGTGATCGCGCTGCGGCTGCCCGCGCGCTGAAATGCCTCGTGCCTGGCGCTCGCCATCGGGGGCCTCCTTGGGATGATGATTGGAGTATGCGCCGTTCGGCGCCCATTTTGGAGGAATTTTAGTTACGAGTGCAACCAAGTCAACCGAACCGGCGTTCTGGCCGGTCTTTCTGCCGATTTCGTCAACCAAACCGGCCGATGCCGGCAATTTCGCCTTGAAAGCGACACACGACTCCCCCATATGACACCGCGTAAGGGCTGCCTGTTCGGCGCCCCGCGAGCCGCGTGAACGAAATCCAAGAACCAAGTTTGGTTGGCTTTCGGCTCGTCCTTTTCTCCCTAGAACATCCGACGTCCCAGACCACGCGGGGTGTCATGCAACCCGCGACGCACCGGCCTCCGCTGAGGCCCGGGACGATTCGCCTTACAGGACTTTTCGTTTGACCTCTTTCAACGACCTCGGCCTCGCCGAGCCTATCCTGCGTGCCCTTGCCGAAGAGCAGTACACGCAACCGACGCCGATCCAGGCACAGACCATTCCGTACGCCCTCGCCGGCCGCGATATCGTCGGCATCGCCCAAACGGGCACGGGCAAGACCGCAGCCTTTGCGCTGCCGATCCTCAACCACCTCGCCGCCAACCGGACCCGCCCCGAGCGCAAGCACTGCCGCGTGCTGGTGCTCAGCCCGACGCGCGAGCTCTCGAGCCAGATCCAGGACTCGTTCAACACCTATGGCCGGCACACGCGTCCGGCCGTGACGCTGGCGATCGGCGGCGTGCCGATCGGACGCCAGCAGCGCGCGCTCGCGGGCGGCGTCGATGTCCTCGTCGCGACGCCGGGCCGGCTGATCGACCTCGTGCGCATGGGCGCGGTGCGGCTCGACCGCGTCGAGTTCGTCGTGCTTGACGAAGCGGACCGCATGCTCGACATGGGCTTCATCCACGACATCCGCGCGATCATCAAGCTGCTGCCGACGAAGCGGCAGAGCCTGTTCTTCTCGGCCACCATGCCGCGCGAGATCGAAGAGCTCGCCGGTGGCTTCCTGCGCGATCCCGCGAAGGTCGCGGTGACGCCGGTTGCGACCACGGCGGAGCGGATCGCGCAGCGCGTGATCCACGTGGAGCGCGTCGGCAAGCAGGGACTGCTCGCCGAGGTGCTGCGTAGCGAGCCGGTGGACCGCGCGCTCGTGTTCACGCGCACCAAGCACGGCGCCGACAAGGTGGCGCGCGGACTCGTCAAGGCCGGCATCCCGGCCGAGGCGATCCACGGCAACAAGTCGCAGAACCAGCGCGAGCGCGTGCTCGCGGCGTTCCGCTCGGGCGCGGTGCGCATCCTGATCGCGACCGACATTGCCGCGCGGGGAATCGATGTGGAAGGGATCAGCCACGTCATCAACTACGACCTGCCGAACGTGCCGGAGAGCTACGTGCACCGCATCGGCCGCACCGCGCGTGCGGGCGCGGAGGGCATCGCGATCTCGTTCTGCGACGGTGAAGAGCGAGCCTATCTGCGCGACATCGAGAAGCTGATCCGCATGAGCGTGCCGGCGACGGACCGACGTGGCGAGCGGATCGAAACACCGCGCCACGCGCGGCCCGAAGGCGAGCGCCCTTCGCAGGCGAACGGGCATCATCGCCCCGGCCGTCCGCAGGGACAGCGTCAGGGACAGGCGCAGCAGGAGCAGCGTGCCGATGGCGGCAAACGCAAGCGCCGCCGTCGCCCGCAGAACGGCCAGGTCGCGCAGGCGCAACGCAATGATGCGCCGCGTAACGACGCTCCGCGCAGCGCGGCGCGCAACGACGCACCGCGCCACGAGTCGCGACCGCGGAACGAGCAGCGCTCCAACGGTCGCCGGCCGCATCATCCCGAGCCTGCAGCGGCCGCGCATCACGACGACATCGCCGCGGTCGGCTTCCTGCGTCGCAAGCCGCGGCCGGACGCGCCGGCCCAGCGCTAATTCATTTCACGCAATCGAGGGACACACATGGCCAAAGAAGAGCTGCTCGAATTCGAAGGGGTCGTGACGGAAGTTCTGCCCGACGGCAATTTCCGCGTCACGCTCGACAATGATCACCAGATCCTCGCCTACACGGCGGGCAAGATGCGCAAGTTCCGCATCCGTACCGGCGTCGGCGATCGCGTCACGGTCGAGATGTCGCCTTACGACCTCGGTCGCGGCCGCATCAGCTTCCGCCACCGCGGCGACCGCCCCGCGGGCCTCCCGCCCGCCGGCCAGACGCGCCGCCAGCAGCAGTTCAATCGGCGGTAATTACGCTTGGTACTGCCTCTATCCGGTCATCCTGAAGTGCGAGCGAGCGCAGCTCGCGAGCCCCGAAGGATGAACGGCCGAGGCAGTGCCATTTACTTGCTGCGGCGCCTCGGCCGTCGCCCTTCGAGGCTCGGGCTTCGCCCTCGCACCTCAGGGTGATGGTCGAAAGGCTGCGGCTCTTGCCGACGCCCGTTCACCGCACCCGCGCCGCAATCCTCACGAACCCCCTGAACCTCGCCCGCGGGCTCCTTACCGGCTCACCGTCCAGCTCATAGTCCGGAAACCGCGCGAGGAAACGTTCCAGCGCGATGCGGCCTTCGAGGCGCGCGACCGTCATGCCGGCGCACATGTGGATGCCGGTCGCGAAGGCGAGATGGCGGTTGGGGCTGCGCGCCACATCGAAGCGATCCGGCTCGGCGAACTGCTCGGGATCGCGATTGGCGGCGCCGATGCAGAGCGTCACCAGCGTTCCTTCGGGCATCGGTACGCCGCCGATCTCGGTGTCCTGAACCACGCGCCGGTTGCCGAGCTGGTTCGAGCTCTCGTAGCGCAGCACTTCCTCGACCGCGGTCTTCATCAAGCCGGGCTCGGCGATCAACCGCGCGCGCTCGCCGGGCCATTGGGTGAGCGCGACCAGCGCATTGCCGATCAGGTTGGTCGTGGTCTCGTGGCCCGCATTGAGGATGAAGATGCAGTTCTGCAGCAGCTCGGCCTCGCTGAGACCGCGGCCCTCGTGCTCGCCCTGGATCAGGCGCGTGAGCAGATCCTTCTGTGCATCGCCCGGATTTCGGCGGCGGTCGGCGACGAGCTCCTTCAGATAGGCCAGGAAATCCTGCACAGCCTGATTGCCGCGCGCGAGTTGCGCCTCGTCGAGGACCGGCTCGAGCGCGCCGAGGATTGCGAGCGACCAGCCGCGCAAGGGTCCGCGATCCGCCTGCGGCACGGCGAGCAGGTTGCCGATGATCTCGACCGGAATGGCGGCGGCGAAATCCTCGATCAGGTCGACGCGGCCCTTCTCGGCCATGTGCGCGATCAGGCGATCCACCAGCACGATCAGGCCCGGCTCCATCTCGGCGATCACGCGCGCCGACAGCGCGCCCTGGATCGCGCGGCGCACCTGCGTGTGCAGCGGCGGATCGTTGAACACGAGGCTGGTGGTGTGATGCTCGAACAGGAGCGAGTCGCCGAACTTCGGCTTGAACTCGACCTTCTTGTCCGACGAGAACTTTTCCGGGTCGCGATAGACCGCGTCGCAGTCGCGCCAGCGCGTGAGCATATAGGCGCCGTCGGGCATGCGGTGTACGGGATCGTGCGTGCGCAGCGCGTGATAGTAGGGGAACGGATCGGCGATGAAGTCCGCTGGTAGCCGCTTGAGGTCGAAGCCGCGCGCGACCTCCCTCGCCTCCTCGGCGGAAAAGCGCGCCTGCGGCGGCACGACCTCAATTCCGATGCTCATTCGCTTCACCCGGCCTGGTCTTGTGAGAGGCAAGGCCGGGAAGCCCGGTTTGTCAAGGCGAAGCAACTGCTTGGCGCGGCATTCGAACCGTTGCGCGACGTGCGAAAACCCGCCATCTTTCGGGCCATGCGCGAGGACACGGCCGAAAACCCGCAGCGCCGCCCGACCGACGAGCCGACCGTTTCGGCGGACGCGCCGCTGCGCCTCGAGCAGTTCCTGCCCTATCGTCTCAACGTCGTCGCGAGCCTCGTCTCGCAGGCGCTGTCGCGCATCTATGCGGACCGCTACCAGATCGGCGTGCCGGAATGGCGCGTGCTGGTCACCCTCGGCCAGTTCGGCGTCATGACCGGCAAGGCCGTGGGCGCGCACAGCCACATGCACAAGACGAAAGTCTCGCGCGCGGTCGCGCTGCTCGAGCGGCGCAAGCTGGTGGCGCGGCGCGCCAATCACGAGGACATGCGCGAGGCCTTCCTCTCGCTGACGCCGGCGGGGCGCGCGATCTATCAGGAGATCGCGCCGATCGCGCTCACCTTCGCGGAGCGCTTCACGGACGGCATCGATCCGGCGGACCGCGCGGCCTTCGACCGCGTGCTCGGGAAGCTCACGGAGCGCGCGCAGGCGCTGGTGGCGGAGACGCAGAACGGCGACAAGCAGCCATAGCGGCAACGATAAAGAAACGGGGAAGCGCGTGAAGCTCTACGGATATTTCCGCTCGTCGGCCGCCTACCGGGTGCGCATCGCGCTCAACCTCAAGCAGCTTCCTTATGAGATGCAGTCGATCCATCTCACGCGCGACGGCGGCAAGCAGTTCACGCCGCAGTTTCGCGCCATCAACCCGCAGGCGCGCGTGCCGGCGCTGGCGCTGTCGAGCGGCGAGGTGCTGACGCAATCGCTCGCGATCATCGAATATCTCGACGAGGCCTATCCGGAGCCCCCGCTGCTGCCGGCCGACGACATCCATCGCGCGCATGTGCGCGCGGCCGCGCAGCTGATCGCCTGCGACATCCACCCGCTCAACAACACGAGCGTGCTCGGCTATCTCAAGGGAACGCTGGGACACGACCAGGCGACGGTCGATGCCTGGTATCGCAACTGGATCCTGCTCGGCTTCGATGCGCTGGAAGCCATGATCAAGCCCGGTCCCTACAGTTTCGGTGCGCACGTCACCATGGCGGACATCTGCCTGGTGCCGCAGGTGTTCAATGCGCGGCGCTTCAAGGTGCCGCTCGACGCCTATCCGAAGATTGCGGCCGTGGATGCCGCGTGCCAAAAGCTTCCCGCCTTCGACAAGGCGCGGCCGGAGAATCAGCCGGACGCCGAATAGGCGACGCGTATCCCGGTTCTCTCGGTTCCCTTGGTGGTCATGCAGCAGCCGCGCTCCGACATGCCGCGCGTCATCCTTTGGATGATGGGCGGGCTCCTCAGCTTCTCGACCATGGCGGTCGCGATCCGCGCGCTCGCCGGAACCTTCTCGGTCTTCGAGATCCAGAGCTTCCGCGCCGCGGTTGCCCTGATCATCCTGATCTCGCTGGCGCTGCTGCGCCCCAGCCTGCGCAAGGAACTGCCGCCGCGCCATCTCGCCCTGCACTTGACGCGCAACACGATCCACTTCGCGTCCGGCCTCGGCTGGGTGACGGCGCTCACGGTGCTGCCGCTCGCCACTGTGTTCGCGATCGAGTTCACGACGCCGGCCTGGGTCGCGATCCTGGCGCTGCTCTTTCTCGGCGAGCGCATGAGCGTGAGCCGCGCGGGCGCCGTGGTGCTCGGCTTCGTCGGCGTGCTGGTGATCCTGCGTCCCGGGCTCGCCACGGTGCATCCCGCAGCGCTGCTCGTGCTCGCGGCCGCGCTCGGCTACGCGATCACCTTCGTGATCACCAAGAAGCTCACCCGCACCATCAGCACCTACACGATCCTGGTGTGGATGAATGCCATCCAGCTTCCGCTCGCGCTGGCGGGCGCCGATCCGGCATTCCTGACCAAGCTCACGACGACCACCGTGCTGCCCGCCATCGCGATGGGCGTCACCGGAATCCTGTCGCACTTCTGCGTCACGCAGGCGTTCCGGCATGGCGACGCCACCGTGGTGATGCCGATCGATTTCCTGCGCGTGCCGCTGATCGCGCTGGTCGGCTGGCTGTTCTACCGGGAAGGCATCGACGTGTTCGTGCTGGCAGGCGCCGCCATCATCGCGGCCGGCATATTGTGGAATCTGCGTAGCGAAACCCGCCGCGCCTAGCTGTTGAGGCCGGATTTCAGGGGTCGCGCGGCGCCCCCAGATGAGGCTAAATTCCGCGCCCTAGAGCACGTTCCGTCGGAACGTGCTCTAGGTTCTTTGGTTGGCGCATGTTCTTGACGGCGAACCGGTGTCCACTTCGCCGGAACATGCGCTAATCGGGCGGCCCGTGCCGGAGGGCGCGGTTTGGGGCACTTCACACTTCCGACACCTTTGGCGCCATTGTTCGGCGCGAGGGGAAGCGCGCAAGCAGGCAACTGAATGGATTCGCGTTTGAGGGCAGCACTCGCCTTGATCGGGCTCGCGGTGACCGCATCGGTCGCGCAGGCGCAGACGTCATCCCCGCAGACCCAACTAGCGCAGGTTTGGCAGCAGCCGCTGCCGCCCGGGCAGGTGCCGCAGGCCGCGCCGCCTCCCCCGCCTCAGGGCGCGCCGCCGCCACAGGGGCAAATGCCGCCGCGCTCGGCCTATCAGAACCAGATCTGCACGCGGCTCGAGGCGCAGCTCGCCAACCTGGATCGCGGCGCCGGCGCGGATCCGGCGCAGGCCGAGCAGGTCCGCCGTTTCGAGGCGAACGCCGCGCAGCAGCAGCAGGAGATCGACCGCGCGACGCAGCAGGCGCAGCGGCTCGGCTGCTCGAGCTCCGGCTTCTTCCTGTTCAATCTCGGACAGAACCCGCAATGCACCGGGCTCAACAATCAGATCGAGCGCATGCGCGCCAATCTCGCGCGCACGACCGCCGAGATGCAGCGCATGCAGGGCGGCGGCCTCGACCGCGGTGAGCAGCGCCGCTCGATCCTGATGGGACTCGCCGAGAACAATTGCGGCCCGCAATATCGCAGCGCGAGCCAGCAGGCGCCGGGCTTCTTCGGCGCGCTGTTCGGCGGCACGCCCGAGAACCCGAGCTACGGCGCGCAGGGCGGCACCTATCGGACGCTGTGCGTGCGCACCTGCGACGGCTCCTACTTCCCGGTCTCGTTCGCGACCGTGCCGGCGCGCTTCGCCGAGGACGAGCAGATCTGCCGGCGCATGTGCCCGGCCGCCGAGGTGATGCTGTTTTCGCACCGCAATCCGGGCGAGGAGGTCGCGCAGGCGGTGTCGACCCAAGGCCAACCCTATACGGCGCTGCCGAACGCGTTCCGCTTCCGCCAGGAGTACAACCCGTCCTGCAGCTGCCGGCGTCCGGGCGAGAGCTGGGCCGAAGCCGTCGGGCCCGATCAGGACGTGCAGCAAGGCGACGTGGTCGTCACCGAAGACCGCGCCAAGCAGATGTCGCGTCCCGCGCAGCCGAAGCAAGTGAAGGGCGCCCCGCTCGCCCCCGCGCAGTCGCAGCCCGCACAGGCGACGCAGCCCGCGCAACCCGCGCAGGCTCCGACGCAAGAGAACGGCAAGAAGACGATCCGTTCGGTCGGGCCGCCGTTCATTCCGGCACGGTGAGTTCTTCGTAGGGCGGGTTAGCGCGTAGCGCGTAACCCGCCGCGGATCCTACAACAAGCTCACGTGTAAGCTGCGAAGCAGCCGGCGGGTTACGCTCGCCTTCGGCTCTCTAACCCGCCCTACAGCGCCTCAAAAATCAAACGACTCCACTCGCGTCGTGTTCGCGGTCACGGTGAGATCCGGCTCGGGCAGCGGCGTGCCGGGGTCGCGGAAGCGGTTGACGATCGGGTAGCGACGGTCGCGGCCGAAATTTCGCAGCGTGACCTTCACGCCCGGCGCGGCCTGGCGGCGCTTGTATTCGGCGAGGTTGAGCATGCGATCGACGCGCATCACGGTGTCGCGGTCGAAGCCCGCCGCGACGATGTCGGCGATCGGCTCCTCGCGCTCGACCAGGCGCTCGAGAATGGCGTCGAGGACGTCGTAGGGCGGCAGCGTGTCCTGATCCTTCTGGTTCTCGCGCAGCTCCGCGGTCGGTGGCTTGGTGATGATGCGCTCCGGGATGACGACGCCGTCGGGGCCGAGCGCGCCCGCGGGCTTCTTAGTGTTGCGCAGTCGGCAGAGCCGGAAGACCTCGGACTTGTAGAGATCCTTGATCGGATTATAGCCGCCGTTCATGTCGCCATAGAGCGTGGCGTAACCAGTCGACATCTCGGACTTGTTGCCCGTGGTCACCACCATCAGGCCGAACTTGTTGGAGATCGCCATCAGGATGGTGCCGCGCGTGCGCGATTGCAGGTTCTCCTCGGTGACGTCCCGGTTTGTGCCGGCGAACATCGGCTTGAGGGCCTCCTCGAAACCCTCGACCGGGCTCGCGATCGGCACCACGTCATAGGCGATGCCGAGCGCCTTCGCGACCGCCGCCGCGTCCTCGAGCGACTCCTGCGACGTGTAGCGATAGGGCAGCATCACGGCGCGTACGCGATCAGCGCCGAGCGCATCCACGGCCATGGCGGCGCAGAGCGCCGAGTCGATGCCGCCCGAGAGGCCGAAGACAACGCCTTTGAAGCGGTTCTTCTCGACATAGTCGCGCAGGCCCAGCACGCAGGCCGCATAGTCGGCCTCGTCCGCCTCCTCGATCATGTGGTTGGGCCCATTCAGGCATCGCCACGCGCCGTTGTGACGCTCCCAGCGCGTCGTGACCACGGCTTCCTCGAAGGCCGGAAGCTGCAGCGCGAAGGAGCGGTCGGCGTTGAGCGCGAATGAGGCGCCGTCGAACACCAGCTCGTCCTGGCCGCCCACCATGTTGAGATAAACGAGCGGCAGCCCGCTCTCGACGACGCGCGCGACCGCGATGTTGAGGCGGACCTGTGTCTTCTCGCGCCAATAGGGCGAGCCGTTCGGCACCAGCAGAATCTCGCCGCCGGTCTCCGACAGGCACTCCACCACATCGGCGCTCCAGATGTCCTCGCATACCGGCACGCCGATGCGCACGCCCTTGAGCACGATCGGTCCCGGCATCGGCCCGGGCGCGAACACGCGCTTCTCGTCGAACACGCCGTAATTCGGCAAGTCGACCTTATAGCGCAGCGCCGTGATGCGGCCGCCTTCCGCGAGCCCATAGGCATTGTAGAGCTTGCCGTCCTCGACCCAGGGCGTACCGATCATCACGGCCGGGCCGCCGTCGGCGGTTTCGCGCGCGAGCGCCTCGGTGGCGGCGCGGCAGGCGGCCTGGAACGCCGGCTTGAGCACCAGGTCCTCGGGCGGATAGCCGGAGAGGAACAGCTCGGGCGTGAGCAGCAGATCGGAACCGTCGGCGGCCGCCTGCTTGCGGGCGCGGCGGATCTTCTCGGCATTGCCCTCGACGTCGCCGACGGTCGCATTGAGCTGCGCGAGCGTGATGGAGAGGCGGTCAGCGGGGCGTGCGTTCATGCCCTTGATCTAACGTCGGCGGGGGCATGCTGCAATCGCCTCCGGTAGCCCGGATGACGAGTCAGAGGAACCCCGCCCACTCGGCGAGCGCGAGCAGCCATGCGAGGCCGGCGATCAGCAGCGACGCGCCGACCGCGGCGGAACCCATATCCTTGACGCGTCCGATCTCGGGATGGCGCGCGGCCGTGACGTGATCGGCGAGCTTCTCGATCGCGGTGTTGAGCAGCTCGACCACCATGACGAACAGCACGGCCAGGATCAGCAGCAGGCGCTTCCAGGGCTCGACCGCGACCACGAAGGCGAGCGGGATCGCGATCACGATCGCGGCGATCTCCTGGCGAAACGCGGCCTCCGAGCGCGTCGCCGCGCAGAGCCCGTTCCAGGTGTTCACGCAGGCGCGCAGGATCCGATCCACACCCGACTCCAGACAAAATTCGGGCGCGATCGCTCGCGCCCGTCCTTCTTCAATCACGCTTGCGCGGTGACGACAATCACTTCGTCGCGGTGCGGATGCCGGCGGGGCCGCCACTGACCTTGATGGCGCCGACGGACTTGAGCGACTGGCCATCGAAGCCGAGCACCTGCAGCTCCTTCTCCATCATGCACTGCACGACCAACGTCTTGCCGTCCCGGCTCCACACCGCGCCCTGGCACCAGCGGCCGACCTTGCTTTCGGCGACCTGGGTGAGCTTGGTGCCCTGCACGCGGAACACTTTCACGAGGCCGTCCGCATTAAAGGCCGGGTGGCTCTTGGCGCGATTGGTGCCGTTCATCACGGTCACGGCCACGTGCGAACCGTCCGGCGACATGCCGACGCCCTCGGGCGTCTGACCGACCGAGATGGTGTCGACCACACGCGGCGGATTGGCCTTGAGATCGACGACGTTGATCACGTCGGCATCGCCCTGGCCGCCGCCCTGATTGCCGAACACCGCGACGTCACCCTTGGAGCTGATCTCGAGACTGTAGGGCCGATAACCGCCGACCATGAACTGCTTGGTGTCCTGCACCTTGTCGCCGTCGATGGAGAGCACCGACACGCGGTGATCGCCGTCGCGCGTGACGAGCGCGCGCTTGCCGTCCGGCAGGAAGGCGACGCCGGCGGGCATCGACTTGGCATCGCCGAGCTGGATCTTGCCCGTCACGGTCAGCGTCTTGCCCGACACCGTGAGCACGGACACGCTGCCCTCGCCGCGATTGGCGACCAGCACGAGCTTGCCGTCCGGGCTGAACGAGACGCCGCTCGGCGCCTTGCCGACCTGCAGGGTTGCGATCACGGCAGGCGGCGACGCCTTGAGGTCGATCACCGAAAGGCGGTCATCATCGACGGTCTTCTTGGAATCCGCGGGATCGATCTTCTGGTTCGCGGTGACGAGCGCGAGGCTCTCGTCGGGCGAGATCGCCACGCTTTGCGGTACGCCGACCACGGAGGCCGGCGCGTTCACCTCGCCGATCACCTTCGGCGGCGTGGCGCCGAGATCGACAATGGTCGCCGTATCGGCCGGCGGGTTCTGCACGACGACGTTCTTGCCGTCGTCGTTGATCACCTTGTTGTCGTTTGCCGACACGGCGATCTGGGCCGTGGCGACGGCGGACAGGAGCGGCAGAGCGGTCGCCGCAAAGAGCGCGGCGCGCATGAAACTGCGCAACATGGACGTCCTCCCCGAAGTCTCGGCTCTTGTTGGAAAAGAGGACGCGCCGAGCTCGCGCCCGGGGAGGATGTTAGATGAACTTGACGCTGCGGAACAACAGGTTGTGGGACGGCTTCGCGCGAAGTTGATCCGTCCTTCAGCCTAAAGCCCCGCGGCCGCCGGCAGCGGCTTCGGCTGCGCGATGCGCTCCTGCTTGAGGAGCTCCGCCAGCAGGAACGCGAGCTCGATCGACTGCTCGGCATTCAAACGCGGATCGCAGAGCGTGTGATAGCGATCGTTGAGATCCTCGTCCGAGATCGCGCGGGCGCCGCCGGTGCATTCCGTGACGTCCTTGCCGGTCATCTCGAGATGCACGCCGCCCGCATGGCTTCCCTCCGCGCGATGCACCGCGAAGAAGGACTTCACCTCCTGCAGGATGCGGTCGAACGGGCGCGTCTTATAGCCCGACGGCGACGAGATGGTGTTGCCGTGCATGGGATCGCAGGACCACACCACGGTCTTGCCCTCGCGCTGCACCGCGCGCACCAGCGCCGGCAGATTGTCGTCGATCTTGTCGGAGCCGAAGCGGCAGATGAGCGTGAGCCGCCCCGCCTCGTTCTCGGGATTGAGCGTGTCGATCAGACGGATCAGCTCGTCCGGCTTGAGCGATGGACCGCACTTGAGGCCGAGCGGATTGCGGATGCCGCGGCAATACTCGATATGCGCGTGATCCGGCTGGCGCGTGCGGTCGCCGATCCAGAGCATGTGCGCCGAGGTGCAGTACCACTCGCCCGAGGTGGAATCGACACGCGTCATCGCCTGCTCGTAGCCGAGCAGCAGGCCTTCATGGCTGGTGTAGACGTCTGTCGTGCGCAGCTCGGGATGGCTCTCGAGGTCGAGGCCGCAAGCCTGCATGAAGGCGAGGGCCTCGGCGATGCGGTCGGCGACACCGGCGAAGCGCTCCATCTGGCGCGGATCCTTGACGAAGCCGAGCATCCATTCGTGCACGCGCGCGAGGCTGGCGTAACCGCCATGCGCAAAGGCACGCACCAGGTTCAGCGTCGCCGAGGACTGGTGATAGGCCTCGATCAGGCGCTGCGGGTCGGGCGTGCGGGCGGCCTCGGTGAACTCGGCGCCATTGACGATGTCGCCGCGATAGCTCGGCAGCTCCTTGCCGTCGCGCTTCTCGATCGAGGAGGAGCGCGGCTTGGCGAACTGGCCGGCAAGGCGTCCGACCTTCACGACCGGCGAATGCGCCGCGAAGGTGAGCACCACGGACATCTGGAGGAACACGCGGAAGAAGTCGCGGATCGAGTTGGCGCTGTGGTCTTCGAAGCTCTCGGCGCAGTCGCCACCCTGGAGCAGGAAAGCATGGCCTTCGGCGACCCCCGCAAGGGCCTTCTTCAGGCGGCGCGCCTCACCTGCAAAAACGAGCGGCGGAAAGCTCTCGAGCTGACGCTCCACCGCCGCAAGCTTGGCGGGGTCCGGGTATTCGGGGACCTGGACGATCGGTTTCTTGCGCCAGCTGTCTGGCGACCAACGCTCGGGCACGGCAACCTCCGGAATAACGGGCCGCTCACGTCGGAGCGGTCCGGGACCGGTTATATACACGAAGCGCCCGCGCGGGGAAGGATTTCGCCCTAAGCTCTTGAAGCGACGCGGGAACTCAGCGCGCGCCCTGGATGATCACGCCGTACCAGCCGAGCCCGCGATAGGTCTCGTAGCCGGGGGTCGCGTGGAACGCGACGGTGGCGCCAGTGCCGTCCTGATAGAAACCGTGCGCGGCGCCGTTGGTCTCGATGCGGGTGAGCTCACTGAGAACCCCCTGCCCGTCCGAGGCCGCGATCACGCGGTGGCGCGCATCGATCAGCAGGACCCGGGTGCGCTCGCGCTCGTCCTCGCCGAGGCGCACGCCCTCGACGATGGTGCGCGCCTGCGGCCCCCAGTCGAAGTGGACCGCGAGCACGCCGATCGGCCGTCCCTCGGCGCGGCCGTTCTCCCGCACGCTCGCCGTATAGGTCGCGACCGGCGCGTCTTCGAGCAGCGGCTGCGTCGCGATATCCGCGACGCCATAGTCGTTGCCGCTGGCGAGCCGCGCGGCGCTCTGAAACCAGGGTTCGCGCGAGACATCGGTGCCGACGACCTGGTAGCGCGAGGGCCGGCCGTTCGCGAGCACGCGGCCGTTGAGATCGCAAAGCCAGAGATCGAGATAGACCGTGTAAGCGTCGAGAATGACGCCGAGCCGCTCGCAGGCATAGGCCTGGTTGTCGGCGCCGGGCGCGGCCGCGCAATCGACGACGGCAGAGTCGGTCGCCCACCAGCGCACGTCGCAGGTGCGCTCATAAAGATTGCGGTCGATGATCTCGATGGCGTTGAGCGCGAGATCGACGAGACGCTTGCCCTGCGCCTGCTCGGTCATCAGCCGGGTCAGACGCTCGAGCGCCGCGATCTCGCCCGCGAGCTCGGCTTCGAGCGTGGTCGCGATGCCGCCGACCTCGGCCGAGATGCCGCGCACCTCCTGCGCCACGATGGCGAAGCCGCGGCCGGAGTCGCCGGCGCGCGCCGCCTCGATCATGGCGTTGAGCGCCAGGATGCGCACCCGGCTGGTGATCGTCTGGATCTGCGCGATCTTGTCGTTCGCAACCCCTCGCACCTTGCCGGTGAGCCCGACAATGTCGCTCAAAGACACCGCATCGGTTTGCGCGGAAGCGATCTGCATCGAGGGGCTCGTCAGGCGGGGCGGTAACGTAAAGAGATGCCGAACAGCGCGGAGTAAAACGGATAAAAGTTGCTGGCCTATTACTTAAACACCTGTTCTGTCTGCAGAATTTCAGCCTAACTATTGTGCAATTGCCGAAATATTGGGCGAAACCCTGCGTTGCGTGTCGCCCGGACGGGCGGGCACCGCCTCCGAATCGATCCGGCATCGGGCTAGAGTGGCGCGGCACCCCATGGCCATTCATTCCGCATATGCCCAGGTCTATGCGCTGCTGACCGCGGTCTTCATTCTGATCGCAGGCAATGGGCTGTTCACGACCCTTGTGCCGTTGAGCGCGACCGCGGCCGGCTTCTCGGAGCTCACGCTCGGCTTTCTCGGCTCGGGCTATTTCGCCGGCATGCTGATCGGCTGCCTCGCGGCGCCGCGCATCGTCGCCCGCGCCGGACATATCCGCGCCTTCGCGGCTTTCGTGTCGGTCGCGAGCGTCACGGCGCTGGCCCATCCGCTGATCGTCGATCCGACCGCCTGGGGCTTCATCCGCGCGATCACCGGGTTCTGCTTCGCGGGCCTCTACGCCACGGTCGAGAGCTGGATGCACGACAAGGCCGACAACGTGGTGCGCGGCCGGCTGATGGCGCTCTATCAGATCGTGCACTATGCGGGCAGCGCGAGCGGACAGCAGGCGATCCGCTTCGTCGCGCCGGCCTCCTACGTTCCGTTCTCGATCGTCGCGGCGGCGCTCGCGCTCGCCGTCATCCCGCTCGCGATGACGCGCACCGATCCGCCGACGCCGCCGCCGGTGCCGCGCCTGCGCCTCGTCTGGCTCTATCGCATCTCGCCGGTCGCCGTGATCGGCGTGTTCGCGGCCGGCATCGCCAATGGCACGTTGTGGTCGCTCGCGCCGGTGTTCGCGCAGCGCAGCGGGCTCGATCCGGGGGGCGTCGCGAGCTTCATGACCGCCATCATCCTCTTCGCGGCGGCCGTGCAATGGCCCGTGGGGCGGCTCTCCGACCGCCGCGACCGGCGTTACATCATGCTGGTCGCGATGGCGCTCGCGGCCGCGGCCGAAATCGCGCTGGTGCTGCTCGCGGACAGCCCTCCGCTCGTGCTGATCGCGCTCGCGGGCGCGGTCGGCACCTTCTCGCTGGTGCTCTATCCGCTCTCCTCGAGTCACGCCCAGGATCTGTGCGGACGCGAGAACGCGGTCGAGGTTTCAACCGGGCTGCTGCTCACCTATACGGTCGGCGCCATGGTGGGCCCCACGACGGCGGCCTGGCTGATGGGCCGGATCGGGCCGGAAGCGCTGTTCATGCACAATGCCGCGATCCACGTGGTGCTGGTCGTCATCATCGTGTTGCGCCTGTGGCAGCGGCCGCCGAAGACGGAGTCGGACGTGTGAGCGAGGTTCTGGTCCAGGACACAACGATCGCGGCGCGCGACGGCCGGGCGCTTGCCGCGACCGTGTTCGCGCCGGCGGCGGCGCCGCATGCGGCCGTGCTGATCAATTCGGCGACCGCGGTGCCGCGCAAGATCTATCGCGGCTTCGCGACCTACCTCGCCCAGCAGGGCTTCGCCGTGCTGACCTATGATTATCGCGGCATCGGCGGCTCGCGCCCCGAAACGCTGAAAGGCTTCGATGTGCGCATGCGCGACTGGGCTGCGCTCGATGTGACGGCCGCGGTCGATCACATGCGCAGCGTCTGGCCGAACGTGCCGCTCTCGGTGGTCGGCCATTCCTTCGGCGGACAAACCATCGGCCTGGTGCCGAACAACAGCGAAATCTCGCGCGCGCTGCTGGTCGCCGCGCAGGCCGGCTACTGGCGGCTCTTTCACTCGCCCGAGAAGTATCGGGTGTATCTTTTCATGGCGGTCTTCGGCCGCGGACTCGCAAGGATGCTCGGCTATGTCCCGGGCCGCCTCGGCCTCGGCGAGGACGTGCCGCGCGACGTGTTCCTGGAGTGGACCGACTGGGTGACGCGGCCGCGCTACTTCTTCGACGACCCGAGCCTCGAGGCGCTCGAAAACTTCCCGCGCTATCGCGGCGCACTGCGTGCCATGTGCATGACGGACGATCCATGGGCGACGGCGCCGGCGGTCGACCTGCTCTGCGCGGGTTTCACGGGAACAAAGGCCGAGCGCGTCAATATCGATCCGCGCGCGGTCGGCGCGAAGAGGATCGGCCATTTCGGCTTCTTCCGCCCCGAGCATCGCGCCAGCTTGTGGCGCGATGCTGCGGAGTGGCTCCGCGGATAGTGCTACAGCGCCATCTGCATGGGTGCCGGATAGAAGCGGAAGCCCTCGCCCGCCTTGGCGACATTGCCGATGCCGGGCCATGGGAAGTGATAGGCGATCAACGGAATGCGCTGCGCGGCCAGCATGTCGAGAATCTTGACGCGCGAGCCCGCGGACTGCTTCGGGTCGGTGTCGTAGGCGAACTCCATGCGCGGCTTCTCGAGCAGCAGCACGTGGTGATGCGTGAGGTCGCCGATCGCACCGAGCGTCTTGCCTTCCGAGGTGATCATGTAGACGGTGTGACCGATGGTGTGGCCGGGCGCCGATATGGCCTGAACGCCCGGCAGGAATTCCTGACCGTCCTTGATGAACTGGATGCGGTCGCGCACGGGCAGCAGATTCTTGCGCGCGCCTTCGACGAACGGCTTCATATAGGCTGGATCCGTCATGCTCAGCTTCTTCTCGTCGGTCCAGAAGTCGAAGTCCGCCTGGCTCATATAAAGCTGGGCGTTCGGGAAATTCGGCTTGCCGTCGTCGCCCACGGTGCCCCAGCAGTGATCGCAATGAGCGTGCGTGAAGACCAGCGCATCGACGTCCTTGGGATCGATGCCGGCGGCCTTCAGGTTGGCGAGTAATTTGCCGGTGGTGGGGCCGAACATGGTCGAGCTGCCCATGCCGTTGTCGAACACGACGACGCGATCGCCGGTGTTCAGCACCAGCACGTTCTGCTCGAGGATGACGTTCTTCGGATCGAGGAAGTGGTCGGTGAGCATCTTGCCGACTTCTTCCTTCGAAGTGCCGAGGAACGAGCCGGCCGGATCGCCGAGCGGCAGGATGCCGTCGGAGACGACGGTCGCTTCGATCCCGCCGACCTTGAAGCGATAGAAGTATGGCGCCTGCGCGTTGGTCTTCGGAGCCTTGGCGAAGGCCGGGGCCGCGTCGAGCGTGGCAAGCGCGGGCGCTCCGGCGAGCGCCGCAGCGCTGCCCAGGAAGAGACGCCGGCTCAGCCCGTTCTGTTCTGATTGCATCATTTCCTCCTCAGGTTATGCGGCCTTGCGGCCGCGGCGATTGTTGGCGCGAAAGACCTGCAAACGGCATCCCGGGCGGAATGCCGTACAGCGACGCGAGCGCATTCGGTCCGCAGGCCGCTCGAAAACAATCGTCAGGTATCAGGGGCGGCCGGTCGGCCGCAGAAGGGAGCTGGGGGCCAGCGCTCACGCCTGCAAAGTGGACACCCGACCTGAGCGGCTGTCAAAGCACTCGACGGTAGGTCATGGCAGGCATTCGAAAGTGCGTGGCATAATGGATGTCAGGCGGGCTTGCTGCGCGCGCGCTCGAAGATGCGAATGGCGGTGATCACGCCGGCGATCAACAACACCGACCCGATCAGCTCGGGCCAGGTCGGCGCGCGGCCCTCCCAGGCGAGACCATAGAGAACGCCGAACACGGTCTCGGAGACGATCAGCTGGGCGGCGAGCGAGACCGGCAGACGGCGGCTGGCGATGGCCCAGAGCCAAGTGGCGATCAGCGAGGCGCCGATGCCGGTCGCGAGACCCCAGCCGAGCAGACGCCCGGTCGCAGCCGTGTCCGCGAGCGCCGCCGGCACGCCCGACCAGCCGAGCATCAGGGCGAACGGGATGATCGGCAGCAGCGAGACGAAGGCGCCAAGACCAGTGAGCGCGGCCCAATCGGCACCGCTCACCTTCGGCCGTGCGGCCAAGGCGGCAGCGTTGCGCAGGCCGTAGATGGTCCATAGCACCAGGCCGAGCACCGCGAGCGCGACGCCGAGCGCGAGCGCGGCGCGGCCGCCGCCGTCGGAGGCGCGCACGAACGCAGCGCCATTGATGACCGCGAGGCCGATGGCGACCATGGCGAGCGGCAGAGCGAGGCGCCGCAGCAGCGGATTTCCCTGCGCGTGACCGGTCAGCGCGAGCACCACCGGCAAGGCACCGATGATCAACACCACCAACGGCGCGCCGGCGAGCGGCACCGCCATGGCGGCGGCCGCGTAGTAGCCCGAGTAGCCCGTGAACCCGAGGACCGCGATCTCGATCAGCGTGCGGCGGTCGAGGGTGCGCAGCGCGCGAAAGCCGCCCGGCGCGAGCACCGCGAGCGAGGCGAGCGCATAGACCGCGAAGCGCACGACCGTGAGATCGAACCCCGTGAACGGCGCGACCGCGAGCGGGCCGATGAAGCTCAGGCCCCACAACGCACCAGCGAGCAGGCCTGCAGCGACTCCCCAAGGCATAGGACTTATTCGGCGGCCTGCCGGCGATAGCGCGCGGTGGGCGTGCGCATGGTGACGAGCTCTTCGGCGGCGGTCGGATGCACCGCCATGGTGGCGTCGAAGTCGGCCTTGGTGGCCTTCATCTTCACGGCGATGCCGATGAGCTGGATCATCTCGCCGGCGTCGTGGCCGACAATGTGGCAACCGACCACGCGGCCGGTGCTGCCGTCGACCACGAGCTTCATCAGCATGCGTGTGCTGCGGCCCGAGAGCGTGACGCGCATGGGCCGGAAGCTGGTCATGTAGATGTCGACCTCCGACAGCTTCGCGCGCGCCGCCGCCTCGGTGAGGCCGATGGTGCCGATTTCCGGCTCGGAGAAGACGGCTGTCGGGATGTCGGTGTGATCGACCGGCGTCGGCCGGTTGCCGAACACAGTGTCCGCGAAGGCATGGCCCTCGCGGATCGCAACGGGTGTCAGGTTCACGCGGTTGGTGACGTCGCCGACCGCGTAGATGTGCGGAATGGACGTGCGCGAGAACTCGTCGACCGCGACAGCGCCGCTCGCCGTGAGGCCGACGCCGTGCGCCTCGAGGCCGAGGCCGGCGGTGTTCGGCACACGGCCGGTCGCGAACATCACGCGATCGACCTCGCAAGTCTCCCCGCCCGAGAGCTGCACCCGATAGCCCTCTCCTTTCGGCTCGATCGCCGTGACGGTGCGCTCGCAGATCACCTTGATGCCGCGGTGCTCCATCTCGCCGCGCAGATGCGTGCGCACGTCGTCGTCGAAGCCGCGCAGGATGTTGTGGCCGCGATAGACCAGCGTCACGTCCGATCCGAGCCCCGCGAAAATGCAGGCAAACTCGACCGCGATATAGCCGCCGCCCTGGATCACGATGTGGCGCGGCAGGGTCGCGAGATTGAAGGCCTCGTTGGACGAGATCGCGTGCTCGATGCCCGGGATGTTGGCGCCGCTGCTCGGATGGGCGCCGGTCGCGACCAGAATGTTCGCGGCGCGCACGCGGGTGCCGTCGGCGACGAGCCGCACCGTGTGCGCATCCTCGAGCACGGCGCGGCTGCGCACGATCTCGACACCGGCCTTCTCGAGATTGCCCGCATAGGCGGCCTCGAGACGCGCAATCTCCTTGTCCTTGTTGGCGACCAGCGTCGGCCAGTCGAAACTCGGCTCCGGCACGGTCCAGCCGTAGCCGGCCGCGTCCTCGAAATCGTGCTGGAAACGCGAGGCGTAGACGTAGAGCTTCTTCGGCACGCAGCCGCGGATCACGCAGGTGCCGCCGACGCGAAACTCCTCGGCGATCATCACGCGCGCGCCGTAGCCGGCCGCGATGCGCGCGGCGCGCACACCGCCCGAGCCGGCTCCGATCACAAAGAGATCGACGTCACGCTCCGCCATGCCTCTCTCCTCACGCGACGCCGCGGATCAGAGATTGTGACCCTTCTTCTTCATCTCGGCGCGGAACTTGCCCATCACCTCCTCGGAGAGCGTGTTCGCCCATTGCTGCATGAAGGCGAAGCTCTGGTCGAGGATCACGGGCTCCTGCGCGGTGATCTTGCGGCCAAGCGGCGTCTTGAAGAAGGTCACGGCCTCCTTCAGCTCGTCCTCGGTGAACTGCTGCGCATAGAGCGTCGCGACGCGCGTGGTGAGTTCGTTGCGGCGCGGCGCGAGCTCGTTGCGCAGCTTGCCCGCGACCTCGTCGAGATCCTTGGCGAGCTGCGGATTGGTCTGCAGCAGCATGCCCTTGGTCTGCTCGATCACGCCGACGATCAGCGGATCGAACATGGACTGCGCGCCCTTGAGCTCGATCAGCTCACGGGCCAGCGAGATCGAGGCCATCGACGGCGGCGGAAGCTGCTGCTGCGGCTGCTGCTGCGCCGCTGCGGGAAGCGCGAGCGTCGCACAGGCGAGCGCCAGCGCGGCAATGCGCAAGGGACGGGAAAAATGAATCGCGAACATGGAAGGCTCCTTTTGATTGCGTCGGGTCACGACGGCTCGACGATGCGTCGACCATCGGGTCCCGCGAGAACTGCGAGCTGAGCAAGGCCGATGAACAGCCCATGCTCGACGACGCCCGGAACGGTGGCGAGCAGGCCGGCGAGCGACCGCGGATCGGGGATTCGTTCGAGCGAAGCGTCGAGAATCCAGTGGCCGCCGTCCGTGACGAAAGCGTGGCCGTCGCGGTTCCGGCGCAGCAGCGCCGGGCCCGTGCAGCCGGCCTGCGCGGCGGCCGACTCGATGGCGCGGCGCGTGGCGCCGAGCCCGAACGGAACCACCTCGATCGGCAGCGCGAAACGGCCGAGCATGCTGACGTATTTCGACTCGTCGGCGATGACGATCATCCGGCCCGAGGCCGCCGCGACGATCTTCTCGCGCAGCAGCGCGCCGCCGCCGCCCTTGATGAGGGAGAGGTCGGGCGCGATCTCGTCGGCGCCGTCCACCGTGAGGTCGAGCTCGGGCGTCTCGTCGAGGGTCGTCAGCGGAATCCCGCAGCGCTCCGCATCGGCCTGGGTCGTCTCCGAGGTCGCGACCGCGACCACGTCCAGGCCCTGGCGCACCCGCTCGCCGAGCAGCTCGACGAAATGCCGCGCGGTCGAGCCGGTGCCGAGGCCGAGGCGCATGCCGGGCCGCACGAATTCGAGCGCGCCGGCGGCGGCTTCGCGTTTGTAGCTGTCGGGATCCATAGGCAATGCGGTGGGTTCCAGGATGCGGGCCTATCTAGCGTTGTTCAGGACCGCAAGATAGTCGAAAACCGCGCCCGCCGGGGGACTTGCAAGAGGTAAGCCTGCTTGCATCCCGCGCAAGTGCACGTTACAGCCCCCTGAGCCATCAGCGGTTTCCGGCGTGCCCCGCGGCCCTCCCCTCCGGGAGCGCTCCCGCGACGGGCGCGGCGGGTTTGTATTTGGCCCAACAAGGTGCGCGCCCGGCGATGTCAGCCGCAACCATCGTCTTCGACCTCGACGGGACCCTGGTCGACACGGCGCCGGACCTCATCCACACGCTCAATGTCATGCTGGCGCGGCACGACGTGCCGCCGGTCGACTACGACGCGGCACGCGCGCTGATCGGCGGCGGCGTGCGGCCGCTGATCGAGCGCGCGCTGGTCGAGCGCAAGCTCTCGGCCGCCGAGATCGACGAGATCTACAAGGAATATCTCGACCATTACTTCGCGCATATCGCGGACCGCTCGCAGGCCTATCCGGGCGTGAGCGAAGCACTCGACCTGCTCGATGATCGCGGCTTCCGCTTCGCAGTCTGCACCAACAAGCTCGAGTGGCTGGCGGTGCGCCTGCTCGAGGCGCTCGGGCTGAAAGACCGCTTCGCCGCGATCGTCGGGCCCGACACCTTCGGCATGCGCAAGCCCGATCCCGCGATCCTGCACGGGACGCTCGCGCGTGCGGGCGGCTCCGCCGAACGCGCCGTGATGATCGGCGATTCCGGAACCGACGTCGTGACGGCGCGCGCTGCGGGCATCCCGGTCGTGCTGGTCGACTTCGGCTACACCGAGGTTCCGGTGAGCGAGCTCGGCGCCGACCGGATCATCGCTCATTTCGACGCGCTTCCGGCTGCGGTGGATGCGCTGATGCCGGCGAGTTGAGTCCTGCGACAAACGCACCGGCGCCCACATCCTGAAAATTAACTGCGTATTTACACTAATCACCGATTGTTGAGGCGGAATCTCCCCCGATCTCGACTCGAGAACGCCTGGACATGCTCTCCGACGTCCTTGCCTCGTTTGCCCAGGGCCGCAAGCGCGCATCCGAAGAGCGCGTCACGGATGCGCCTCCGGTTGCGGCCGAGACCGCGCCGACCGCAGCCACCATCGACTTCAGCGGCATCCGCGAGACCGTCGATCTCCTGGAGAGCGACCTCGCGCTGATGATCCAGGATGTGCAGCGCGCCTCGGGCGCGGTGCGCACCGGCATCCGCGCCTCGACCGAGGCGCTCGACGCGATCCGCACGCGCAGCGAACAGCTCGCCACGCTCTCGCGGGGCGCGCGGCAGGACGCGACGCAGCTCGCCGCTGCGACCGAGGAGTTCTCCCAGTCCGCGACCGAGATCGGCCGCCAGGTCCGCGAGGCCGGCAGCCTCACGGACGAGGCGGGCCGCGCAGCCCAAGCCGCAGGCGCCAGCATCGACGGACTGAAGGCCTCGTCGGGCGAGATCGGCAACGTCGTCAACCTGATCTCGGCGATCGCCAAGCAGACAAATTTGCTCGCCCTCAACGCCACGATCGAAGCCGTGCGCGCGGGCGAAGCCGGCCGCGGCTTCGCCGTGGTGGCGAGCGAAGTGAAGTCGCTGTCGATCGAGACGCAGAAGGCGATCGAGGAGATCTCCAGCAAGATCGACCAACTGCAGCGCGACGCCGCGCAGTCGATCGCGGCCGTGAACCGCATCACCTCCACGATCGAGGCGATCCGCCCGGTATTCCAGGCAGTGGCGCAAGCCGTCGACGAGCAGACCTCCACCACCGCGGAGCTCGCGCGCAGCGCCGCGGATTCCTCGCGCTTCGTCGGCGCGGTGGCGGACAGTGCGGCCGAGATCGAGACGATCTCGAAGCAGGCGAGCGAGTCCGGCGCAGCCGTCGACCGTTCGGGCCAACAGGCGACCGACCTCGCGGCGCGGCTCAAGACGCGCTTCGTGATCTTCCTGCGGCAGAGCGAGATCGGCGATCGCCGGCGGCACGAACGCCTGCCCTGCGACATCAAGGTGGTGCTGCATGACAGCGGCCGCGACGTCGCGTGCCAGACTGCCGATCTCTCCGAAGGCGGCATGCTCCTGCGCATCGGCGAGAGCGAGAAGATCGCGGCCGGCGCCAGCATGGACGCCACGATCACGGGGATCGGCCGCGGCCGGGTGCGCGTCGTGAACCGCTCGCCGCTCGGGCTGCATGTCGAGTTCGTCGAGCTCGACGCGACCGCAAGAGCGCGGCTCGTCACCACGCTCGAGAACGTGCGCGCCGAGAACAAGGAGTTCGTCGATCGCGCCGTGGACGCGGCCGCCTCCGTATCGCGTGCCTTCGAGCAGTCCGTCACCTCGGGCCGGCTCACGCGCGACGCGCTGTTCGACAATGCCTATGTGGAAATCACGGGCACCAACCCGGTGCAGTATCGCACGCGCTTCGTCGATACCCTCGAGACGATCCTGCCGCCGATCCAGGAGCCGCTGCTCGCGGCCGACAAGCGCATGACCTTCTGCGCTGCGGTCGATCGCAATGCCTATCTGCCGGTGCACAACAAGATCTATTCGAAGCCGCAGAAACCGGACGATGTCGCGTGGAATACCGCGAACTGCCGCAACTTGCGCATCTTCGACGACCGCGCCGGGCTCGCGGCGGCACGAAACATTCGTCCGTATCTGATCCAAAGCTATGCGCGCGACATGGGCAACGGCGTCGTCGTGATGATGCGCGAGATCGATGCACCGATCCGGGTTTTCGGGAAGCATTGGGGTGCCTTCCGGACGGCGTATAAGATCTGATCGCGCCCGATGCAGCGGCCCGCTGGCCGGAACTTGCCACCGTGTGGTCTGTTGGACCGAGGTAATAAGTGACCTCCCATTGCGCCGGCGCCCCGGCGCACGTATGGTCCCGTTTTGGGGGAACCGGCCGCTGGCCGTGGAGCGGAACGGCATTCGTCATGGTCTCATTTGTTCGCGTGTGTACGATCGTCGCCGGCGCGGCGACTCTCGCCGCTTGTGGATCCATCGGTGGGCTCGATTTCTCGTCAGGACCGTCACGCAGCGGCGTGGTGGCGGCGCTGCGGCTCGAATCCGATCCGCCGGGGGCCGAGGCCAAGACTTCGGTCGGACCGGGCTGCCGTACGCCCTGCGCCGTGAACGTGCCCGCGGACCGCGAGTTCACGGTGAGCTTCACGCTCAACGGCTATCTGCCGGCGACCGAGTCGGTGCGGCCGGTGCTGCCCGATGATGGCCGCGTCGACATCGAGGCGCCCACGCAGCCGACCGTCGAGCTCCAGCCGAACCCGGTATTCGCAACGCTGCAGCCCGCGCCGCCGCCTGCACGGCCGAAGGCCAAGGCCAAGCCGCGCGTGCAGGCGAAGCAGCCGCCGCGCGCTCAAGCCCAGCAATCCGCACCGGCCGCCCAGCCGGCACCAAGCACCTGGCCGGCGCCCGCGCAGTCCTCACCGGCCTGGCCCTCGCCGCAGTCGACGCCGCGCTAGGCCTTCGACGGGTCGGGTTGACACTCCCGCGAGGGACGCCCTAAACCTCGCCGCGGCCGCACCGCCGGTCTTCACTTGAATGGCCGGGCGGCAATCTGTATCGAGTGTCGGATCCGACACGAACCGGCCGGTCGGTTTTCGGGCGCATAGCTCAGCGGGAGAGCGTTCCCTTCACACGGGAAAGGTCCAAGGTTCGATCCCTTGTGCGCCCACCATTTCGGTCCCGCCCCGCGATAATGTCGTAAGCCCGACGCATGGCGCAGTCTCGTCGCCGAGCGCAGCAGACCATTCCGCGTTGCGAATTGCTTCCGTCTCCATCGACGTGGTGCGGCGCGCGAGCTGCACGCAAGCGGCAGCGCGCACCCGCCAGGCGCGGCTGTCATACGACATGTCGAGCGCGAAAAAGGTTCGCGGAAAAGCGAGGGATCAGCGCAAGCCGAGAGGACTTACTTGCGCTTCTTGGCGACGCGACGCTTGCGGCCGTCACCGGCAGTCTTGTCGATCAAAAAGTCGGTCAGCTTCTTGCCGCCCTTGACTGCCGCGACCAGCCAGCGCGGCTGCGCGCCGCGACCCGCCCATGTCTCCGACGGGTTCGCCGGGTTGCGATACTTCGGCGGGACCTTTGCTCCCTTGAGCGGATGTGAACGTCCGTTCGTGGCGGTGCCGCGCGCGGCCTTGCCGCTCATGGCGCCCAACCGCGAAAGCTCCTTCTCGAGCTGCGCGCGTCGTTGCGCGAGCTGCTGATCGATCTGCGTGCGCAGCGAAAGCAACGCATCGACGTCCATGCTTTTCAGGTTAGGGGCAGCCATCTCGGCCTCCGAAGGGGGTGTTAGGGCTCCGCCTTATACGAGGCTTTGTCGAGTCATTAAACCCCTCTCGCGGTAATGCCTCAACATATGTCGAGTCGTTTCGTGTAGATCGACATTTCTGCAACCTGTGGCGGCGCTGCATTCTTTAAAAGTGGGCTTTTGAAAAGCGCCCCGAAAAAGGACAATCGGAAACATTGCAAAGTTTCGATCAAGGTTTTTCGGTCGAAGTAAGCAAACAGTCGCAACTGATCGCAATCGGTTGCCGACCTGGTTCGTCAATGCTGTGGGAATCGGAAACGCAAAGGTCGGGCGTTCGCAGCCACCGTCGAGCAGCACAAGAGATCAACAGTCGAAACGATGCAAAGCTCTGTGCTGGAGAACGAGGACTGGAGTCCTCGCTGTGCAACGAGTGCGTGACGCGCGGAACGCGTGGTGTCCTGGCCACAGCCGTGAGAAACCCCACGCGATCACAAGGTTTTTGGGTTGCCGCGCCCGGCAAATTATGGCCTGTTTTCGATACGACGGCGCTTCACCCGTCGGCATGCGGCTTCATTCACGCTTGAACAGACACCTGAAAGAACGAGGGCTTGCGATGCGATCGCGTTTCCTCGCGGGGCTCGTCGTTGCGGCCGGCTTCTTCGCCGCCGCCAGCACGGTTCTCGCGCAACCCGTTATGGATCCGGAAGGCCGCTTTAGCGGCGGCGCGCCAGTTGGCCGCGGACCGTTCAGCTTCCTTGGCGGCGGTGGCGGCGGGTCCTCGCCGATCCCGCGCACGACCGTGAGCTACCCGGGTTCCTATTCGCCCGGCACCATCGTGATCAACACGGGCGAGCGGCGGCTCTATCTCGTGAACGGCGACGGCACTGCGCTCCGCTATGGCATCGGCGTCGGCCGCATCGGCTTCACCTGGGCCGGCACCACGGCGGTCTCGGCCAAGAAGGAATGGCCGGCCTGGACTCCGCCCGCCCAGATGCTCAAGCGCCGCCCGGACCTCCCGCGCTACATGCCGGGCGGCCCCGACAATCCGCTGGGCGCGCGCGCCATGTATCTCGGCTCCTCGCTCTATCGCATCCACGGCTCGAACGAGCCGGAGACCATCGGCCAGGCGGTTTCGTCCGGCTGCTTCCGTCTCACCAATGAGGATGTGATCGACCTCTACAATCGCGTGCGGGTCGGCGCGAAGGTGATCGTGCTGCGCTGACGCGCGACAGCATTGCGGATGAAAGGGCCGGCTCTGCGCCGGCCCTTTTGCTTTCCGGCCTGTTATCGTCGTGCGGGCGGATCGCGCGCGAGCCCTTTGGCGGCGAGCTCGTCGAGATAGGCCTGCCAATAGTCGGCGTGATTGCGGCCGAGGTCGCGGAAGTAGTCCCAGCTATAGATGCCCGTGGAGTGCATGTCGTCGAACACGAGCCGGACCGCATAATTGCCGATCGGCTGGACCTCCATGATCATCACGTCGCGCTTGCCCGGCACGGTCTTGCGCTCTTCGGGCGCGTGACCCTGGACCTCCGCGCTCGGGCTCTTCACGCGCAGATACTCGGCGCTCAGCGTGTGGCTTTCGCCGCTGTCGAAGGCGATGGTCAGGGCCTTGCGGTCCTTGTGCAGCCGCAGTTCCGTCGGCCAGGGATTTTCTTGTGTTGCCATGATCCGCAATCCGCCCGAGGCGCCCGGCTCTTTCCAGGCTTCCCGGCAGGCCCTATATCATATTGAATAGAGACGCGATCCAGCCCCTTCTGGCCGAGAGCCCATGGATTTCGAACGCGCCGCGAGTGTTCAGCCGACCTCGATCGTCGACCCCTTCGGTCGGGCGATCAGCTATCTGCGCGTCTCGGTGACGGATCGCTGCGATTTCCGCTGCGTCTACTGCATGTCGGAGAACATGACGTTCCTGCCGAAGGGGGACCTGCTCACGCTGGAGGAGCTCGACCGCCTGTGCAGCGCCTTCGTCGCGCGCGGCGTTCGCAAGCTGCGGCTCACGGGTGGCGAGCCGCTGGTGCGGCGCGGTATCATGACGCTGGTGCGCGCGCTCTCGCGCCATCTCGGCGACGGCACGCTCGACGAGCTGACCCTCACGACCAACGGCTCGCAGCTCGCGAAGCACGCGGCCGAGCTCGCCGAGTGCGGCGTGAAACGCATCAACGTCTCGCTCGACACGCTCGACGCCGACAAATTCCGCGCCATCACGCGCTGGGGCGATCTCGACAAGGTGCTGGCCGGCATCGACGCCGCGCAAGCCGCGGGTCTTGCGATCAAGATCAACGCGGTCGCGCTCAAGGGCGTGAACGAGGACGAGCTTGCCGATCTCCTCACCTGGTCGCACGGGTGCGGCATGGATCTCACCATCATCGAGGTGATGCCGCTCGGCGACATCGAGCCGAGCCGTCTCGATCAGTACCTGCCGCTCTCAATGGTTCGCGCGCGGCTCGCTGAGCGCTTCACGCTGGACGAGATCGACTATCGGACCGGCGGTCCGGCGCGCTATGTGCGCGTGAAGGAGACCGGCGGCCGGCTCGGTTTCATCACGCCGCTCACGCATAATTTCTGCGAGTCCTGCAATCGCGTACGTCTCACCTGCACGGGCACGCTCTACATGTGCCTCGGCCAGGAGGACGCCGCCGATCTGCGCACGCCGTTGCGCGCGTCGGAGGGCAACGACCTGCTCAATGCCGCGATCGACGAAGCGATCGCGCGCAAGCCGAAGGGCCACGACTTCATCATCGACCGGCGTCACAAGCGTCCGGCGCTCGCGCGCCACATGAGCGTCACGGGCGGCTGAAGCCGCCTTACCTCGCGGGAACGCGCGCCATGTCACGCGCGCACGGCGACCATACCGGTGCGCGCCTCGACGGAACACGCCCTCGCGTGTTAGCGCTCGGTCCTGATCCCCTCCCCGATCCTGCGAGCCGCCGATTCTCCAGCGCAGCCAGACCGTGTCCTCAGCCTCCGCCAACCGCCGCGGAATGATGGCCCTCGCGGTCGGCATGGCTGCGTTCTCGGCGAACGACACGTGCCTGAAGCTGATCGCGACGCGCTATCCGCTCGGCGAGGTGATCGTGATCCGCGGCCTGTTCACGATCGCGCTGGTGGGCGCCGTGCTGCTCTGGTTCGGGCACGTGAGCGCGCTGCGCGCCATCAAGAACCGCCTGGTGCTCACGCGCACCTTGCTCGACGGCGCCGCCATGCTGCTGTTCACCTCGGCACTGGTGCACATGCGGATCGCCGATCTTTCAGCGATCAACCTCGCCTCGCCGCTGATCATCACGGCGCTCGCGGTGTTCTTTCACCGTGAGGAGGTCGGCTGGCGGCGCTGGACCGCGATCCTGATCGGCTTCGTGGGCGTGCTGTTCGTCGTAAAGCCGACCCCCTCCTCCTTCGACATCTGGGCATTGGTCGGGCTCGGCTGCGCCTTCGCGGGCGCCTCGCGCGATCTCATGACGCGCAGCCTCGACCGCGGCATCCCGGCGATCGTGATCTCGTTCATGGCCGCGGTGGGCGCCACCCTCGTCGGGCTCTGCCTCGGCTTCTGGGAAGTCTGGCGGCCGATGGCGCCGCCCGATATCGCGGTCGTCGCCATTTCGGCCGTGTTCCTGGCGATCGGCAACTTCCTCATCGTTATCGCTTTCCGGAGCGGCGAGGTCGCAGTGGTCGCACCCTTCCGCTACACGCTGCTCATCTGGGCGGCCCTCGGCGGCTATCTCGCGTTCGGCGAGGTGCCGGACGGCTGGGCGATCGTCGGCGCCGCACTGATCGTCGGCAGCGGCCTCTATGCGCTGCACCGCGAGGTCGTGCGCCGGCGCGAGCTGACGGCGCCGCTGCGTCCCGCCGAATAGCCCTCCCGCCGAGCTCTGGCGGATCTTCCAACGAAATCCACAAGTTAAGCGGCCCGCCGACGCCCGGCCTGCTGATCCCGGCCGCCACCGCGATGGCGTCCGGCCGCTGTCCCTGGGTGTTAATGAACTTTCGATTGACGCGGACTGCTGGGTCGGGGCTAAGGTGCTTCACCGCGGCCGCGGGTGGGAAGGCGGACCGCGGACGACAAGAAGAAACGGTCACTCAAGTGACCCAGAGGGGAAGCACGTGAACGCGCTTTTGAGCCTGAGCCGCGCCATCGACGCGGTGACTACACGCATTGGCCGGTGGATCGCCTGGCTGGTGCTCGCTGCGGTCATCGTGTCGGCCGTCAACGCGGTCATCCGCAAGATCTTCGATACCTCGTCGAACTCCTGGCTCGAGCTGCAGTGGGTGCTGTTCGGCATGGTATTCCTGCTGTGCGCGTCCTGGACGCTGCGGGACAACGAGCACATCCGCATCGACATCGTGAACAGCATGTTCCCGAAAGCCGTGCGCGACTGGATCGACGTGATCGGCCACGCCCTCTTCCTGCTCCCGCTGACCGTGGTGATGATCATCACCTCAGTGCCCTTCTTCCTGCGCTCTTACGGCATTAACGAGCAGTCGATGAACGCGGGCGGCCTGCCGCAATGGCCGGCCAAGGGGCTCGTGCTGATCGGCTTCGTCCTCCTGTTCTTCCAGGGCATCTCGGAGCTCATCAAACGCGTGGCCGTGATCGGCGGCGTCATCCCGGATCCCTACGCCTCCACGGGCGGCGCGCATGCGGCCGCTGAAGCGGAGGCCGAGCGGCTGCTGGCCGAACTGAAACAAGAATCCCGTTGAGCCCCTGGCCGCGTTCGGAGTGACGAGATGACGGCGTTCCTGATCCACAACATGGCGCCGATCATGTTCGCGGCGCTGGTCGTGTTCCTGCTGCTCGGCTATCCGGTGGCTTTCGCACTCGCGGCGAATGGACTGATCTTCGGCCTGATCGGCATCGAGCTGGGGCTGTTCCAGCCGGACTTCCTGCAGGCGCTGCCCGAGCGCATCTACGGGATCATGGCGAACGACGTGCTGCTCGCCATCCCGTTCTTCACCTTCATGGGCCTCATCCTCGAACGCTCCGGCATGGCGGAGGATCTGCTCGACACCATCGGCCAGGTGTTCGGCTCGGTGCGCGGCGGCCTCGCCTATGCGGTGGTGTTCGTCGGCGCGCTGCTCGCCGCGACCACCGGCGTGGTGGCGGCCTCGGTGATCTCGATGGGCCTGATCTCGCTGCCGATCATGCTGCGTTACGGCTACGACCGCAGGCTCGCGTCGGGTGTGATCGCGGCCTCCGGCACGCTGGCGCAGATCATCCCGCCGTCGCTGGTGCTGATCGTGATGGCCGACCAGCTCGGCCGCTCGGTCGGCGACATGTACGAGGGCGCCTTCATCCCGGGCCTCGTGCTCTCGGCGCTCTATGCCGGCTACATCTTCCTCATGACGGTGATCAAGCCGGAGTCGGCGCCGGGCCTGCCGCTCGAGGCGCAGACGCTGCGCGAGCCGGCCTCGCCCGTGATGGAGACGATCCTCGGCGCCGCCGCCGCGCTCGGCATGACCTATCTATTCGTCATGAAGACCAGCCTGCCGACGATCACGTCGGGGCTGCTTCCGGACGCCGTCAACCTGGGCATCTGGGGCATCGTGCTGCTCGCGGGACTGTTCTTCTTCCTGCGCGGCGCCGCCAACATGATGACGCCGTCGCTGTTCATCACGGTGGCGCTGGCGACGATCATCGCCGTGGTCTGGATGTCCTACACGGAGGTGCGCGCGGGCGCCGACTACGTGGTGCTCACGATGTCGGTCGCGGTCGGCGTCGCCTTCACGATCGCCGTGATCAATTATGTGCTGCGGCTGCGGCTGCTCTCGAAGCTGGCCGAGCGGGTGATCTTCGTGATGGTCCCGCCGCTGGCGCTGATCTTCCTGGTGCTGGGCACGATCTTCATCGGCGTGGCGACGCCGACGGAGGGCGGCGCCATGGGCGCGGCCGGCGCCATCATCCTCGCCATCATGAAGCGGCGGCTCACCTTCGACCTCACGCGCCAGGCCGTGGAATCGACTGCAAAGCTCTCGGCTTTCGTGGTCTTCATCCTGATCGGCGCGCGCGTGTTCTCGCTCACCTTCTACGGCGTCGATGGCCATCGCTGGGTCGAGGAGCTGCTTGTCTCGCTGCCGGGCGGCCAGATCGGCTTCCTCTCCTTCGTCATGGTGTTCGTGTTCGTGCTGGCGTTCTTCCTCGACTTCTTCGAGATCGCCTTCATCGTGATCCCGCTGCTCGGACCGGCGGCGGAACGGCTCGGCATCGACCTGATCTGGTTCGGCGTCATGCTGGGCGTGAACATGCAGACCTCGTTCATGCACCCGCCGTTCGGCTTCGCGCTGTTCTATCTGCGCTCGGTCGCGCCCCGCGAGCCCTATCTCGACCGCGTCACCGGCAAGCGCATGGAGCCGGTCACGACGGGCCAGATCTATTGGGGCGCGGTGCCCTTCGTCGTGATCCAGTGCATCATGGTGGCGCTGGTGATCGCCTTCCCGGCGATGGTGATGCACTACAAGGGGACGGGAACGACGATCGATCCGAAGGATATCAAGATCGACATTGCGCCGCCCGATCTGCCGCCACTTGATCTCAATCTCGGGCCGCCGAAGATCCAATAAGAAAGCGGCGCGCAGCCAGGTCGGGCCTGCCCGACCTGGTCATGAAGGATGTGCAAGTCGGCGACAGCCGACTTGCATAGCGCGCCGCCTCTCGCGTGTAGCGAAGCGCGGCCTAGGCCCGCGTGCGCATGCGCATCATGAAGCTGTCGAAGCCGAGCTCGGCCACCTGCATCCAGAGCAGCGAGTCGCTGCGGTAGGCCACCAGCGAGTCGTACATCTTCTTGAAGTGCGGATTGGTGCTCGACAGGCCCGCATAGATCTCGTTCGCCGCCTTGTAGCAGGCCTCGAGGACTTCCTGCGGGAAGGCCCGCAACTGCACGCCCTGCCCGAGCAGCCGCTTGAGCGCCGCCGCATTGACCGCGTCGTACTTGGCGAGCGTCCAGACGAACTGCTCGTGCGAGGCGACCTGGATGGCGGCCTGATAGTGCTTCGGCAGCTCGTTCCACTTGGCGATGTTGATGATGTTGTGGCCCTGGCCGGAGCCTTCCCACCAGCCCGGGTAATAATAGTATTTCGCGACCTTGTAGAAGCCGAGCTTCTCGTCGTCGTAGGGCCCGACCCACTCGCAGGCATCGAGCGTGCCCTTCTCGAGGGCCGGATAGATATCGCCGGCCGCGAGCTGCTGCGGCACCGCGCCGACCTTGGCGATGATGTTGCCGGCGAAGCCGCCGATGCGCATCTTCAGGCCGCGCAGATCGTCTGTGGTCTTGATCTCCTTGCGGAACCAGCCGCCCATCTGCGCGCCCGTATTGCCGGCCGCGAAGCCGACGCAGTTGTAAGCCTTGAGGAGATCGCCGAGCAGCTCATTGCCGCCCGCGAAGTCGAACCAGGAGATGTGCTGACGCGCATTGAGGCCGAACGGCAGCGACGTGCCGAACGTGAAGGCCGGGTCCTTGCCGTGATAATAATAGAGCGCGGTGTTGCCCATCTCGACGGTGCCGTTCTGCACGGCGTCGAGCACCTGCAGGCCGGGCACGATCTCGCCCGCCGCGAAGGGCTGGATCTGGAAGCGGTTGTCGGTGATCTCGGCCACCCGCTTGCAGAAGAACTCCGCGCCGCCATACAGCGTGTCGAGCGACTTCGGCCAGCTCGCGGTGTTGCGCCACTTGATCTCCGGCATCGATTGCGCGATGGCGGGCGCGGCGACGGCCGTCGAGGCCGCGAGCCCGATCCCCGCGGTCTTCAGGAATTCACGACGTTTCATAGCGTTTCCCCTTCTTTATCGATGCATCGATACGAAGGGACCTGCGCTCGACGTCGAGGCATGCCCCGTCGCAAGATCACCGAGCCCCGATCCTAGGGGAGTCTTCGGAGCCGCAAAACGAAAATTGCACCATCCCGGGCCCGCGCTGCAACGCAGCAACGGGCGCGCCTGCATCCGAAAAACAGAAAGCCCCGGAGCCGAGGCTCCGGGGCTGGCGGTAAACCGCTGCGCGGCGCGTCAGGAACGCGCGCGGGCGCGGATCATGAAGGTGTCATAGGTGTACTCGGCGACCTGCCACCAGAGATACTGGTCGCCGCGGAAGGCCAGGAGCGACTCGTAGACCTTCTTGAAGTCCGCATTCGCGGCCGAGGTCTCGGCATAGACCTCGTTGGCGGCCTTGTAGCAGGCTTCCATGACTTGCTGATTGAACGGACGCAGCTGCGCGCCGCCGGCGACCAGACGCTTGAGCGCGGCCGGATTGCCGGCGTCGTACTTCGCCATCATCCAGGTGTTGGCGACGTGCGAGGCCGAGTTGACGATCGACTGATAGTTCTTCGGCAGCTCGTTCCACTTGGCGATGTTGATGAAGTTCATCAGCATCGGGCCGCCTTCCCACCAACCCGGGTAGTAGTAGTATTTCGCGACCTTCTGGAAGCCGAGCTTCTCGTCGTCGTAGGGGCCGACCCATTCGGCCGCATCGATGGTGCCCTTCTCGAGCGCCGGATAGATGTCGCCGCCGGCGAGCTGCTGCGGCACGACGCCGAGCTTCTGCACCACGCGGCCCGCGAAGCCGCCGATGCGCATCTTGAGACCCTTCAGGTCGTCGACCGTGTTGATCTCCTTGCGGAACCAGCCGCCCATCTGCGCGCCGGTATTGCCCGCCATCACGGCGTGGATGTTGTACTTCTTGAAGAACTCGTTGAAGAGCTCCTGGCCGCCGCCGAACATCATCCAGGCATCCTGCATGCGCTGGTTCAGCCCGAACGGAATGGCGGTCGCCATCGCGAAGGTTGGATCCTTGCCGACATAGTAGTAGGGCGCGGTGTGGCACATCTCGACGGTGCCGTTGGTCACGGCATCGGCGGCCTGCAGGCCGGGCACGATCTCGCCCGCGGCGAAGACCTGGACCTGGAATTTGTTGTCGGTCGCTTCGGCCACGGCCTTGGCGAAGACCTCGGCCGCGCCGTAGATGGTGTCGAGGGATTTCGGGAAGCTCGAGGTGAGGCGCCACTTCAACTCGGGCGCGCCCTGCGCAATGGCGGGAGCCGCAATCGCGGTGCTGGCCGCCAGCCCGACGCCGGCGCCCTTCAGAAATTCACGACGTTTCATTCAGATTCCCCTTGGGTGTGAGTCTCGATGCGTTGATCGGATCCCGCTCAATCGGCGGGTTAGCCCCATCGCGAACACCGTAACGGAACCTTATAAGGGAAGCTGAGGAAGGGCAAAATGCCCCTACGGCACCCGCCGAGCCGGCGCGGTTCAAAATTCCGGCAAAGTAAAAGCCCCCGGAGCCGGGCTCCGGGGGCTTCGACTAAAGGCGAAGACGCCAGATCAGCCGCGGGCGCGCGCCCGGATCATGAAGGTGTCGTAGGTGTATTCCGCAACCTGCCACCACAGATACTCTTCGCCGCGGAAGGCGACCATCGAATCGTAGACCTTCTTGAAGTCGGCGTTCGAGGCCGAGATCTCGGCGTAGACTTCGTTGGCGGCCTTGTAGGAGGCCTCCAGCACCGGCTGGGTGAACGGACGCAGCTGCGCGCCGCCCGCGACCAGACGCTTGAGCGCGCCGGGATTGGCGGCGTCGTACTTCGCGGTCATCCAGTTGTGGGCGAGATGCGAGGCCGTCTGCACGATCGTCTGGTAGGACTTCGGCAGCTCGTTCCACTTCGCGGTGTTGATGAAGTTGAACAGCACCGGACCGCCTTCCCAGAAACCCGGGTAGTAGTAGAACTTCGCGACCTTCTGGAACGCGAGCTTCTCGTCGTCGTAGGGACCGACCCACTCGGCCGCGTCGATGGTGCCCTTCTCGAGCGCCGGATAGATGTCGCCGCCGGCGAGCTGCTGCGGCACGACTCCGAGCTTCTGCAGCACGCGGCCCGCGATGCCGGCGATGCGGAATTTCAGGCCCTTGAGATCATCGACGGTGTTGATCTCCTTGCGGAACCAGCCGCCCATCTGCGCGCCGGTGTTGCCCGCCATCATGCCGTGGACGTTGTGCTTGCTGTAGAAGTCCTTGTTCAGCATGTCCTGCGCGCCGCCGAACATCATCCAGGCGTCGGTCATGCGCTGATTCAGGCCGAACGGCACCGAGCAGGCGAGCGCGAAGGTCGGATCCTTGCCGACATAGTAGTAGGGCGCGGTGTGGCACATCTCGACGGTGCCGTTGGTGACCGCGTCGAGCGCCTGCAGGCCGGGCACGATCTCGCCCGCCGCGAAGACTTGGATCTGAAACTTGTTGTCGGTGGCTTCCGCGACCGCCTTCGAGAAGACTTCCGCGGCTCCGTAGATGGTGTCGAGCGACTTCGGGAAGCTCGAGGTCATGCGCCACTTGAGCTCGGGGCTCGACTGCGCCACGGCCGGCGCGGCGACCGCTGCAGTGGCGAAGCCTGCGCCCGCGGCCTGCAGGAATTGACGACGCTTCATTCGGTAAACTCCCAAGGGTTCCTTATTCGCGCCATGCGCGCGTGGCGGAGCCGTTAGCACGAATACCGATGAGCACAAGAGCGCGCCGGCATGGCCGCGTTGCAATCGACCGCACGACGGAACGTCAACGCACACGTAGTGCGTTCCGATACCATCGCATGCGCTGACGCAGCGGCACCGGAGTGCCTCTGCGTCTTACTTTCAGTGCCGCTGCGTCTCACCTCAACAGTGGACCGATCGCGAGCTCGATGCGCGCGACGTCGCTCAGCACGGCGCTGTAGTCCTTCACAGGCGTCTTCGGCGGCGTCGGGCTCGGCCAGGCCTTCTTCAGCTCGGCGAGAGCAGCGCGCACCTTGCCGAGCGCGGCCGCGTCCTTCTTCTCGAGATCGGACGCGACACTCTCGATCATGCGCTCGGCTTGCCAGGCGAAGCCGCGGCCGTCCTGATACTCGACCGGGTTGACGATGCGGCCCTTCTTCACGGCCTCCTCGTATTCCTCGGCGCTGTGCTTGATCAGCTCGAAGGCCGTCTCGGCCGTAAAGGCGACGCCGTCCTTCTGCTTCGTGCGGACCGCGTCCTCGGCGGCCGCGAGCGCATCGTCGACGGTCTTGCGCGCGGCCGCGTAGCCCGCCTCGTCCTTCTTCTCGCGCACCGAGGCGACGAGCCCCTTCAGCGCGGCGTCGAACGGCGCCACGCCGTATTCCTTCAGCTTCGGCCGCAGCTTGCCGTAAACCTCCTGCGCGGGATGCTGGAAATGCGTGAGCGCAGCGCCGCGATTGCCCGCCTGCAGCAGCTCCTCCGCGATCGAGAGATGGCCGCGCATCTGCGCGATCATGAAGGCGAAGCCGACATCCGGCGGCAGGCTCGCGGCCGCGCCGCCTTCGCCGGCTTCGCCGCTCTCGCCTTCGCCGCCTTCTCCACCGCTCTTCTTGGCCTTACCCTTCTCGCCGGACTCGCCACCCTGACCGCGCTTCGCCTTGCGGGCGCGCTCATCACCCTCTCCGCGCTCGCCGGATTCGCCGCCGTTGCGCGCCAGCAGCACGCCCGGCGCCGTCGAGGCGCGCAAGTCATTCGCGGGACGGACCAGCGGATGGCTCTCGGTCGTGATCGTCGGACCGGCACCGACGGCGGTCGTGCTCGCGAACACCGCGGCACCCACGCCGAGCCAGATCTTTGTCCTCGTGGTCATGATGTCTCTCCGACGATTGATCGCGCGAAAGCACTTCGACGCGGCGCTAGTTAGAAACGCAAGATGCGACTCGTCCAGCGAAACCTGTTGAATGGAATTACTCCAATTAAGAACTGCATCGCCTTGCGCGCCGCGCCGAGCTGGTTCATGTCGATCTGCGGCCTGCTCTGCCCCAAGGATCTTCCATGCGTATCGCGATCGCCAATGTGCTCAGCGCCGACGAGCTCGAGATGGTGCGCACCGCGCTCGCGCGCGCGCGTTTCGTCGATGGGCGCGAGACCGCGGGCTTCGCAGCGCGCACCGTGAAGCACAACCGGCAGGCTGCCGCCTCCGACCGCCGGATTGACACGGTGCGCAAGCTGGTGGCGGACCGCATCCTCTCCAACGAGGTGTTCCGGCTCGCGGTGCGGCCGAAGACGCTCACGCCGCTGCTGTTCTCGCGGTACGATCCGGGCATGCGCTACGGCACGCATGTGGACGATGCCGTGATGAACGGCATGCGCACCGACGTCTCGTTCACGCTCTTCCTCAACGCGCCCGAGAGCTATGACGGCGGCGAGCTCGTGATCGAGACGCCGGCCGGCGAGGACGCGATCAAGCTGCCGGCCGGATCGCTCGTCGCCTATGCGTCGACCTCGCTGCATCACGTCGCCGAGGTCACGCGCGGCGAGCGCCTCGTCGCGGTCGGCTGGGCGCGCAGCTTGATCCGCGACCCCGCGCAGCGCGAACTCTTGTTCGATCTCGACACCGCGCGCCGCGCCATGTTCGAGCGCGACGGCAAGAGCCAAGAGTTCGATCTGGTGTCGAAGTCGCTCGCGAACCTGATGCGGATGTGGGCGGAGGATTAGCTTCTTCGTAGGGTGTGCTCGGCGCGCCGAGGCGCCGAGATGCGAGCGCCGAGTCCGACCGCGCCGAGCGCAGGCGTACAGCGATTCAGCACGCGTGCGCTCGTGCGGATCGAGGCGCGAGCACATCGCAAACTCATCGGCTGCACGAGCACACCCTACGAAGAAGCGCCTTCATCTCCGCGACGCGTTGCGTCCGGAGTTTTTCTCGCGAGGCTCCCAGTGAGGGGAGCGGAGCGCCGAGATCGGCGCGGCAAGGGCTTTGTTTTCTGGAACCCAGAAAAGGCATGCGCGGCGCCCGAATGGCGACGGAGTGCCGTTGTCTGCGCTCGGCTACTGCTGCACGGGCAGCACGAAGATCTGACCCGGATAGATGAGGTCCGGATCGCGGATCTGGGTCTGGTTGGCCTGATAGATCACCGAATAGCGCGCGCCGCGGCCATAGGTCTCGCGGCTGATGCGCCACAGGCTGTCACCGCGCGAGACCACCGTGGTGTCGATCTTCGGCACCACGACCACGGACGGCGGCGGCTCGGCGGCGGCGAGCGCGGGCCGTGTGTCGCTGCTCGGTGCGGTGGGAGGCGATGGCTGCGGTGCCGCGGCTGACTGCGTCGGCGTGGCCGCTGATTGCGAGGGCGCGGCAGGTGCTGGCGTCGGCGCGACCGCTGAC
>JAEYAU010000219.1 GCA_023404705.1 Pseudomonadota bacterium
CTCGGGCTTCTTCGGCTCGGGCTTCTTCGCCTCGGCCTTCTTGGTCTCGGACTTCTTGGCGTCAGGCTTCTTCGCGTCGGCCTTCTTCGTGTCGGGCTTCTTCGCGTCAGGCTTCTTGGCCTCGGGCTTCTTCGCCTTCGCCTCTGCCTTCTTGTCGGCCTCGGACTTGGTGGGCTTCGCCTCGGCGAGCTTCTGAACCTCCGGCTTCGCCTGGGCGGCCGGGGTGATGACGAGCGGGGCCGCAGCCGAGAGGGCTGCGAACGACACGGTGGCGAGAGCCGTCAGCAGGGCAAGACGAGAGACCTGAAATGTCATTGCGCGCGCGCGTTTCCGAGTTGGCCCCCAGGGGGCAGGGTTGCACAGCGGCGGCCTCAACGGCCGCGGGGCATGGTCGTCAGTTGTGGGGGCCGTCCCTCGACCCAAGTCCGTGATGCTACGGAGAAATTATTAACTGAACGCGACCCGAAACGACCTTCCCCTGCAACCGAGGCAATTCCGGGGCAGAACGGCCGCATTGGGGTTTCATCGGACGGCCCGACCCGGTATGGAGAAGGATCGTATTTGTCGCGTTTTTCGCGGCGGACCAGGCCCTTCGGACCCCCGGATGGGCCGCGGAAGACGCCCAACCCCGAGGACAGGTGCCATGACCGCCAAGACGAGCTTCCGAGGCTCCTTCACCGCGCTCGTCACGCCCTTCAAAAACGGCTCGGTGGACGAACAGGCCTTCCGCGCCCTGGTGGACTGGCAAATCGCGGAGGGCACCAATGGGCTGGTGCCGGTCGGCACCACGGGCGAGAGCCCGACGCTCTCGCACGACGAGCACGACAAGGTCGTGGAATGGTGCGTCGACCAGGCGAAGGGCCGGGTGCCGGTGGTCGCGGGGGCGGGCTCGAACTCCACCGAAGAGGCCGTGAAGCTCTCCCGGCATGCCGAGAAGGCGGGCGCCGACGCGGTGCTGATCGTCACGCCCTACTACAACAAGCCGACCCAGGAAGGGCTCTACCAGCACTACAAGGCGATCAACGACGCGATCGGCATTCCCATCATCATCTACAACATCCCGGGACGCTCGGTGATCGACATGTCGGTCGAGACCATGACGCGCCTGTTCGAGCTCAAGAACATCGCTGGCGTGAAGGATGCGACCGCCAATGTGCTGCGCGTCTCGCAGCAGCGCGCCGCGATGGGCGAGGGCTTCAACCAGCTCTCGGGCGAGGACGCGACCGCGCTTGGCTTCATGGCGCATGGCGGGCATGGCTGCATCTCGGTGACCTCGAACGTGGCGCCGCGGCTCTGCTCGGAATTCCAGAGCGCGTGCCTCAAGGGCGACTACGCGGCGGCGCTCAAGCTGCAGGACAAGCTGCTGCCGCTGCACCAGAACCTCTTCGTCGAGACCAACCCGGCGCCCGCCAAGTACGCGCTCTCGCTGCTCGGCAAGTGCGCCGACACGGTGCGCCTGCCCATGGTGCCGCTCGGCGAGAAGAGCAAGGCCGTCGTGCGCGAAGCCATGGTGCATGCCGGGCTGATCAACTAACCGAGACACCCCATGATCCGTCTTCGCCTTGCCGTGCTCGCGGCGCTCTCGGCCATTGCGACGACGCTGCCGGCCTTTGCCGACAAGGGCGATCCGCAGGGCTGGTCGATCGAGACCGATCCGCGCAAGCGCGCTTATCTGCGCTTCGTCGAGGAGCCGGACGGCCCCCGCGTGCTGCTGTTCGCCTGCCAGCGCGATACCAATGTGCTCGGGATCTACTCGGCGGGGCTGGTCGAGGGTGTCGCGAAAAGCGCCATGATGTCGCTGCAGAACGGCAAGGCCAAGTACGGGCTGCGCGGCCAGACCGGCGTCGACGACGCCACGGGCTATCCGGTGTTCGCCTATCAGACCGATCTCGATCCGAAGGCGTTGCAGTATCTGCAGGCCGAGCTGATGCCGATCCTGCAGGGCAAGGGGCCGATCATGATCACGATCGGCGAGGTCAAGCACCAGGTGCCGGTCGCGGGTCTCGCGGCGCCGCTCAAGCAGTTCACGGCGATCTGCTTCGGACGCTCGTGACATGGCAGCCAAGGCCGAGAAGCCGCAGAAGGTCGTCGCCGACAATCGCAAGGCACGCTTCAATTACGAGATCGGCGAGACCTTCGAGGCCGGCATCGCGCTCACGGGCACCGAGGTGAAGTCGCTGCGCACCGGCAAGGCGACGATCGCGGAGTCCTACGCGGACACCAAGGGCGAAGAGCTCTGGCTCGTGAACTCGAACATCCCGGAATATCTGCAGGGCGGGCGCTTCAATCATGCGCCGAAGCGGCCGCGCAAGCTGCTCTTGCACAAGCGGCAGATCCACAAGCTCGCCGGCGCCGTCGAGCGCGAGGGCATGACTATCGTGCCGCTCAAGCTCTACTTCAACGAGAAGGGCCGCGCCAAGGTCGAGCTCGCCCTCGCGCGCGGCAAGAAGCTGCACGACAAGCGCGAGACCGAGAAGAAGCGCGACTGGAAGCGCGAGCAGGGCCGCTTACTGCGGCAGCGGGGCTAGCTCGTTGTCACCGTGAATGCGTGCACGACCCGCGGCCGAGGCGACCGCGGGTCGGCAACGCAACGTCCGGCAACAAGGGGGACCACGCCGACGACGTTGCCCCGAGGCAGGCTCCGCCGTAGCGGGTGCGGGCGCGACGGAGAGACTGCCTCAGATGGAGTCGGGCTGATCATTTGCGCATGATCTTTTCCGAAAACCGGTGCCCACTTTTCGGGATCATGCGCCTTACGCGACGGCCTTCTTGAAGTGGCCGAGCGCCTTGTCCCAGTTCACCGTGTTCCACCAGGACTTCAGATAGTCGCCGCGGCGATACTGGTATTTGAGATAATAAGCGTGTTCCCAGACGTCGACGCCGACCACCGCGCGGGCGCCGAGATCGACGATCGGCGGGTCCTGGTAGGGCGTGTTGACGACGTCGAGCTTCTTGTCCTTGGTGACGACGAGCCAGGCCCAGCCGGAGCCGAAGCGGGTGAGGCCGGCGCTGTTGAACTTCTCGGCCATCTTGTCGAAGCCGCCGAAGGTCTGGTCGATCGCCGCCTTGAGATCGCCGGTCGGCTGCTTGGCGCCGCCGGGCGTCATCAGGTCCCAGAAGAAGGTGTGGTTCCAGTGGCCGCCCATATTGTTGCGCACCGGCGTGCGCACCGCCTCGGGCACCTTGCTGATATCGGAGAGGATCTGCTCGGGCGACCATTTGGCGAGGTCGGGCCACTTCTCGACCAGCTGGTTGAGATTGGTGATGAAGGCGTTGTGGTGACGCGTGTGATGGATGTTCATCGTCGTCGCGTCGATATGTGGCTCGAGCGCCTCATAGGCATAGCCGAGCGGCGGCAGCTTGAACGGCCCGGTGGCGGCCGGCATCGCGGTCTGCGCCAGCGCGGGACCTTGGGCGACGAAGCCCGTGCCAGCGGTCGCGGCGAGGCCGGCCATCAGTTGCAAGCTTTGGCGTCTGTTCATCTCGGTCTCCCCTTGCATGGCGCCGCGGCGCCGACATGGACCCCGACGGGTCCTCGGCGGGAGCTACGGCAAGCGTCTTGACGCGGTTTCATCGCGTGCACGATCTTGTGATCGCGGCGATCTCGTGATCGCGGCGATCTCGGGATCGCGGCGATCTTTTGATCGCGGGAGGTGAGCCATGAAGGTGAAGCTCGATCATTGCGTGGTGCACGTGACGGATTGGGAGCGCTCGAACGCGTTCTATCAGTCGGTGCTCGGGGCGGAGGTGGTCCGCAGAGGCGCCGGGTTCGCGTATCGCTTCGGCGACACGCAGCTCAATCTGCACGGGCCGGGCCAGAAGGGCATGCCGGTCGCGCGCGTGCCGGTGGCGCCGGGCAACAGCGACATCTGCTTCGAGTGGGACGGGCCCATCGCGGACGCAGCGGCGCATCTCGAGACGTGCGGCGTGGCGATCGAGCTCGGGCCGGTGACGCGCGCCGGCGCCAAAGGGGAGGGCACGAGCGTCTATTTCCGCGATCCCGACGGATCGCTGCTTGAATTCATCTCCTATGCGGGGACATGATCGCGCGCCTCACCTCGGAGCCTGACGCATGCACAATCCGCTGCAGCTGCCGACCGATCTGCCCGCGCCCGTCGACGATGGCGCGGCGCGCCACCTCGTCGGCATGCGGGTGCCGGACCTCATCCTCCCCGCGACCGACGGCTCGGACGTCAACCTCGCACGCCTGAAGGGCCGCACCGTGGTCTACGCCTATCCGCGCACGGGTGAGCCCGGCAAGCCGCTGCCAGAGGGCTGGGACGCGATCCCGGGCGCGCGCGGCTGCACGCCGCAGTCTTGTGCGTTCCGCGACCACTTCGCGGAGCTCAAGCGGCTCGGCGTGGCGCAGCTCTATGGACTCTCGACGCAGGATCGCGCCTATCAGCAGGAGGCCGCGAGCCGGCTGCATCTGCCGTTCGCAATCCTCTCGGACGAGACACTGGCGCTCACGCGCGCGCTCGATCTGCCGACCTTCGAGGCGGCCGGCATGACGCTGCACCGGCGCCTGACCATGATCATCGACGACGGCGTCATCACCCATGTGTTCTATCCGGTGTTTCCGCCCGACCGGAACGCCGAAGAGGTGATCGCCTGGCTCGAAGCGAACGTTTGAAACGTAAGGAGAAGACGATGGTGAAGATGTCCGTGATCTACGGCCACCCGACCGATGCGGCCGCCTTCGAGCGCTATTACGCCGAGACCCACATGCCGCTCGCGGCCAAGATCCAGGGTTTGCGCCGCTTCGAGCTCTCGAAGGTCACGGGCACGCCGGACGGCAGCAAGCCGGCGCACTACCGGATGGCCGATCTCTATTTCGACAGCCCCGAGCACATGAAGCAGGTGATGAGCACGCCCGAGGCGCGCGCCACCGCGGCGGATCTGAAGAACTTCGCGACCGGCGGGGTGACGCTGCTGGTCTCGGAGGTGACGGAGGCGTAGGGCTTTCAGCCGAACCAGGTCTCGAACAGCGTCTTCCAGTCGGTATTGACCATCATCCGCCCTGCGAGCGCGCTCAGGATCGCGAGCACGCCGCCGAACAGGAAGAGCAGGAGCTGGTTCTTGGGCATTTCTATCCTGACGACGTGTTGCGCGCGCATCATGGCGCCCTGTCGAGATGCGCGCGCACGGCCGCGAAGACGGCGCGGAACATCTCGGGCGTGAGCACGCCGGTGTTCGTGTTGTAGCGCGAGCAGTGATAGCTGTCGAAGAGCGTGAGGGTGCCGATCGTGTGCGTGGCACCGTGACCGAAGGGCGCGGCCGACTGCTTGGCGCCGAGCGCGGTGACCACGCTCGCATGGGCGATGCGGCCGAGGCAGACGATGGCGCGCACCTCAGTCATCGCCTTCAGCGTCGCGATCAGATAGTCGCGGCAGGTCGCGATCTCGGCGGGCGTCGGCTTGTTCTCGGGCGGCACGCAGCGCACCGCATTGGTGATGCAGGCATCGACCAGCGTGAGCCCGTCGTCCGGATGGGCCTCGTATTTGCCGCGCGCGAAGCCGTAGCGGATGAGCGTGTCGTAGAGCAGCACGCCCGCATAGTCGCCCGTGAAAGGGCGACCCGTGCGGTTCGCGCCCTGGGCGCCGGGCGCGAGGCCGACGATCAACAGGCGCGCGTCGGCGGGGCCGAAGGAGGGGACGGGCGCGTTATGCCAAGTGGGCTCGCGCGTGCGCCAGCTCTCGCGGAAGTCGACCAGCCGCGGGCAGCGCGGGCAGTTGCGGCCCGGCTCGGCCGCCACGCGCGGCATAGCCATGACGGATCAGTCCTCGTCGTACTCTTCGTCGGTCGGACCGACCGGGCTCGCGGTCCGCTCACGGCCCGTGCTGCGCTGGAGGAATTGCGGCGTGTGGCCGCGCGGGTCGCGCGGCTCGCGATGCTGCCGCTCCGACGGATCGCGGCCGATCTTCGGCTGCAGCTCGGTGATGTCGAGGAACACGTCGGCTTGGCGGCGCAGCTCGTCGGCCACCATGGGCGGCGTCGAGGAGATGGTGGACACCACGGTCACGCGCACGCCGCGCCGCTGCATCGCCTCCACCAGCGAGCGGAAATCGCCGTCGCCCGAGAACAGCACCATCTGATCGATGTGCTCGGCGATCTCCATGGCGTCGACCGCGAGCTCGATGTCCATGTTGCCCTTGACCTTGCGGCGGCCGCTCTGGTCGACGAACTCCTTGGTCGCCTTGGTCACCACCGTGTAGCCGTTGTAGTCGAGCCAATCGATCAGCGGGCGGATGGAGGAATACTCCTGATCCTCGATCACCGCGGTGTAATAGAACGCCCGCAGCAGGTATCCGCGCGACTGGAATTCGCGCAGCAGCCGCTTGTAGTCGATGTCGAAGCCGAGGGTCTTGGCGGTCGCATAGAGGTTGGCCCCGTCGATGAACAGGGCGATCTTTTCGGACTGGGGGGACATGGGGAGCTCTTCGTCAAAAAGAACGGGACCAAGCGCTGGTCGAAGCCCGGAAATCCGGGGTTCCGGGGTCAGCTTCGGCAGAAAAAGTCCGACGGCGCAGCTTTCAATAGGGGGCGGCGACCGTCAGCGGGCCGGCTCTCGCAATCCTTAAAGCGTGATCCAGGGGGCCGAACCGCTTACGGGTTCACGCGTAACAGAGGGCCCATGGGGCGCCAAGTCAAAAGTTCTTGCTTGTGTTTTTGGCCCACAGGCGCTACCTAGCCTGCAACTTTCCGGACACATATCCCTGAAGGAGTGACGAGGCGATGGCCCGTGTCACTGTTGAAGATTGCATCGATAAAGTTGAAAACCGGTTCGACCTCGTGCTGCTGGCGAGTCATCGCGCGCGCATGATCTCGTCGGGCGCGTCGATCACGGTCGACCGCGACAACGACAAGAACCCGGTGGTGGCGCTGCGCGAGATCGCCGACGAGACGATCTCCCCCGGCGACCTGAAGGAAGACCTGATCCACTCGCTGCAGAAGTATGTCGAGGTGGACGAGCCGGAGCCCGAGTCCGTGCCGATGATCGGCGCGGCGAGCGAGGGCGTCGACGCCGACGACACCGAAGTCACGGCCGACCGCATGACCGAGGAAGAACTGCTGCGCGGCCTCGAGGGGCTCACCCCGCCCGAGGAGCAGCCGGAGCCCGATACGGGCGACGAGGAAGAGTAAGCCTCTTCGGCGAGATCCAAGCTGCCGCAACGGCCCGGACCTCCGGGCCGTTTCGCATTTCGGGCCGGATGGCGGCGATTTCGCGCAATCCTTGCGGTTTCGGCAACCCTCTGCGTGCAAACGCCTTGCGGGTGTGGCGAATCCCCATGATATCCTGATGCATCGGGCGAGCCCCGCCGGGCCGCCGAACGGATGCGTATGGCTCGCACCCAGGCCGATCTGCCGCGCATGCAGAACCAGTCCCGCCGCCCGCCGGCGCCGGAGCTGGCAGCGCCGCTCGCACCCGAGGCGGCCAGCGCCGCGCGCAAGCCGGCCCGCAAGCCCGCCCAGATGATGCGCCAGTACGACCTGATCGAACGGGTCAAGCAGTACAATCCGAACGCCAATGAGGACCTGCTCAACCGCGCCTATGTCTATGCGATGCGCGCGCACGGCGCGCAGACGCGTGCCTCGGGCGATCCTTACTTCTCGCATCCGCTCGAAGTCGCGGCGATCCTCACCGACCTCAAGCTCGACGATGCTACGATCGTCGCCGCGCTGCTGCACGACACGATCGAAGATACCGAGACCACCCGGGCCGAGATCGACGAGATCTTCGGCCGCGAGATCGGCGCGCTGGTCGAGGGCCTCACCAAGCTGAAGAAGCTCGACCTCGTCACCCGCGAGGCGAAGCAGGCCGAGAACCTACGCAAGCTGCTGCTCGCGATCGCGGACGACGTGCGCGTGCTCCTGGTCAAGCTCGCCGACCGGCTGCACAACATGCGCACCCTCGACTTCGTCAAGCCTGAGACACGCCGGCGTACCGCGGAGGAGACGGTCGACATCTATGCGCCGCTCGCCGGCCGCATGGGCATGCACGAGATGCGCGAGGAGCTCGAGGATCTGTCGTTCCAGGAGCTCAACCCGGACGCCTATGCGGTGATGAGCGAGCGCCTGGTCGCGCTCGCGGCCCGCAACCAGTCTCTCATCTCCGAGATCGAGCAGCAGCTCACGCGCAAGCTGAGCGAGCGCGGCATCGTGGCGCGCGTCACAGGCCGGCAGAAGCGGCCCTATTCGGTGTGGCGCAAGATGGAGCGCAAGGCGGTCGGCTTCGAGCAGCTCTCGGACCTCTACGGCTTCCGCATCATCGTCAGCAAGGTCGAGGACGTCTATCAGACGCTCGGCGTCGTGCACACGACCTGGCCGATGGTGCCGGCACGCTTCAAGGACTACATCTCGACGCCGAAGCAGAACGACTACCGCTCGGTGCACACCACCGTGATCGGCCCGGGCAACCAGCGCGTCGAGCTGCAGATCCGCACCCGCGAGATGCACGAGATCGCCGAATACGGCATCGCGGCGCATGCGCTCTACAAGGACGGGCACGGCTCGCCCTCGGAGATGCTCTCGCGCGAGTCGAACGCGTATGCGTGGCTGCGGCGCACCATCGAGCTGCTCGCCGAAGGCTCCAATCCGGAGGAATTCCTCGAGCACACCAAGCTCGAGCTGTTCCATGACCAGGTGTTCTGCTTCACGCCGAAAGGCAAGCTGATCGCGCTGCCGCGCAAGGCGACGGCGATCGACTTCGCGTATGCGGTGCACACTGACGTCGGCAACAGCGCGGTCGGCTGCAAGATCAACGGCAAGATCGCGCCGCTCGTCTCCGAGCTCAACAATGGCGACGAGGTCGAGATTCTCGGCTCCAAGGCGCAGCTCGCGCCGCCGGCGGCCTGGGAGTCGATCGTCATCACGGGCAAGGCGCGCGCCGCGATCCGGCGCGCGACGCGCGCGGCGGTGCGAGCGCAATATGCGGGGCTCGGCCGACGCATCGTCGAGCGCCTGTTCCAGCGCGCCAAGAAGGACTTTTCGGACGAGAAGCTGCAGGGCGCTCTGCCGCGGCTCGCACGGGCCTCGATCGACGAGGTGATGGCCGCGGTCGGGCGGGGCGAGATGAAGGCCTCCGACGTCGCCCGCGCCATGTATCCGGACTACAAGGAGGAGCGTGTCGTCACCACGCCGGTGAAGAGCAAGCCGGAAGGCGGCTGGTTCAACCTCACCAAGGTGAAGTCGGTGATGTTCAAGGTGCCGGAAGGGCCGGCGCCGCGCGCCCCGATCCCGATACGCGGCGTCGCGGGCGACCAGCCGGTGCGCTTCGCGCCGAACGGCGGCGCGGTGCCGGGCGATCGCATCGTCGGCATCCTCACGCCGGGCGAGGGGATCACGATCTATCCGATCCAGTCGCCGGACCTGAAGCAGTTCGAGGAGGCGCCGGAGCGCTGGCTCGACGTGCGCTGGGACGTGGAGGAGGAGAGCCCGCATCGGTTCCCGGCGCGTATCCACGTGCAGTCGATGAACGAGCCCGGAACCCTGGCGCAGGTCGCGCAGGTGATCGCCGAGCACGACGGCAATATCGACAACATCCGGATGGAGCGGCAGGCGCCGGACTTCACGGACCTGACCATCGATCTCGAGGTCTATGACCTCAAGCATCTCAATGCGATCATCTCGCAGCTGCGCGCCAAGAGCGTGGTCGCGAAGGTGGAGCGGGTCAACGGATGACCTTCCGGGTCACCTCCGAAAGCTAGATAGGTCAGGCACTTGAGCGGACTTCCTCATCTCAGGCTCGGGGTCAATATCGATCATGTCGCGACCGTGCGGAACGCGCGCGGCGGGCGCCATCCGGATCCGGTGCGGGCCGCCGTGATGGCGATCGAGGCGGGCGCCGACGGCATCACGGCGCATCTGCGCGAGGACCGCCGCCACATCCGCGACGACGACATGGCGCGGCTGAAGGCCCAGATCACCAAGCCGCTGAACTTCGAGATGGCGGCGACGGCGGAGATGGTCGAGATCGCACTCAAGACCAAGCCGCACGCCTGCTGCCTGGTGCCGGAACGGCGCGAGGAGCGGACCACGGAAGGCGGGCTCGACGTGGCGGGGCAGCAGCAGCCGCTCGCGCCGGTGATCGCGCGGCTCTCGGATGCGGGCATCCGCGTGTCGCTATTCATCGCGGCCGACCCGCGGCAGATCGAGACGGCGGCCAGGCTGCGCGCGCCCGTGATCGAGATCCACACCGGCGCGTGGTGCGATGCCGTGGTCGACGGTCACGCCGCGGAAGCGGCCGCCGAATTCGAGCGCATCCGGCAGGGCGCGGCGCTGGCGCGCGGGCTCGGCCTCGAGGTGCATGCGGGCCACGGGCTCGACTTCCGCACGGCCGAGACCATCTCGGCGCTGCCCGAGATCGTCGAGCTCAATATCGGTCACTTCCTCATCGGCGAGGCGATCTTCGGCGGGCTCGCCCCGACCATCCAGGCGATGCGCGTCGCCATGGACAAGGGCCGCGCGCGCGCATGATCATCGGCATCGGCTCGGACCTGACCGACATCCGCCGCATCGAGAAGACCATCGCGCGGCATGGCGATCGGTTCCTGCAACGGATCTTCACCGAGCACGAGCGCGCCCGCGCCGACCGGCGCGCCAACCGCGCCGCCACCTACGCCAAGCGCTTCGCCGCCAAAGAGGCCTGCGCCAAGGCGCTCGGCACCGGCATGCGTCTCGGCGTGTTCTGGCGCGACATGGGTGTGGTGAACCTGCCGACCGGCCGGCCCACGATGCGGCTCACCGGCGGTGCGCTGAAGCGTCTGCAAGAGATCACGCCCGACGGCCTCGAGCCGCAGATCGACGTGACAATCACGGACGAGTATCCGCTGGCGCAGGCCTTCGTGGTGATCTCGGCAGTGCCCGTGAAGGGCGGCACATGACGCGTTCTATCCAACGGCCGAGATAACGCGCGGCGCTCGTGCTACCCGCCGAGTGACTCACCGCCGCCGCTCTCGACCGATCCGCCGGCGCTCGTGTCTTCGGAAATGCTTACGCCGAGGAATGTCGGGGCCGACAGGCCGAGCCCGAGGTCGCCGACGCTGACGTCGGGGAGCAGTTCTTCGCCGCCTTCCATCGACAGGTCGTTCGCAGTCAAATCAAGCGATGGATTGCGGCGCGCCTGGATGCCGCCATCAGCCGAGCCACCGGCGGACGCGCCACCGAGGAGGCCACCGAGCAGCCCGCCGAGAAGATTGCCGCCGAGCAGTGAATCGAGGAGGGCCATGCTTAGACTCCTAGTTCAAATAATGGGTAGGAGGTTGGCTTGCGGCGTCCTGCCGCGTTGGCCGGGTTCAGTGCCGGCTGCGTGACGCCGCCGATCGGGCAATGCTGGATTGGGGGCTTCCGTCTGCCCACGAAGCAGGTTTTTCTGACTTTTGTGTCCGAACAACGGCACTCGTCAAGTCTAAAACTGATGAATATGTTGCGGATACAGACTACCTGGACGCTCTTCCAAGGTACGCACCCGGCAGTGCTATGTAATAGCCTGGAACAACGATGTTCTGCCGGAGTCGATGAAGTAATGAAGGTGCGCTCCGGCGCGGAGCGCGTAGGCCTCGCGTGTTTTCGCGGCACCGGCGCCGGCGCGAAATAGTTCGCGGGGACTCTGACCTTGTCACCGCAAGACTCGCCTGTCGGCACGGTGGAAGTTTTCGCCGCCGCTCGACTTCGGCGATATCACGGATCGGCGCCGCATGTCGGGCGATCATCCGACACATGCGTGCGGCCCGGGCCTTCATTGCACCCCGTCCGTTCCCCCGCTACAAGGGCGCCGGGCGGGCTCAGCTCCAGAGAAGACAAGAAGGCCGATGCGCGTGTCGACCGAGCAGAATCGGAAAGAAGGCGGCTTTGCCGAAACCGTGCGCGTCATCGTGCATGCGCTCATCATCGCGGTGATCATCCGCACCTTCCTGTTCCAGCCATTCAATATCCCTTCCGGCTCGATGATCGCGACGCTGCTCGTCGGCGACTATCTGTTCGTCTCGAAATATTCTTACGGCTACAGCCACTACTCCTTCCCGTTCTCCCCGCCGATCTTCTCGGGTCGCATCATGGGCTCGGAGCCGGAGCGCGGCGACGTGGTCGTGTTCCGCCTGCCGCGCGAGGACTCGACCGACTACATCAAGCGCGTGATCGGCCTGCCGGGCGACCGCATCCAGATGATCGATGGCGTGCTGCACATCAACGGCCAGCCCGTGAAGCGCGAGCGCGCCGAGGACTTTGTCGGCGAGGAGGATGGCCCCGGCGTCCGCCGCATCAAGCGCTGGCGCGAGACGCTGCCCAACGGGGTCAGCTATTACGCGCTCGATCGCGAGGACAACGGCTACTACGACAACACGCCGGAATACCGCGTGCCAGCCGGCCATTTCTTCATGATGGGCGACAACCGGGACAACTCGACCGACAGCCGCGCCTTGAGCCAGGTCGGCTACGTGCCGTTCGAGAATCTGGTGGGGCGCGCCGAGATCATCTTCTTCTCGGTCGGACAGGGCGAGGCGGCCTGGAAGGTGTGGCGCTGGCCCTGGGCGGTGCGCTGGTCGAGGTTGTTCACGATCGTCAGATGACCCGAAGGCCGAAGCGGACCGAAGCGCTCGAGCAGCGGATCGGGTATCATTTCAAGGACAAGGCGCTGCTGGACCGCGCGCTGACGCATATATCTGCCGCCAAGCGCGGTCGCGCCGACAGCTATCAGCGGCTCGAATTCCTCGGTGATCACGTGCTCGGCCTCGTGGTGTCCGACATGCTGTTCCGCGCCTATCCCAAGGCGGACGAAGGCGAACTGTCGCGCCGGCTCGCCGATCTCGTGCGGCAGGACACCTGCGCCGAGGTGGCGCGCACGATCGACCTCGGACCGGCGCTGCGGCTCGGCTCCTCGGAATCAAATGCCGGCGCGCGGCGGCGCACCGCGATCCTCGCCGATGTCTGCGAGTCGCTGATCGGCGCCGTTTTCCTCGACGGCGGCTATCCGGCCGCGACCGAGATGGTGGAGCGGCTCTGGCAGGAGCGCATGCTCCAGCCGAAGCGGCCCTTGCGGGACGCCAAGACGGTGCTGCAGGAGTGGGCGCAGGCGCAGGGCCTGCCGACGCCGCACTACCGCGAGATCGAGCGCACCGGGCCGCATCACAAGCCGGAATTCCGCGTCGCCGTGCATGTGGTCGACCTGCCGCCCGCGGAGGGCATGGGCCGCTCGAAACGCGCCGCCGAGCAGGCCGCGGCGGCTGCGATGCTGGTGCGCGAAGGCGTGCGTGCGGAATTCTCCGATGGGTGAGCCCGAGCAAGCGAAGACCCGCTGTGGATTCATCGCCCTGATCGGCGCGCCCAATGCGGGCAAGTCGACGCTGGTCAATGCGATGGTCGGCGCGAAGGTCTCGATCGTCAGCCACAAGGTGCAGACCACGCGCGCGCTGGTGCGCGGCATCGCGCTGGTCGGTTCGGCCCAACTGATCTTCGTCGACACGCCTGGCATCTTCCGTCCGAAGCGGCGGCTCGATCGCGCCATGGTGACGACGGCCTGGGGCGGTGCGCACGACGCGGACCTCGTCGCGGTGCTGATCGACGCCAAGAAAGGCATCGACGAGGAGGCCGAGGCGATCCTGCAAGGGCTCGCCGAGGTGCGGCAGCCGCGGGTCGCGATCATCAACAAGGTCGATCTGGTGCAGAAGCCGGAGCTGCTCGCGATCGCCAAGGCGCTCACGGACAAGGTCCCGTTCGATGCGGTGTTCATGGTTTCGGCGCTGACCGGCAGCGGCCTCGAGGAGGTGAAGACCTGGTTCGCCGAGCATGTGCCCGAAGGGCCGTGGCTCTATCCGGAGGACCAGATCTCCGATGCGCCGCTGCGCAGCCTCGCGTCCGAAATCACGCGCGAGAAGCTCTATCACCGGCTGCATCAGGAGCTGCCGTATCAATCGACGGTCGAGACCATGATCTGGACCGAGCGGCCGGACGGCTCGGTGCGCATCGAGCAGACGATCTTCGTCGAGCGGGAGAGCCAGCGGAAGATCGTGCTCGGCAAGGGCGGGCAAACCATCAAGGCGATCGGCGCCGAGGCGCGCAAGGAGATCGCCACGCTGATCGAGCAGCCCGTGCACCTGTTCCTGTTCGTGAAGGTGCGCGAAGGGTGGGGCGACGATCCCGAACGCTATCGCGAGATGGGGCTAGAGTTTCCAAAGGAATAGGTTGCTCTGAAAGCGACGGGCCGGGACATCATCCCGGCCCGCGCAATTTGAATCCGCCTCAGCAGACCTGCACGCAGACCCGTTTCGGACCGCGCCAATGGCAGCGGGTCGTGCACACGCGCCGCGGCCGGTGCCAGTGACGATGCCAGACCGGCTGAACCTCGCTCAGGCCTTCGAGGTGCAGGGCCCGTGCCGGCGCGGCAGATGCGGGCGAGGTGCCGACGAGACCGATGCCGGCCGCAAGCAGCACGGCCGTCAGGATCATGCGCATGAAGTTCTCCTTGGGTTGCGAAACAGGCCGAATGGAGGGCCCGACTCAGGATGACGTTACGGCGTCAGCCGAGCCCAAATCGCTGAGGTCCGCAATGGCCCTCGCCGCGAAGCTGCCAAGTTGGTCCGGGACCGTGCCAGAATGGGCGCGAGCAGGCGCAAGCAGAGGAAGATCGATGCGACGCAGGTCTTGCAGCAGCGTTCTGGTGGGACTTGTTCTGATCCTTGCCGGCCTCGCCTCATCCGGTGATGCGCGAGCGCAGAGCGCGGAACGGCCACGGCTCACCACCAATCAGGCGACGATCGAGGAGCTGATGCGCGAGACGACGCTGGCGATCGACGATCCCATGGAGGTGTTCGCCTTCGTGCTGCAGAGCCTGCCCGAGCGCGTGACGGTCTATCCGACCGAGGGCTACTACTATTTCGGCTTCGCCTATCGTGGCGTGAACTACAGCGGCAACATCCGGCTCGATGCGAGCGACCGCGACCAGGGCAAGGTGAACTTCGCCTATTTCGAGGAGATGGCGGATTGGACCGGCCAATCACCGACCACATATCGCAGTCTCGATGCGTCTCAAGGCGTGAGTGTCGAGAAGCTCGAGCGCCTGGTCTATCGGGTGAGCTATCGCGGCAAGAGTGTCGTATTCGCGCTCAACGATCTCTCGAACGTGAAGCCGCCAGCGAACCTGTTGGCGCCGCAGGAGCGGTTCATCGGGCCGATCTTCGACGAGTCCGGGCTCCGCTTCTTCCTCGTCTACAATCCGCAGATCAAGAACTTCCACTACTTGCTCGATGAGAGCAGCCGCGTGCTCGACCAGTTCACGCCGATGAAGGGCCGTGAGCGCATCCTGATCGGCAAGCGCACGGGTTTCGCCTTCTATCGCGATCAAAGGCGCGAGCGGAAAATCCTGATCGGCGTGTTCGACGGCAATGCGCGCGTCAACAACCACCTGGACGGGCCGTTCGACCAACTGCCCGACACTTACGTTGAAGGCGAAACCCTGCGCACCGCGCTGATCGAGATGGATCCCAGTCTCAAGGGGCAGATCGACCGGCTCGGCAGCTCGCCGGGCGGCGAATTCCGCACCATGATTGCGCCCTACATGCACTACGTCTTCACGGGCGACCTCAGCGGCTTCGACCGCTGCGCGACTCGCGCCCGCGGCGAGGCCGCCTACTACAGGTGCTTCCTGGCCGAGCCCACCGCGGAAGGGGGCGCACCGAAGCCGGGCCGGCGCTGAGCCGCCGTGCGGCCGGTCGGCCGGTCTGATAAGACACCGCCATGGAATGGACCGATGAGGGCATCGTGCTCGGCGTGCGGCGCCACGGGGAGGCGAACGCCATCCTCGAGGTGCTGACGAAGGAGCACGGCCGGCACCTTGGCTTGGCGCGGGGTGGGGCGGGCTCGCGCCTGCGGCCGATCCTGCAGCCGGGTAATTCCGTGCGCGTGAACTGGCGGGCGCGGCTCGACGAGCACCTCGGCAACTACACGGTGGAAGGCCTGCGGTTGCGGGCAGCGGGCCTGCTCGGCGCGGCGCACGCAGTCTTCGGCGTCACACATCTAGCGGCGCTCTGCCGGTTGTTGCCCGAGCGCGATCCGCATCTCGTGGCGCACGACATGCTGGAGGCGATCCTCGACCATATCGAGGAGCCGCTGCTCGCGGCGGCGCTAACGGCGCGCTTCGAATTGCAGATGCTCGGCGAGCTCGGCTTCGGCCTCGATCTCGATGAATGCGCGGCCACCGGCTCGCGTGCGGACCTCGTCTATGTCTCGCCGAAATCCGGCCGCGCGGTCTCGCAGGAAGCGGGCGCGCCCTGGCGGGACCGGCTGCTGCCGCTGCCGGGCTTCCTGCGCGAAGACGTGAGCATGGCGGCGCCGGCCGCCGCCGACATTGCGGAGGCCCTCGACCTCACGGGCTATTTCCTCGTGCACCGCGTGCTGGAGCCGCGCGCGCTTGCCATGCCGGACGCACGCGAGCGCTTCATCGGGGCAGCGCTCGGACGGGCGTCGCGCTCGGAGCCACGCGAAGGGGAGGCCCGAAAAGATTTCGGGCCGGCGCCCTGAAGCGGCCGGCCCGAACGAAGCTCTAGTTCTAGATTACCAGCGGCGCCAGCAGCGACGTCCGCTCGACCAGTAGTGGTGACGGCAGACGACGCGACCGCCGCGCCAACCGCCGTGGCTGCCCCAGCGCCAGTGGCCGTGACGGCGGTGCCAGACCTGCTCGGTCATGGTGGTGGCATCAGCGGCTTCGCCGATCGCAGCGCCGCTCACCGGTGCCGCATAGGCGCCGGGCGTGGCGGCAAGACCGATACCGACCGCAACGAGCATCGCAAGAAGGATGGCACGCATTCAGACTTCTCCTCTCCTAGTAGGGACCTTGACGTGACGTTATCTTATCGAAGGACAATAACCCCGATCGTCGGTTCGGTGTTCCTGCCGTCGAGAACTTCCCACCAGCGTGACTGTCGTTTCTGTGCCCGTTTCTGTCGTCATGAGAAGCGGATCAAAGTGTCTGGTGTCACGCCGCCCTGATGATCAGTTTACTCAAACGATTACGGACAGTTCGTGGCTAAGTCGTTCATCTATTGTTCATCCCGGCGGATAGAGCTATCGATCCCGCCATGGGCAAACAGCTGATTCCCTCGGATCCGGGCGACATCCACGAGATTACGCTACGCGAGGCGCTTGAGGAGCGCTACCTCGCGTATGCACTCTCGACCATCACGGGACGCGCGCTTCCCGATGCGCGCGACGGCCTCAAGCCGGTGCACCGTCGCATCCTGTATGGAATGCGCCTGTTGCGCCTCGACCCCGGCGCCACGTTCAAGAAGTCGGCCAAGATCGTCGGCGACGTGATGGGCAACTTCCATCCGCACGGCGACCAGGCGATCTACGACGCGCTGGTGCGCCTCGCGCAGGATTTCGCATCGCGATATCCGCTGGTGGACGGGCAGGGCAATTTCGGCAACGTCGACGGCGATAATCCGGCGGCCTACCGCTACACCGAAGCGCGCATGACCGAGGTTGCGCGCCTGCTGCTCGATGGCATCGACGAGGACGCGGTCGAGTTTCGCCCAACCTATGACGGCACTTCGGAAGAGCCGGTGGTGCTGCCGGCGGCGTTCCCGAACCTGCTCGCCAACGGGGCGCAGGGCATCGCGGTCGGCATGGCGACCTCGATCCCGCCACACAACGTGGCGGAGCTGTGCGACGCCGCGCTGCATCTCATCGATCATCCGAACACGAAGAGCCGCAACCTCCTGAAGTTCGTGCCGGGCCCGGACTTTCCGACCGGCGGCCTGATCGTCGACTCGCGCGAGAGCATCGCGGAGGCCTACACGACGGGCCGCGGCTCGTTCCGCGTGCGCGCGCGCTGGCATAAGGAGGACCTCGGCCGCGGCCGCTACGTGGTGGTCGTCACCGAGATCCCATGGCTGGTGCAGAAGTCGCGCCTGGTCGAGCGCATCGCCGAGCTGCTGAACGAGAAGAAGCTGCCGCTGCTCGCCGACGTGCGCGACGAGTCGGCCGAGGATATCCGGCTCGTGCTGGAGCCCCGCGCCGGTACGGTCGAAGCCGAGATCCTGATGGAAAGCCTGTTCCGGCTGACCGAGCTGGAAAGCCGTATCGGCTTCAACATGAACGTGCTGACCCGGAACGGGCGCGTGCCCCAGGTGGTCGGCCTCGCCGAAGCGCTGCGCGAGTGGCTCGACCATCGCCGCGACGTGCTGCTGCGCCGCTCGCGCCATCGGCTGAAGCAGATCGAGCATCGCCTCGAGGTGCTCGGCGGCTACCTGGTCGCCTATCTCAATCTCGACAAGGTCATCAAGATCATCCGCAACGAGGACGAGCCGAAGCCCGTTCTCATGAAGACTTTCCGGCTCACCGACGTGCAGGCGGACGCCATCCTCAACATGCGGCTGCGCAACCTGCGCAAGCTGGAGGAGATGGAGATCCGCCGGGAGGACAAGGAGCTGCGCGCCGAGAAGAAGTCGCTCGAGGAGCTGATCAAGTCCGAGAAGCTCCAATGGAAGGCGGTCGGCGATCAGATCAAGGCCGTGAAGCAGACCTTCGGCCCGAAGACGCCGCTCGGCAAGCGGCGCAGCAATTTCGCCGAGGTGCAGGAGCACGATCTCGCGGCGATCGAGGAGGCGCTGGTCGAGCGCGAGCCGATCACGGTGGTCGTCTCCGAGAAGGGCTGGGTGCGCGCGCTGCGCGGACATCAAGAGGACCTCTCGAACCTCTCCTTCAAGCAGGACGACAAGCTTCGTTTCTCGTTCTTCGCCGAGACCACCTCGAAGCTCCTGATCTTCGCGACCAACGGGCGCTTCTACACGCTTGATGCCGCCAAGCTGCCGGGTGGCCGCGGCCATGGCGAGCCCGTGCGCCTGTTCATCGACCTCGAGCAGGAAGGCGATCTCGTCTCCGTCTTCCCGCTGCAGGGCGGCCGCAAGTTCCTGGTCGCGAGCCACGAGGGACGCGGCTTCGTGGTGGCCGAAGACGAATGCGTCGGCACCACCCGCAAGGGCAAGCAGGTGCTCAACGTGAAGGCGCCGGACGAAGCCCGCGCGGTGACGCCGGTCGAGGGCGAGCAGGTCGCGGTGATCGGCGACAATCGCAAGATGCTGGTGTTCGGCATCGACCAGGTGCCCGAGATGGCGCGCGGCGCCGGCGTGCGCCTGCAGCGCTACAAGGACGGCGGGCTCTCCGACGTGAAGACCTTCAAGGGATCGGAGGGACTGACCTGGCTCGATGCCGCGGGCCGCGTCTTCTCGATCTCGCTCAAGGAGCTCGCCGACTGGCGCGGCAACCGCGCCGATGCGGGCCGGCTGCCGCCCAAGGGCTTCCCGCGTTCGAACAAGTTCGGCCGCGCCAGCGACTAAGGCGCATGACCCCAACGTTTCTCGCGACCCTGGCCCTGCTTCTTCTTGCCGGCGCGGCGGACGCCGCATGCCTGAATGCCGACAACCAAGAACCTCAGCGGCTGGAGGGCCAACTCGTGGTCCACCGCGTCCGCAACTACGAACGTCGATGGGTGCCGACCTTCATCCTGCGGCTCGCAAAGCCCGTGTGCCTCGAGGGCAAGTCGGAATACGATCAGGTGGAGGATACCCGCGAGGTTCACGTGTTCTCCCTGGAGAAGCCGATGCTGCGGCGCCTCCGGCAGCATGCCGGTAAGGCCGTGCGGGTCGAGGGACGACCCTTCGGGCAGGTCAGCTATCACCATCATTACAGACCGATCGTGATGGACGTCGCGCGCATCGACCGGCGGTGACGCTTGTCCGCCGTCCGCATCCGCGGCTAAACTCCGGACCGGCCGACGAGGCGGCCACCCGTCCGCGGAAAGGGCTCAGCCCGCCTTTCACGGCTTTGTATTGGATACGGCCTTTCCGGCCCGCCGGCGGACACCGGGCAAACGGGAAAGGACCGCCATGCCGACCGATGCGCCGCGCGCGCTGCCCGAACGCCCCTCCAAGGAACACCTGAAGAAGCAGGCGAAGCGCCTCGCCAAGGAGGCGTCGCTGCCATTGGCGCAAGCACAGCATCGCCTTGCCGCAAGTTATGGCGCGCGCGATTGGGCCGCGCTGATGCGGCGTGCTGAGGACATGCGTGGCGATGCTGCGCCGTCGCGGCTCGCGATCGCGGCGCGCGCCGGCGATGTCGCGGCCGTCAGGAGCTTGCTCGCCGAAGGGCATGCGGTCGAGGAGGGCGGTTCACGCGGAACGCCGCTCTGGCACGCTTGCGCGAGCGACGCGCCGGACGCGGCGCGGCTCGCAATCGTCGAGCTGTTGCTCGCGGCTGGCGCGAGCACGCGACGCGACGAGGCGGGCGAGACCGCGCTGCATGCCGC
>JAEYAU010000268.1 GCA_023404705.1 Pseudomonadota bacterium
CTTAGGGGATCGTCACAGAAGCGCTGCTTCGATGCCGTTACAGCCTCGTCGCTCCGGCGTCAGGGGATATGGGAACCGCAGTGGAGCGCCGAGAGGCGCGCGGGGACCTGATCGCAAAGGACCCCGCCGGATGTGCCTCGCAAGCGCATCCCGGGTCGGGCTCGCACCCCGGCCCTGGTCCGCCTCGCAAGCGGGCCGCGCCGTCTCGGCGCTCCGCTCCCTCTTTGGGGGCCGCTCTTTCTTGGGAGCCGCTCCCTCATCCCTCCGGACGCGTACGCGTCGCGGGGATAACGGCGCTTCGGTGCGGCAAACGCACATACTGGAACTGCACCAAACGATGGAAATCCGCCCGCATCCGGAATAGTTTCGCCTGAAACCGCAACCGAGAAGTACGGATGGAACGCTCGTTCAAGAAGGAAGTGCAGGCGCTGCGGCTGGGGGAGGGCGAGACCTTCCGCGGCGAGGGCATTCTGGCCGTCACCAAGGCGCTGCTGCAGTCCGGCGTGAGCTATGTCGGCGGCTACCAGGGCGCGCCGGTCTCGCACCTGCTCGATGTCATGGTCGATGCCGAGGACCTGCTCGCCGACCTCGGCGTGCATGTCGAGACCTGCACCAACGAGGCCTCGGCCGCCGCCATGCTCGGCGCCTCGATCAATTACCCGCTGCGCGGCGCCGTCACCTGGAAGTCCATCGTCGGCACCAATGTCGCGGCCGATGCGCTCTCCAACCTCGCCTCGCCCGGCGTGGTCGGCGGCGCCATGATCATCATCGGCGAGGACTACGGCGAGGGCGCGAGCGTGATCCAGGAGCGCTCGCTGGCCTATGCGCTCAAATCCTCCATGTGGCTGCTCGATCCGCGCCCCGACCTGCCGACCATCGTCAACATGGTCGAGAAGGGCTTTGCGCTCTCCGAGGAGAGCCACGCCCCCGTGATGCTGGAGCTGCGCATCCGCGCCTGCCACGTCACGGGCGAGTTCGCGGCCAAGGACAATGTCAGCCCCAAATTCTCCGGCAACAACCGCCTCGAAGGCCCGCCGCGCTTCGATTACGCAAAGCTCGCGCATCCGCCCGTCACCTTCATCCAGGAGCGCAAGAAGGTGGAGGAGCGCCTGCCCGCTGCCCAGGCCTTCATCGCGCGCGAGAACCTCAACGAGTTCTTCGACGGCGACCTCACCGACATCGGCATCATCACGGTCGGCGGCCTTTACAATTCGACGCTGCGCGCGCTCGAACGGCTCGGCCTCGCCGACGTGTTCGGCAAGGCGCGCGTCCCGGTCTACTGCCTCAACGTCGCCTATCCGCTGGTGCCCGACGAGGTGAAGTCGTTCTGCCTCGGCAAGCGCGCCGTGCTCGTGGTCGAGGAGGGCTATCCCGACTACATCGAGCAGATGATCAATGTCGAGCTGCGCCGCTCCGACATCCAGACGCGCGTGCTCGGCAAAGGTCCGCTGCCCGCCGCCGGCGAATACACCAGCGACGTGCTGATCAACGGCCTCGTCGCCTTCCTCAACGAGACGCGCCCCGCCGGCCTCGACGTCGAGCCGATCGCGGCGCGCGCCCGCGCGCTGCTCGCGCACAAGCCGGGCGCCGCCGAATCCGTCGGCACGCTGCCGCCGCGTCCGCCGACCTTCTGCACCGGCTGCCCCGAGCGCCCGGTGTTCAGCGCCATCAAGCTCGCGCAGCGCGAGATCGGCCCGACGCACATCTCGGCTGACATCGGCTGCCACGCCTTCGCGACCTTCGCGCCCTTCAGCATGGGAAACTCGATCCTCGGCTACGGCATGAGCCTCGCGAGCGCCGCGGCGGTCGGTCCCAACATGGCCAAGCGGCCGATCGCCGTGATGGGCGATGGCGGCTTCTGGCACAACGGCGTGATCACGGGCGTCGCCTCGAACCTGTTCAACAAGGGGGACGGCGTGCTCATCGTCATGCAGAACGGCTACACGTCCGCCACCGGCCTGCAGTTCATGCCGTCCAGCAAGGCGAGCCGTCAGGGCGCCGCTCCCGGCATGGACATCGAGCAGACGCTGAAGATTCTCGGCGTCAAGTGGATGCGCAAGGTGCGCACCTACAGCGTGGCAAAGATGGTCGCGACGCTGAAGGACGCGATGCGCTCCGCCGAGCACGGGCTGAAGGTGATCATCGCGGACGGCGAATGCCAGCTCGCGCGCCAGCGCCGCGTGCGCGCCGAGGATGCGCAGAAGCTCGCGGCCGGCGAGCGCGTCGTGCGCACGCGCTACGGCGTCGACGATGCGATCTGCACCGGCGATCATTCCTGCATCCGCCTCTCGGGCTGTCCCTCGCTCAGCGTGAAGCCGAGTCCCGATCCACTGCGCACCGATCCGGTCGCGACCGTGATCGAGACCTGCGTGGGCTGCGGCCTCTGCGGCGAGGTCGCGCATGCGGCCGTGCTGTGCCCGTCCTTCTATCGCGCTGAGATCATCCGCAATCCGAGCCGCTGGGACCGCTTCAAGTATGGCCTGCGCCGTCGCGTGATCGGCCTGTTCGCGCCGCGCGAGGTGGCCGTATGAGCCCGCGTCCGATCACGCTGCTGATCTCGGCGCTGGGCGGCGAGGGCGGCGGCGTCCTCACCAACTGGATCGTCGCGGCCGCCGAGCACCTCGGGCTGCCCGTGCAGTCGACGTCGATCCCGGGCGTCGCCCAGCGCACCGGCTCGACCACCTACTACATCGAGATCATGCCGGTGACCTGGAAAGAGCTCGGTGCGCGCCGCCCGGTGCTCGCGCTCACGCCCGGCGCCGGCGATATCGACATGTTCGTCGCGAGCGAGTTGCTCGAAGCGGGCCGCGGCGTTGCGGGCGGCTTTGTCACGAAGGATCGCACCTTCGTCATCGCCTCGACGTCGCGCTTCTATACCATGACCGAGAAGACCGCGATGGGCGAGGGCCGCTACGACAGCGCGCGCCTCGTCAAGGCGATCGAGGAGAATGCGCAAGGCCGCTTGCTGTTCGACATGGAGGAGACCGGCAAGGCGAGCGGCGCCATGATCAACGCCGTGATGCTCGGCGCCATCGCGGGATCGGCAAAGTTGCCGATCCCTTCGGCCGTCTTCGAGCAGGCGATCCGCGCCGAAGGCAAGGCCGCGGACGCGAACCTCGCGGGCTTCCGCGCCGGCTTCGATGCCGCGCAACGCGAGATCGCGCCGACGGCGAAGCGCGATGGCAAACGCCGCCACGGACCGATGACGCAGCTCGCCGAGCTCGAGGCCGAAGCCGCGCGCGCACTTCCGGCGGCCGCGCACGAGATCGTCACCGAAGGCCTGCGCCGGCTCGCGTCCTATCAGGACACGCGTTACGCGCGGCTCTATCTCGATCGCCTCGCCGCGATCCGCGAAGCGGATGCGCATGCGGGCGCATCCGGCAAATTGCTCGCCGAGACCGCGCGCCATCTCGCGGTGCGCATGTCCTTCGAGGACGTGATCCGCGTCGCGCAGGAGAAAATCGATCCCGCGCGCATCGCCAGGATCCGCGCCGAGAACAAGCTTGGACCGGATGATCCCGTGAAGATCGTCGATTTCCTCAAGCCCGGCATCGAGGAGATCTGCTCCGTGCTGCCGCCGCGTCTCGCCCGCGCGATCATCGCCTACAGCGAACGCAAAGGCTGGCTCGGCAAGGTCTATTTCGGCATGGAGATCAACTCGCTTTCGGTCAGCGGCTATCTCCGCTTCTGGGCTCTCGCCAAGCTGCGCGGCTTCCGTCCGAAGAGCTACCGCTACGGCGAAGAGCAGGCGCAGATCGAGAGCTGGCTCGGCCAGATCCGCGATGCCGCCAAGCTCTCGCGCGACCTCGCCCTCGAGATCGCCGAATGCGCCCGCCTCATCAAAGGCTACGGCGACACCCACGCGCGCGGCTGGGGCAACTACGCGGCGATCGAGCAGCGCCTCATCCGCCCGGCACTCGCCGGCACGCTGCCGCATGCTGTGGCGATCGACGCCATCGCGAGCGCGCGCACCGCCGCGCTGGTCGATCCCGAAGGCGAGAGCTTGGCGAAGTGCTTGGCTGATATCGAGCGCGCGCGAGAGCTGCCGATTGCGGCTGAGTAAGATCCGTCACCCTGAGGCGCTCGCGCGCAGCGCGAGCCTCAAAGGGCGACGACTGAGGCATCGCGGCGGGCTCCCGGGCCGTTCATCCTTCGAGGCTCGGCTGCTGCGTAGCCTCGACCTTATTCCGGAGGCGATTGATACTGACTTTGCGCAATATCCCTTGACCTGCTCTTGGAGCAATTAGCTAATCGGCATGCACCTTTAGCTTGGGAGAGCCTGAATTGGATAGCGGCTGGGACGTGTTCTCTTTGGAGCGAGTGCGCCTCCTTGGTCACCGCATTGCTCCTGCGTTCATTGCGCTCGCTGCGGTCGCCCTCTTCGTCCTGCTTGTTGTTGGCGGGAGCCTGATTTGGCGCCTGGTTCAGGTAGCTTGGTGGAATAACGCCGACGAAAGTATTCGTGCAGCGAGCGCAGCGCTGACAGCGATAGCGGCTCTGATTGGCGCCGGATTCCTAACTTGGCGCACAGTCGTATCTCACTGGCAGGCCCGAGCGAGCCAAGCGCAGGTAACGATCGCTCGTGAGAACCACTACACGACATTATTCACGAAAGCTGTGGAGCAGCTAGGCGCGACACGCGAAGTGAAGGAGATGGTCCAGAAAAAGGTAGGTGAGTTAACTCAGGTTGAACCACTTGTAAGAACAGAGGCCAATTTGGAGGTTCGCCTCGGTGCGATCTATGCGCTTGGTCGGATAGCTCGCGATTCCGAACGCGATCATTGGCCGATAATGGAGGTCCTATGTGCGTACTTGCGCAGCGAGCAGAATACTGGAGTCGCGACGCCCAAATCTGAGGGCGTCGATGTAGCAGATTGGATTTTTTCCGCGCCGAAAGTGAGGCCTGACATACAGGCGGCTCTCGAAGTCATTGGACAACGCTCCGCGGAACGCGTCATCTTCGAGCGTCAAAACGGATTGCGACTCGACCTGAGAGGCGCAAATCTGCGCAAGGCAAATCTCACCGACTTGAATATGTCGTTTGTCCGTTTGAACGGAGCGCATCTCGAAGGGGCGCTACTGTTCTATACAAGCCTGGAAGATGCTTCTCTCGATGGAGCGAACCTAACGGGAGCGAACCTCAGCTTCGCAAGCCTTGACCAAGCAAGTCTAAAGAAGTCGATCCTAAACGACTGTCTCTTCTGGAGCACGACGGCTAGGAGGGCCGACTTCAGACACTCGACGTTCAATTATGCGAGATTCGAAAATGCGCGACTCAACGATGCGATATTCATGCATTCGTCCGCGCGTGGCGCACGCTTCTACCTTTGCGAAGCAGACTCAGTGAATTTTTCCAACGCATCTTTCGATGGCGTCTGGTTCGTAAACTCTAGCCTTAGCGAGATCGTCGTAGCCAGCGCGTCTCTGTATGATATCGCTCTCCTCAAGATTGATCTATCAACGGCACATGGACTGACTCAAGAGCAGCTTACGGAAGTTCTTGCGGCTCACGACGTAAGATTGCCGGAGGGGCTGACCTTATCGCATGTTCGGCTGAACCCGGAGCTGTCGTCAAACATTCTAACCGCGCTAGACAGCTCGATTGCATCCGTCTTGAGCAATGAAGTTGGTTTCCATGACCAGCCCGCCGGTCACTTCTTGAGCAGGGATACTCTGTGGCAGCAAATCACCTCCCTTCGATGGCGGACTGTTAGTGCATAGCGCGTGTCGGCAACAGGCACCGCGGAAGCGGATCGCGGCGCAGAGCCGGGTGGAGCAGTGTTGCCAGGAAGATTCCCAAAGCGGTATAGGGTCGACGAATGCGCTTGGATCAATCCAAGCGGCACACCGCGTTGTAGCGCGCGATGCACGTCCGCAGCACTTCGTCGCCGTCGCGCGTCCACCAGTCCTGGGCCGAGAAGATCTCGACTTCCTGCGGCCCGCGGAAACCCGCGGCTTCGAACATGCGGGCGAATGCCTTCAGGTCGATCACGCCGTCGCCCATCATGCCGCGGTCGAGCAGCAGATCCTTCGTCGGCACCAGCCAGTCGCAGATGTGATGCGCGAGGATCTGGCGGTTCTTGCCGGCGCGCGCGATCTGCGCTTCGAGCTCCGGATCCCACCAGACGTGATAGGCATCGATCGCGACGCCGACGCCGTCGCCGAGCTGATCCGCCAGGTCGAGCGACTGCTTCAGCGTGTTGAAGCAGGCGCGGTCCGCCGCATACATCGGATGCAGCGGCTCGATCGCCAGCGGCATCTCCGCGGCGCGCGCATGCGGCAGGATCGCAGCCATGCCATCCTCGACCATCTGCCGCGCGCCGACGATGTCGCGCGATCCTTGCGGCAAGCCGCCGACGACGAGCACGAGGCATTCGGCGCCGAGCGCCGCCGCTTCGTCGATCGCGCGCTTGTTGTCGTCGATCGCGGCCTGCCGTCCGGCAGCGTCGGCGGCCGGGAACATGCCGCCGCGGCAATAGCCCGTGACGCGCATGCCATTGTCCTTGACGGCCTTCACGGCGGCATCGAGCCCGACCGCCGCGACCTGGTCGCGCCAGGGATCGACCGCGGTGATGCCGTGCCGCGCGCAAGCCTCCACGGCCTCGATCAGATTCCACTGCTGGCGGACGGTCGCGAGATTGATCGAGAGGCCTTCGGTCGGCATGTGCATCCCTTTACGCAAGCGTTGGAACGGGACTCGGCGTCATGGCGTCAAGATCCGGAATGACCGCGCTGCCGAGGCCCGGCGTCGCCAGCGAGCCGAGTGCAATGGCGCCGTCGCTGATCGTCAGGCGCACATGGCCCGCGGGCGCGCGATGATAGAGATCCGGATGCGCGGCCAGAAAGGCGTCCTGCTCGTGCATGGGCATGCCTTTCATGCCGTCCACATAATGGTGGCCGTTGCGCTCCACATGCGCCGCGCCGACGAGGCTCGCGAGCGCGAGATCCTGCTGCACGGCGACACCGGCCTGCGTCGTGAGATCCTCGGCCGACATGAAGTAGCCGCCTTCCTCGGCGTTCCAGCGCGCCACGCGCGCGCGGTTGAGCAGCGCGCGATAGAAGCCTTTGCAGGACTTCGTCGAGATGCCGCGATAGCCGAGCGCGCGGGCACGCGGAAAAGCGCCGATCTCGGCATCGGATTCGTCGATCTCCATCGGCACCTCGTGCGCCATCACATGCACGGGCTCGTCGAGCGCGCGGCTGCGCGTGATCGGCTGCTCGATGCAAAGCAGCGCGGATTTCAGCCTCGCGAGCCGCGGCTCTTCCCCCATGCGACGCCAGAGCCGCACGACGCCATCGACCGAGTCGTACTGCTCGTTGCCGTCGAGCGTCGCCCGATAGGGCTCGTCCGAGCGGTCGAGGACCGCTGCGATGCGCGCGAGGCGATCGAGATCGGCCTCGACATCGCCTGCGACCTTCAGCTTGAAATAGCGATGTCGGTAACGCGCGATCGCCTCTTCGAGGCTCTCGGGCAAGCCGTCGTCGAGGCGATGCGCGATCTCGGCGCGCGTGAGCGCATCCACGAGCCCGACCGTATGTCGCGCGAAGATGGCCGGCACCGGCTGCAGGCTCGCCAGAAAAGCCGCAAGATCGAAACCGGCGAGATCCTGCGCCGTCTCGTGCGTGAGGCCGATCCGGTTGGTGCGGGCCAGCTCAGCAGCGGGCGTCTTCTCGGCGCGGCCGAGCGCATCGAGCACCGCGCGATCGAGCAGCGCCAGCCCGAATGAGGCGACGAGCCCGTTGAGGCCGCGCGCCGCGCACCGCGCATGTTGCGTCGCCTCGATCGCGGCCGAAAGGCCGAATGGTGTGTGCGTGCCGGCCGCCGACATGAGTTCGCGCGCAATCACGAGCGAAGCGCGCAGCTGCGCGAAATTCTCCTGATGCGAGAGGGCCGGCGACTTGTCGAACCATTTCGGCACCAGCAGCTCGGCCGCGATGCCTTCGCTTTCGCGCCCGTCGGCGAGCGCGATGCGCGCGCGCACGAAGATCTGCGGCGCTTCCGTCAGCGTCACCACGCCGAAGCGGAAGGGCAGGCGCAGGCGCACCGGACGCTCGAAGAACGCCGCCTCCCGCATCGCCACGCGAGCCGGCTGCGTCGCCGCGTCGCCCGCGCCTGTCCGGCTTTCTCTTGACCCCATGGAACAGGCCCCATACAAAGTAACCAACTGGTTACCCGCGCAGGGACCGAGATACAAGTCGCGTCTGGGAGGACGTCATGATCGAAGGCCGCTTCAACGCCGCCTGGATCAGGCCGCTGATCTTCCTGGTGATGATCGTGGTCGTTTGGGACCTCGCCATCCGCATTTTCGGGATTCCGGCCTACCAGATCCCGGCTCCGAAAGACGTCGTGATCACGCTCTGGCAGGAATGGCCGAAGCTACTGGCCGAGGCCTGGCCGACCACGCTCGCAACCATCTGGGGCTTCCTGCTCTCCGCGGCCTTTGGCATTCCGGTCGCCATGCTGATCGCGGGCTCGCGCACGGTCGAGTCCTACGTCTATCCCTTGCTGGTCTTCTCGCAGTCGATCCCGAAGATCGCGATTGCGCCGCTGTTCGTGGTCTGGTTCGGCTTCGGCATGCTGCCGAAGGTGCTCTCCGCCTTCATGCTCGGTTTCTTCCCCGTAGTCGTCTCGGCCGTGCAGGGCTTCAAGTCGGTCGAGCCGGACATGCTCGATCTGGCGCGCGCCATGGAAGCGAGCCGGCTGCAGACGTTCCGGATGGTCAGCTTGCCGCACGCGATGCCGGCGATCTTCTCCGGGCTCAAAGTCTCGATTACGCTCGCGGTCGTGGGCGCCGTGGTCGGCGAGTTCGTCGGCTCGAATTCGGGCATCGGTTTCGTGCTGCAGCGCTCGATCGGTAATTTCGAGCTGCCCACGATGTTCGCCGCGCTGGTGATCCTGGCGCTGATCGGCGTGCTGTTGTTCTGGGTGCTGGACGTTCTGGAACGCATCGCCATTCCATGGCATGCGAGCCAGCGCCAGGACCTCATCGTCGGTGCGTGAAAAGCAAAACCAGAACCGGAGGATAGTCATGTTGCGCATTCTTTTCGCCGCAGTCGTCGCGGCAGCTTTCGCGGCGCCCGCGCAGGCGGCCGACAAGGTCGTTCTCATGCTCAACTGGTACGTCTATGGCGAGCATGCGCCCTTCTACTACGGCAAGGAGAAGGGGATCTTCGCGGCCGAGGGGATCGACCTCGAGATCCAGGAGGGCCGCGGCTCGGGCGTGACCACCCAGGCGGTGGCCGCGAAGACCGCGCAGTTCGGCTATGTCGACGTGCCCACCATGATGCGCGCGGCCGTGAAGGGCGCGCCCGTGGTGGCGACGGGCGTGCTGCTGCAGACGAGCCCGATGTCCGCCATGGGCTTCGCCGAGAAGAACATCAAGAAGCCCGAGGACATCAAGGGCAAGACGGTCGCGACCACGCCGGGCGATTCCATGTCGCAGATCTGGCCGCTGTTCCTGAAGAAGACCGGCCTGAAGGAGAGCGACTTCCGCACGGTTTCGGGCGACGGCACCACCAAGCTCAACGCGGTGATCAATGGCCAGGCCGATCTCCTGCTCGGCTACGTCATGGACCAGAGCATGAAAATCAAGGACGCGACCGGCAAGAACGTGTTCCCGATCAAGTTCGCGGACTACGGCATCAACATGGTCTCGTCGGGCATCATCACGCAGAAGGATTTGGTCGCGCAGAATCCCGATCTCGTGCGTCGCATGATGGCGGCCAGCACCAAGGCGGTCCTTGCGGCCGTGAAGGACCCCAAGGGCGCCGCGCAGGCGATCCTCAATGCCAACCCGAAGGGCGGCAAGATCGACACGCTCACCGAGGGCTTCGAGCTGACGATCCCCCTTTATCAGGATCCGACCAACAAGTCGAAGCAGCCCTTCCGGGTGAGCGACGACAACATGAAGGAAACGGTCGACCTGCTGGTCGAGTATGGCGGGCTGGAAGCTTCGGCCAAGTCGAACCCGAAGGCCTTCTACACCAACGACCTCCTGCCCAAGGAAGGCTCGATGTAGGCATGGCGCGGGCCGCGCACTTGAGTGTCGTAGCCGAGTCGGCGCGGCGTCCGCTGATCGAGATCGCGGGCGTCTCGAAGACCTACCGGACGCAGGACGGTGAGGTGCCGTCCCTGCGCCCGCTCGACTTCACCATCGACGACGGCGAGTTCGTCGTCGTGGTGGGGCCTTCCGGTTGCGGCAAGACCACGCTGCTGCGCATGATCGCTGGCCTCCTGCCGCCGAGCGAGGGCGAGATCCGCGTCGGCGGTCAGGTGGTCACGCGCCCGCACCGCGATGTCGGCATCGTGTTCCAGAGCGCGCTGCTGCTGCCCTGGCGCAACGTGCTGCGCAACGTGTTGATGCCGGTCGAGGTGAAGGGCCTGCCGCTCGAGACCTATCGCGAGCGGGCGCTCGCGCTCCTCAAGATGGTCGGGCTCGACGGCTTCGAGCGCAAGTATCCCTGGCAGCTCTCGGGCGGCATGCAGCAGCGCGCCTCGATCTGCCGCGCCTTGGTGCACGATCCGAAGATCGTGCTGATGGACGAGCCCTTCGGAGCGCTCGATGCGATGACGCGCGAGCGCATGAATGTCGAGCTGCAGCGCATCCAGCGCGAGACGCGCAAGACCGTGCTGCTGATCACCCACTCGATTCCCGAGGCCGTGTTCCTGGCGGACCGCGTGCTGGTGATGAGCGAGCGCCCCGGCACGATCGCGGCGATCTATCAGGTCACGCTGCCGCGTCCGCGCTCGCTCGACGTGATGGCGGATCCGGTGTTCGTCGAGCTCACGCAGCAGATCCGCCGGCACTTCAACGCCAAGACGGACGGGCGCTAAGCCGCGCCGTCTGCCGCGGCTCACGCGAGCCCGTGCACCGCGAGCAGCTTGGACATCCGGCTCGCCGCCAACTCGGGATCATGCAGCACCCGCGCCTTGTCGGCGAGACGAAACAGTTCGGCAAGGTGAACGAGCGAGCGCGCGCTCTCCTGGCCGCCGACCATGATGAAGTGGTCCTGCAGCCCGTTGAGCCAGGCCAGGAACACGACGCCGGTCTTATAGAAGCGCGTCGGCGCCCGGAAGATGTGGCGCGACAGCGGCACGGTCGGCTCGAGAATGCCGTGAAAGCCTTGCGTATCGCCTTGCGCGAGGCGCGCGAGGCCCGCGGACGCGGCCGGCGCGATCGCATCGAAGATGCCGAGCAGGGCGTCCGAATAGCCGTCCTCGTCGCCCGCGATCAGCTCCGCATAATTGAAGTCGTCGCCCGTATACATGCGCACGCCGTCGGGAAGGCGGCGGCGCATGGCGATCTCCTTCTCCTTCGACAGGAGCGAGATCTTGATGCCGTCGATCTTCGCGGCGTTGTCCGCGATGATCGCGAGACACGTATCCATCGCGGCCTCGTGGTTGGCCGCGCCCCAATAGCCTTCCAGCGCCGGATCGAACATCTCGCCGAGCCAGTGCAGGATCACGGGCTGCTTCACCTGGCCGAGGATGCGGCCGTAGACGCGCCCATAATCTTCCGGACCCTTCGCGACCTTGGCGAGCGCGCGGCTCGCCATCACGATCATCTGGCCGTTCATGGCCTCGATCGCCTCGATCTGCTCTTCGTAAGCGCGGATCACATCGTCGACGCTCACGCCGGCGCCCGGCTGCAAATGATCAGTGCCCACGCCGCAGGCGATCTGCACGCCGGGCCGCGACTTCGCGGCCTCGAGCGCGCGGCGGATCAGCTCCTTCGCGCCCGACCAGTCGAGGCCCATGCCGCGCTGCGCCGTGTCCATCGCCTCGGCGACGCCGAGCCCGAGGTCCCAGAGATAGTGACGGAACGCGATCGTCTTTTCCCAGTCGACCGCGGTGTCGACCCACGGATCGATCGCGGCGAGCGGATCCGCCACCACATGCGCGGCCGCATAGGCGACGCGGTTGAATTTCGGCGCCGCGCCCTTCTTGGGCAGCACGATCGGCTCGCCCGTCGCATAGGTCTCGAGCCGGCGCTCTGCGGTCGGAAGCTTCAGCGTGGCCATGATGGTCCTGCCTGTTAGATCTTCAGCTCCGGGACGTCGATCCAACGCCGCTCGGCCCAGCTCTTCAAGCCCAATTCGGCGAGCTGCACGCCCTTGGCGCCTTCCAGGAGGTCGTGCTTCCAGGGCGTGTCGGCGACCACGTGGCGGATGAAATCCTCCCACTGGATCTTGAAGCCGTTGTCGTAAGTGGTGTTCTCCGGCACTTCTTCCCAGCTGTCGAAGAAGTTGATGGTCTGCGGCACGTCAGGATTCCACACGGGCCGCGGCGTGTTCACGCGGTGCTGCGTGAAGCACTTGGTCAGCCCGGCGACCGCCGAGCCGTGCGTGCCGTCGACATGGAACGTGACGAGGTCGTCGCGCCGCACGCGCACCGCCCAGGACGAGTTGATATGCGCGATCACGCCGCCTTCGAGCTCGAAGGTCGCATAGGCCGCATCATCGGTATCGGCCTGGTAGGTCTTGCCGTTCTCGTCGACGCGGCTCGGGATGTGCGTGGCGCCGAGGCAGCTCACGGACTTCACCTTGCCGAACAGATTGTCGAGCACGTAACGCCAGTGGCACAGCATGTCGAGGATGATGCCGCCGCCTTCCGCCGCCTTGTAATTCCAGCTCGGACGCTGCGCCGGCTGGCCCCAATCGCCCTCGAACACCCAGTAGCCGAACTCGCCGCGCACCGCGAACATGCGGCCGAAGAAGCCCGCGTCCTTGAGCATCTTGATCTTGCGCAGGCCGGGCAGGAACAGCTTGTCCTGTACCACGCCGTTCTTCAGGCCCTTCGCCTTGGCGAGCTTCGCGACCGCGAGCGCTTTGTCGAGCGTGTCCGCGATCGGCTTCTCGCAATAGACGTGCTTGCCGGCCTCCAGCGCGCGCGTCACCAGGTCGGCGCGCGCCTGCGTGGTGGCGGCATCGAAGAACACGGTGTCGTTCGGATTCTTTAGCGCGCCCGCGAGGTCGGCGGTCGCGCGCTCGATGCCATATTGGCGCGCCAGCGCCTGCACCTTCTCGGCGTTGCGACCGACCAGGATCGGATCCGGCATCACGCGGTCGCCGTTCGGCAGCAGCACGCCGCCTTCGTTGCGAATGGCCACGATCGAGCGCACCAGGTGCTGGTTGAGCCCCATGCGTCCCGTGACGCCATGCATGACGATGCCGAGCTTGCGTGTCGCCACTCAAGATCCTCCGGTTTCTTGATCGGCGCCTTCGTGGGGCGCCCTAAGTAACCAGTTAGTTACTACGGAGGCAGGGGTTCACGCAACGCCAAAGATTCGGAGGCGAAACGGTCACTTAGCCGCGGAGACGGGCGAGCCGCGTCGCCTTGTCGGTATTCTGCGCGCCCGGCGGCACGCGGCCAGCAACCAGTTCGCCGACCTGGTTTACGGTATCGAACGCCTGATGCTCGATCGCTTCCGGCGTGAGGCCGGCCGCGTGCGGTGTTGCGATGACGTCGGCGCGCTTCGCCAGCGCGAGCGACGGCATCTGGTCCTGCGCGCGCCCCACATCCATGGCGGCGCCCGCGATCTGTTTCGCATCGAGCGCGGCCGCGAGTGCGGCTTCGTCGACGAGATTGCCGCGCGAGAGATTGATGAAATGGGCCGTGCGCTTCATCTGCGCGAAGGTGGCGGCGTTCATCAGATTCTCGGTCTGCTCATTCGCGATCGCGAGGCACACGACATAGTCGGAATCGGCGAGCAGGGTCGCAAGCTCGACATGCTGCAGCGCCGGATCTTCCACGGTCTGAAAGGGATCCGCGATCAGCACGCGCATGCCGAGGGCAACGCCGATCGGCGCGAGATAGCGGCCGATCACGCCATAACCGATGATGCCGAGCGTCGCGCCTTTGAGCTGCCGGCCCATGCGCGCCTCGGGCTGCTTGCCTTGCCGATAGGTGATCACCGCGTCGGAGACGCCGCGCGCGCAGTCCACCATGAAGCCGACCGCCATCTCGGCGACCGAGGCCGTGAAGCCCGGCGTCGCGCGCGTGACCAGCACGCCGGCCTCACTCGCGGCCGCCACGTCGATGTTGCGGATGTCGACCGCGACGCGCAGGAACGCGCACACGTCTGGCGCCATGCGGAAGAACTCCGCGGGCCCCGGCGTCTGCCGGTCCGAGACGATGATCTCGCAGCCGCGCGCGGCTTCGGCGAGCGCCTTGGCATCGAGCACCTTGCCTGTCTCGTTCACGCGCACCTCGCCGTGCTTGCGCAGCGCCGCCAGCGCGCGCTCGCCGTAGTAGTTCTTCAGCATGTCGGGGATGTGCGTCAGGAAGATGCGAGCCATTGGTTGATCCGTATCGGGGGAGAAATCAGGGCCGCAGATAGGAGAGCACCACATCGACGATGTGGCGTCCGCGCGCCGCGAGCCGTTCCGGCGCGCTCAAATTCTCGCCGAAGATGGTCGAGAGCGTGTGCCGGTTCGACATGTAGAAGAAGCCGAGCGAGGCGATCGTGATGTAGAGCTCCACCGGATCCACGCCCTTGCGGAACACCTTCGCCTTGGCGCCGCGCTGGAGCAGCTCGGAGATCATGTCGACCAGCGGGTTGTGCAGGTGCCGGATGCGCTTCGATCGCTTCAGGTGGACCGCGCGGTGCAGGTTCTCGGTTCCGAGCAGGCTCAGGAACTCGGGATGATCGATGAAATACTGCCAGGTGAACAGCACCAGCTCGCGCATGCCCTCCACGGGATCGCGGTGCGCGAGGTCGAGGCCCACCTCGGCGGTGCGTATCGCCGCATAGGTGTCCTCGAGGACCGCCAGATAGAGGCCGTCCTTGTCGCCGAAATAGTGGTAGATCATGCGCTTGTTGACGCCCGCCACGCGCGCGATCTCGTCGACGCGCGCGCCCGTCAGCCCCTTGGCCGTGATCTCCTGCGTGGCCGCCGCCAGGATCGCGGCGCGCGTGCGCTCGGGATCGCGCCCCGGGGCGCGCCGCGCAATCTTCTCGATCCCTTCGTGCACGTGTGCCCTCGATTGATGCGCGCGGAGCATCCCGCAATCGGCCGGCAAAAGCCAGCGCCATTCGCCGGCGGCCGCTGTGCCATTGCGTTCCGTCGATTTGTTCGCACAATGAGACACGGGGGGAATGCGATGACCACGCTCACACGATATGTCACAGCCGTGCTGCTGCTGCTGCTCGCGCCGCAGGCCGCGACCGCGCAGGAGACGATCGCGCTCGCGATCGAAGGATGGCGCGCCGAGACGCGCGAGGGCGTCACTTATTATCGCTGCGCCAGCCAGATCTGTGCGGCCGGTTCGACGGTCAGCTATCGCGAGCAGACGCACCGGCCCGCGCTCACCCTGGCCGAGTTCGAGGCGCATCAGCGCGGCCTCGCCGAGGGCGCCAAGGGCAAGGGCCGCATCCGCGACGTGCGCATCAGCAACGCCAGGCAGCGCACCGTCGAGGGCGTGCGCGTGCTGCAGGTGAGCCGTGAAATGGTATGGAGCGACAACAGCACGACCTTCGCGATCGGTGCGCAGCTTGTGGGTCCCGATCGCAGCTTCACGCTCGTCAGTGACTCGCCGAAGCCCGAATGGACCGCGAACAATTTCGAAGGCTTCCTGCGCTCGCTCATCACCATCGCGGGCTTGAGCGGACGCTGACGCGCGTCGGCAATCGCCTGCGTTGACCGGCCGCGCGGTTCGCGATAGTCGCGTTGTCCTCGCCGGACATTGGTCCACATACGGAGGTAAGCATGGAGCGCGATGCCGTGGCGCGCGGTGCGCGCGTGCGCCGCGTCGACTGGAGCTTTCGCTGGCCAGGTGGCCGTCACGTCGCGGTGGTGTTCAACCTCGCCTATGAGGGCTGGTCGGATGGCGTTGCGCCCGGCCTCGGCCCGATGGGCAACCCGCTGCCGGCCGGGACCTTCGACACCAATGCGCTCTCCTGGGGCACTTACGGGGCGACGCGCGGGATCGCGCGCCTCCTGAGGGTGCTCGACCGCACGAAGGTGCGCGCCAGCGTGATGACGAGCGGCATTTTCGCGGATCGCACGCCCGACATGGTGCGCGCGATCGCGCAAGCCGGGCACGAGATCGTCGCGCATTCCTTCGCGCAGGACATCATCCCGGCAAAGCTTTCGCCCGAGGCCGTGCGCGACGACATCGTGCGCACCACCGAGCGGCTCGAGGCCGTGGCGGGCGTGCGCCCGCGCGGCTGGATCAGCCCGCGCGGCACGCCGAGCCCCGACGGTGCGCGCCTGCTCCTCGAGGCCGGCTATGCCTGGCACGGCGACGTGTTCGACGACGATCGTCCCTACATCCAGGAGCTCGATGCGGGCCGTATCGTCGCGATCCCGCTCACCATGGAGATCAACGATCTGCCGCATGCCATGCGCTTCGGCCGCTCGCCGCGCCAGTTCGTCGAGTTGTTCGACGATCTGCTGAAGGGCGCGTTGCGCGAGGACGAGGCCGTGATGATCGACGTCACGGCCCACTGCCACGTCTACGGCCGCCCATCGGGCGCGTGGGCCTACGAGGCGATCGCCGCCAAGGCGCGCGCCCGGGACGATATCTGGATCGCCACGCGCGCCGAGATGGCGCAGCATGTCAGCGATGCGACGCGGTGATTGCGCAACGCCTGCATTCGCCCCATAACGGCGCGCGCGAACCAAAAGGAACAGCGACATGAAGATCGTGGCATTCGGGAGTGAGACGGGGCCGAGGCTGGGCGTGGTCGAGGGCGATCAGGTGATCGACTTCCAGGCCTTCGACTCGAATGTGCCGAACGATCTTGGCGCCTGGCTCGCGGCGAGCGGCGGCGACACCAAGCAACTCGGCGATATCGCCAAGAGCGCCCCGGCCTCGGCGCGTCGTTCGCTGCAGGGTCTCACCTACGCGCTGCCCGTCGCCAATCCCGGCAAGATCATTTGCCTCGGCCTCAACTATCTCGACCATGTGAAAGAAGGCCCGCAGCGCGACAACATCCCGCAATTCCCGACCATCTTCATGCGCGGCCTCTCGTCGATGGTGGCGCATGAGAGCCCGATCATCCGCCCCAAGGCCTCCGAGCAGCTCGACTACGAGGCGGAGCTGATCCTCATCGTCGGCAAGAAGGCGAAGCATCTCACGCTGCAGAACGCCACGTCCTGCATCGCGGGATATTCCTGCGGCAACGAAGGCTCGATTCGCGAATTCCAGCGCAAGACCACCCAGTGGGACATGGGCAAGAACTTCGACCACACCGGCGGCTTCGGCCCCTGGATGGTCACGGCCGATGCGCTCCCGGACGCCGCCAAGGGTCTGAAGATCGAGAGCCGGGTCAACGGCAAGGTCATGCAGTCGGACAACACCGACAACATGATGTTCCCGATCCCCGAGATGCTGGTCTACATCACGCAAGGCATGACGCTCGAGCCCGGCGACATCATCTTCACGGGGACGCCGTCCGGCGTCGGTCACGCCCGCAAGCCGCCCGCCTGGATGCGCAATGGCGATGTCTGCGAGATCGAGATCGAAGGCATCGGCGTGCTGCGCAACCCGATCGCCGACGAGGCGTAGACCCCGCGGGTCGATGGCAACGCTTACTTTGCGGCCACCGGGAAGCGCAGGTTGAGGCCCAGCGTCACCCAATGGGCGTTCTCGCCCGTGATGTTGCGCCCGTAGATCAGATCGATGTCCATGGTCTCGACGGGCGTGAAGCGGATGCCGGCCTGGCCGCGCGGCTGCCGATCGGTCCGTCGCTCGGTCTCCGGGCCTGCGAAGCCGAATATTTCGGCAAGCAATGTGACCGGCTTGATCGGATTCCATTCGACGCCGGCGCCGTAGATTGCGAGATCCTGCATGGCGCGGCGGTCGTGAAACCAGCCGCCATTCAGGTTGACGCGGAAGCTGTCCGAGAGCGCGAAGGTCACCGGCACGTTGACGATCGTGCCGCTGTTCTCGCCCGTGTAGAGATCGAAACTCGTGAGCAGCGAGATCGCGACGCCGACCTTTCCGGTCTCAACCGGAAGCAGGTTGATCTTGGCTTTCGGTGCGAACTCGGCGCCCCATTCGCGGTCGCCGCGCGTGCGCGCATAAGCGACACCGATCTCAATCGGCCGCCCGATTTCTACCGAGCAGGCCGGGGAAACCACGCCGATGAAATCACTGTTGCTCGCGAATGCGGCCCACGATTCGACCTTGCACACGCCCGGATCGACACCGGCGTCATCCACCGCATAGGCGCCGCCTGCGGCGGTCGCCGTCCGTGGCGCGGCCAATGCCAAAAGCATGAAGAGAGTGATCGGTCCGAGTCGGGCCGCCGCGCGTGTCATCCGAGTCCCCAAATCATCGACCGGGACATGTTTCCCGAATTTCCGATGATCTGCAATTCGGGGAAGACGCGCAGGAAAAACTTGCCGCGCAGCCCGCTAGAACGAGTTGACCCGCCCGGAGGGGACATCCGGGCGGGTCGAGAAGATCGGCGCGGGGGTGGAAGGGGGGGCGGACGCGCCGATCAGCCCTAAAACTCTCAGTAGTAGTAGCAGACCTTCTTGGAGCCGATGTAGTTGCCCCAGTAGTCGTAGCGCGGCACGAACTTGCAGGGCGCGTAGCCAGGAGCCACGTAGTAGCCACCGCCGTAAGCGTGCGAAGCAGCCGCACCCGCGATCAGCGCGCCGGCGGCGACACCCGCCGCGATGCCCCAGCCCTTGTGGCCGGCCTGAGCCTGGGTGGAGGTCGTCGCGACAGCCGCGACGAGCGTGAGGGCAGCGAGCGAACCAGCGGCGAGCTTGGTGAACTTGGACATAGGGTCATCCCCCTGAGGATGTTTGGGTGAGCCGTTTCATGGCCCGGATGCTCATTGGTCGCGCCCTCTCGGAAACCGGTTCAAACCCTCCCGAGAAATTTGAATCTCCCTTACGGCGCAGCCAGTTACCAGGAATTGGCCTTTCCGCCCCGGCGCACCCGCCATGCGGTCCGGCGGATGGCGTCAGCCCCACGCCTTGGCGTATCGTGCCGGAAACCCCACGAATTGAAGTCATCCGATCAGAGGAGGCGCTCTCATGCTGCAGAAGCTCGACTACAAGCGCGAAGCCAATTTCATCGGCGGTGAGTGGGTGCAGGCCGACTCCAAGAAGGTGATCGAGGTCAAGGATCCGGCGACCGGCGAACTGATCGGCACCGTGCCGAGCTGCGGCCGCGCCGAGACCAAGCGCGCCATCGAAGCCGCGCAGACCGCATTCCCGATCTGGCGCGCCAAGCTCGCCTCGGAGCGCGCCGACGCGATGCGCCGTCTCGCGGCGCTGATCGAGGAGAACAAGGAGGAGCTCGCCATGCTCCTCACGGTGGAGCAGGGCAAGTCGCTCGCCGAGTCGCGCGGCGAGGTGGGCGGCAGCGCAGCCTATATCCTCTGGTTCGCCGAGGAGGCGCGCCGCATCTATGGCGACGTGATCCCGACGCCGTGGCAGGGCCGCCGCATCCTGGTGACCAAGGAGCCGGTCGGCGTGGTCGGCGCCATCACGCCGTGGAATTTTCCGTCCTCGATGATCGCGCGCAAGCTCGGCGCCGCGCTCGCGACCGGCTGCACCATGGTGATCAAGCCGGCTTCGCAGACGCCTTACTCGGGCATCGCCTGGGGCGTGCTCGCCGAGAAGGCCGGCATTCCGCCCGGCGTCGTCAACATCGTCACGGGCTCGGCCGCCGAGATCGGCGCGGAACTGACCTCGAACCCGATCGTGAAGAAGATCACCTTCACGGGCTCGACCGAGGTCGGCAAGAAGCTGATGGCGCAAGCGGCCGGCACCATGAAGCGTGTCTCGATGGAGCTCGGCGGCAACGCACCGTTCCTCGTGTTCGACGACGCCGATCTCGATGCGGCGGTCGAGGGCGCCATCCAGTCGAAATATCGCAACTCGGGCCAGACCTGCGTCTGCGCCAACCGCTTCATCGTGCAGGCCGGCATCTACGACAAGTTCGCCGAGAAGCTCGCCGAGGCGTCGCGCAAGCTCAAAGTGGGCAACGGCACCGAGAGCGGCGTGCAGCAGGGTCCGCTGATCGACGACAAGGCCGTCGCGAAGGTGCAGGAGCACATCACGGATGCCGTGAACAAAGGCGCGCGCGTGATCGCGGGCGGCAAGCGCCATGCGCTCGGTGGCACTTTCTTCGAGCCGACCGTGCTCGCCGATGTCACGCCCGCCATGGCGGTCGCGCGCGAGGAGACGTTCGGCCCGGTGGCGCCCCTCTTCAAGTTCACGACCGAGGAGGAGGGCGTGCGCATGGCCAACGACACCGAGTACGGCCTCGCCTGCTACTTCTTCACGCGCGATCTCGGCCGCGCGTTCCGCGTCGCCGAGGGCCTGGAATACGGCCAGGTCGGTGTGAATGCCGGCGTGATCACCACCGAGATGGCCCCCTTCGGCGGCTACAAGGAATCCGGCATCGGCCGCGAGCTCTCGAAATACGGCTGCGACGATTATCTGAACGTCAAATACATCTGCGTGGGCGGGATCTGACGAGAGCGCCGTCGCTTGATCCGTCATCCTGAGGTGCGAGCGAGCGCAGCTCGCGAGCCTCGAAGGATGAACGGCCCGGGCGGTTCAAGATCCTCGTGGCGGCGCCTCGGCCCGTCGCCCTTCGAGGCTCGGGGCGTGGGCGGCGCGC